>NZ_JBEYWO010000005.1:9786-407869 GCF_040644455.1 Streptomyces sp. NPDC046977
GACGGCCTCGCCCGGGATCGGGCCGCCGGGCCCGGGGTCGCGACGGACAGCGCCGCCGGCCCCGGGATCCAGCCGCTCGACGCGGCCCACGCGGGCCGCCGGTGACCCAGGCAAGCCGGCCGAAGATCCCGGAGACCCCGCCGACCACGGCGGCGGGCCGGACAAGAACCGAATGACAGTGCCAGCGGCCGGTCTTGACGGCCTCGCCCGGGATCGGGCCGCCGGGCCCGGGGTCGCGACGGACAGCGCCGCCGGCCCCGGGATCCAGCCGCTCGACGCGGCCCACGCGGGGCGCCGGTGAGGCAGACGAGCCGGGCGAAGGTCTCGGAGGCCCCGCCTCCCCCGGCGGCCGTGCCGGGACCGAACGGACGTGCTGACGCGGGGCCTTGACGTCCTTGCCCCGGCTCCGGCAGGTCGGCCGGGCCTCCTCCTCGCCGTCCGAGGGGGAGATGTCGGCCCCGGCGGGCCGTACTTCGGCGTGCACGACCTCGCGGTCGGCCGCGTCACGCACGCACGGGGTCGCGGACGGCAGGAGCACGTCGACCTGGTAGGCCGCCACGACGGCGGCAGCCTCGGGGTGGGAACCGCGATGCGCGGTCGCTCCGCCGGGCCCCGGGTCGGGGCCCGGCGTGACGGGACGTCAGGGGCGGCCGAGGGCGCGGTACTCCCAGCCCGCGGCGCGCCACTGGACCGGGTCCAGGGCGTGCCGGCCGTCCACGATGCGGCGGGAGGCGACGACGGCGCCCATCGCCTCGGGGTCGATCTGCCGGAACTCGGTCCACTCGGTGAGCAGGACCACGACGTCGGCTCCGGCCGCCGCGGACAGGGCGTCGGCGCCGTAGGACAGCTCCGGGTGGCTGCGCCGGGCGTTCTCGGTGGCGGCCGGGTCGACGACGGTGACGTGGGCGCCGAGCTGGTGCAGGGTGCTCGCGACGTCCAGGGCGGGGGCGTCGCGGATGTCGTCGGAGTTGGGCTTGAAGGCGGCGCCGAGGGCGGTCACCCGCACCCCGGTGAGGTCGCCGCCCGCCATCTCGCGCACGAGGTCGACGGTGCGGGCGCGGCGGCGCTTGTTGATGCCGTCCACCTCACGGAGGAAGGCGACGGCCTGGCCGACGCCGAGCTCCTCGGCGCGGTGCGCGAAGGCCCGGATGTCCTTGGGGAGGCAGCCACCGCCGAAGCCGAGGCCGGGCTTGAGGAACCGCCCGCCGATCCGGTCGTCGTACGCCAGCGCCTCGGCGAGGCCGGTGACGTCGCCGCCGGTGGCCTCGCAGACCTCGGCCATGGCGTTGATGTACGAGATCTTGGTGGCGAGGAAGGAGTTGGCGGCGACCTTGACCAGTTCGGCCGTGGTGAGGTCGGTGACGACGACCGGGGTGTCGCGGGCGATCACCGGGGCGAAGGCGGCGCGCAGCTGCTCCTCGGCCCAGGGGGAGGCGATGCCGAAGACCAGGCGGTCCGGGCGCAGGGTGTCGTCCACGGCGTAGCCCTCGCGCAGGAACTCGGGGTTCCAGGCGAGTTCGACCTCGGAGCCGGCCGGCGCGGTGTTCCGCACCAGTTCGGTGAGCCGGGCCGCGGTGCCCACGGGGACGGTGGACTTGCCGACGACCAGCGCGCGCCGGCGCAGGTGGCGGGCGAGCTCGGTCACGGCGCCGTCGACGTAGGTCATGTCGGCCGCGTCGGAGCCCTTCTGCTGCGGGGTGCCCACGCAGATGAAGTGGACGTCGCCGAACTCGGCGGCCTCCTCGAAGCTGGTCGTGAAGCGCAGCCGCCCGGAGTCCAGGGCCTTGGCGAGCAGTTCGGGCAGGCCGGGCTCGAAGAACGGCACCTCGCCCCCGGCGAGCCGCTCGATCTTGACCGGGTCGACGTCCACGCCCAGCACGTCGAAGCCGAGCACGGCCATGCAGATGGCGTGCGTGGCGCCGAGGTACCCGGTGCCGATGACGGTGAGGCGGGGGGCCGTACCGTCGGCTTCGACGGTTCTGGCGCCGGCGACGTCCTCCGCGAGGGTGATGGCTGCCATGATCGCTCCAGGGTTTCTCGGTGTCTTCGCGGGTCGGGGGTGGTGCGGGACGCCGTGGATCACGGTGCCCCGGGACGTTTCGGGACGGGTTGCGGGCATGACGGGCCGCCGCGGCGGCCCGTCGCCAGGACGGGCCCCGCGCGACGGTGGGGCGGGGGGTGCGGCGGGGCGGGCCCGGCGCGCCGTGTCAGGCGGCGCAGTCGGTGTTGGTCAGGCCCTTCCCCGCGCCGGTGACCTTGTTGTCGCAGGTCACCTTGTTGCCGTTGACGGGTGTGAGGTTGAAGCCGTAGCCCGGGCCGTCCACGTGCGCGACGTTGCCCTTGAAGGTGTTGCCGCGGCCCCAGCCCTTGAGGATCTCGTGTGTCTGGAAGCCGTCCGCGGACGCGTGGCTGCCGGTGTTGAAGGAGATCGTCCAGTTGTTGCCCTTGACGTCGACCCACGAGTCGTTGTGGTCACCGGACAGGGCGGAGCCGTCGAAGGTGTTGCGGGTGACGGTCCCCCCGGTGGTGCCTTCCTTGATGTCGATCGCCTCGGCGGTGGTGGCGCTGATGCGGTTGCCGGCGACCACGTTGCGGTCGCTGTTGTCCGGCTTGCACGCGCTGACCGTGCACCAGTTGGACTCGGCGCTGCCGATGTAGACGCCCTCGCCGAACTTGGGCTTGCGCAGCCCGGTGTCGCGGACGGTGTTGTCGCGGACGACGTTGTCGGTGCTGAAGTTCCGCAGGTGGATGGCCTCGTCGCCGATGTGCTCCACGGTCAGGCCCTGGATGACGGCGTGCTGGACCTTGTCGGCCATCACGCCCTTCTGTCCGTTGCGCACGGTGAAGCCGATCAGCCGCCAGTAGCTGGCGCCGTCGAGATGGAAGGCGTAGCCGCCCTCGACGTCGCCCGCGTCGATCACCGCGCCGGGGCCGCCGCAGACCCAGATCGGCCGGTCGGCGGTGCCCGCGGTCTCGGCGGTGAACTTGTCCTTGTACGTGCCGTCGGCGAGCCCGATGACGTCGCCGGGCATGGCGTTCTCCAGGGCTTCGCCCAGGGAGCGGGCGTCGCCCACCTGGACGGTGGGCTCCGGGCAGGTGACCGCGTCGGCGGAGGCCTTGACCGGGTCGGCGGCCTGTGTCGAGGACGACGTCGGCGTCGGCGTCGGTCCGCCGAGCGGCCCGGTGACGGGCGCCGACGGCTCCTCGGCCGGCTCCTTCGGGGCGGACGTCGAGGCGCGGTGCGTGGTGTCCGCCGTGGCGTCCGCGGGCGACTTGTCGCCGCCGCCGGAGACCAGCACCACGATCAGCGCCACGACGGCGATGACGAGGGCGGCCCCGGAGACCCACATGGACCGGGTTCCCTGCTTCATTCGGCCATCACCGGAACCCGGTCCTGGCCGGCGAGGCGGATCTCGCGGACGTTGTCCTTGGGCAGCGGGCGCTTGTCCAGGTACGGGTGGCGGCCGAGCTGTCCGCGGGTGCGGCGGCCGCGCTGGCCGAGCAGCGCGGAGAAGAGGATCAGCAGCAGGATGCCCGCCCACAGCAGGGTCATCGGGCTCGCGTAGTGGCGGAACTTCACCCAGAACGAGCTGGTGTCGTACCAGGCGAAGGTCTGGTTCTGCTTGAGGGTGACGTCTCCGCTGGACCGCGTCCTGTCGATGGCGCTCGGCCCGACGCCGGCGATCACGTTGTAGGAGATGGTGGATCCGCCGATGTCCCCGACCAGCGAGACGCCGTGGTTGCCGGCGTTCTCCACGGTGTTGCCGCGCACCTCGGCGACGGAGTCCCGCACGTACACGGCGGTGTCTGCGTCCTCGACGATGTTGCCGGTGACCTTGGCGCCGGTCACCCCGTCGCGCACCGAGATGCCCTGCCGGGACTGGCCGACCAGGTGGTTGCCGGTGACGGCGACCTTCTCCGCGTCCTTGCGGACCACGATGCCCATGTCGCCGCCGTTGACGGTGTTGTCCTGCACGCCGACGTCGCTGCCGCCGAGGACCTCGATGCCGTAGTGGCCGTTGTCCTTGGCGGTGCTGCTGGACACGGAGTTGGAGCCGTAGTTGCTGACGGACTGGCCGGAGGCGGAGGGCCCGTGGGCCAGCGCCTGGCCACTGATCGTGAATCCGTTGCCGCCGTTGCCGATCGCCTTGGAGCCGGTCACGCGGACCTGCTGGGTGGCGCGGGCCATGACGAAGCCGTCGCCGCCGTTGTCCCGGGACTCGGTCTTCTCCACGACCGCGTTGGTGACGTAGCGGTGCAGCACCAGCCCGTCCTGCAGGCTCTTGCGGATGACGGTGGTGGCGATGGTGACGCCGGTGGAGCCGGAGGCGAAGAGCCCGTAGGCGTTGCCCGTCACGGTGGAGTGGCTGATGTCCGCCGACACGTACGACAGCTTGGGCACGTTGAAGCGGCTGTCCGGCGTGGTCAGCTTGCCCGCGGGGCCGGCCAGCACGCCGCTGCTGCTGAGCTGCCCGGTGTCCTCCTCGTCGGTGGAGTCCGGGCCGTCGAGACTGCCGGTGTTGGGGCGGTCGGTTCCGGTGAGGCTGAGCCCGCCGGTGCGGCCGCTCCAGAAGCCGAGGTCGGAGATGTCGGCGTAGCTCATGGAGAACTGGCCGCCGATGGCGCGCACATAGGCCCGGCCGTCCCGGGGGTCGGTGTCCGGCTTGTTCTTCTGGGGGTCCCAGCTGGTGACCTTGACGTGCGCCTGCGGAGCGCCGTCGAACGTGATCCGGCCGCCGAAGGAGACGATGGAGACGAAGCCCAGCCGGCTGCTGGCCAGGTGCAGGTTCAGCCCGCCGGGGTTGGCCAGCTGCAGCTTGGCGCCGGAGTTCAGATAGATGTTCTCGGTCAGCAGGTACGAGCCGTCGGGCTTGCGCACGAAGGTCTGCGGCGCGAGCTTCAGCAGGTCGGCGACGGTGTACACCTGGCTGCGCCGGGTCAGGACGAGGGTGTAGCCGCCGACGTTCCCGAGCCGGTACGGCTTGGAGTACTTCGGGTCCTTCAGCGGCGCGATCGAGGAGATCGCGCGGATCTGGTCGAGGCGGTGGTCCTCACCCGCGACCAGCGCGGTCTGGGTCTCGGACTCGTCCGCGGTGTACTGCGGGCTCGTGTCCCCGGCGTCGTCGGCGAGCGCGGGCACGGCCGGGGCGAGCAGCAGCGCCGTGAGGGGCAGCGCCGCCGCGAGGCGCAGCGCGAGTCGGGTGCGCCGCGAGGGTGTCGGGCGTTTCATGACTGGAGGGCCCCCATGCCGGAATTGGCGGTCGTCTGCGTCGTGCCGAGCGATGCGGAGTCCTGGCCCTCGCCGCCGATGGTGTCACTGCTGCGGGTGAGCCAGCCCTGCTTGTTCATGGTGACGAACGCGTAGAGCTTGATCGGAAGCGAGATCATGATGACCACCAGGGCCAGCAGCGGCAGCAGTAGCACTTCCTGGGGGTGCCGGCGCAGGTGCGAGTAGCCGCGGACGCCGCGGCCGACGAGCAGCCAGATGAGGGCCAGCGTGATGCCCTGGGCGGTCAGTTCGAGACGGCTGAAGAGCAGGTAGCCGACGGCCATGCCCATGGTGACGGGGGTGAGCAGGATCTGCAGCACCGTGATCTTGGTGACCAGCGGCTGGCGCCACAGCCAGCCCTTGTACACGGCGGTCAGGTAGCAGCGGTAGGAGTTGCGGCTCCAGCGCACCCGCTGCTTGACGAACGCCCGGAAGGACGAGGGGAACATCGATATCGCGCGGGCCGAGGACTGGTGGACCGTCTTGTAGCCGGAGGCCAGCACCAGCCAGGTGAGCCGCCCGTCGTCGCCGGCTATGCAGCGGCGGCCGAGGAAGAACTCGTCCTCGAGGTTGGTCAGCACGGGCGTGATCGCCGCGCGGCGGTAGGCCGCGGTGCGCCCGGAGAGGCAGGCGACGGCTCCGGCCCGGCCCATCGCGGGGACGTAGTCGTAGTACCGGAGGTTGACCAGCCAGTCGGCTATGCGGCGCCAGACGCTGGAGCCGCGCAGGTACACGTTCTGCTGGGTGCCGACGCCGCCGACCGCGGGGTCGACGAACGGCATCTGCACCGCGTCCAGCAGGCCCGGCTCCCAGCGGGTGTCGGAGTCCACCAGGACGACGACCTCACCGCTCGCCGCGCGTATGCCGACGCCGAGGGCGGAGCGCTTGCCGCGGTGCTCGAAGGCGATCACGCGGACCCGCGGGTCGGTCACCAGCGACAGCCGGCGGAGCACCTCGTGGTCCTCCACGTCGGGAACGATGATCACCTCCGTCGGGTTCTGCGCCAGCCAGGTGTCCAGGCAGTCCAGGAGGATGTCGGGGTCCTCCCGGTAGGCGGGCACGACGACGGACGTGGTGGTGCGGAAGTTGTTCACCACGGGTCTCGCGAAGCGGGACAGCACGGCCCGGTAGAGCCAGAGTCCCCACACGAAGATGCCGGCAAGGCCCAGCGGCATCGCGTCCCGCCAGGACGTCTCGCCGACCGCCTCCACCAGCCATGACCAGGACGAGTCCAAGAAACTCGACATGAAAAAGGCCCCCACACGAACCGGGTCAATCGGGATTGACCAAAAAAGCGACGCAAGCGACTCAGGTACGGAGGAATCTAAGGCATCAGACACAACGCCTTCACGCGGGTAACACAAACTTCACTTTGGTCACGAACGTCCCTTCGCGAGGGGAAGTGCTCTCGGTGAACCGGAACGTATCGATCAATGGCCGAAATTGACTGCCCTGGTCAACGGGACCGGAGGCCGCCACCCGCCCCCTATCAGGCCGGGACCCTCACAGGTTCCACCACGGCACCCGCGCCGGGACACCCGGCCCCCCAACAGGCGCGTGCTGACACTCCGTGACCTGTGTGGCGGATGTCACATCGTCACATCCACCCTGGTGAACGCGCGATGAACGCTCCTCCGGAACGCCGCGATTGTCCGCTTCGTCCGGCGGTCAGTGGGCCCGCGGAACACCGCCGGCCGGGGCGGGCCGGCCGCCCGCGGGATGGACGACATGGAACTGGGGACCGTAGGTGCGGCCGCTCCCGTCGGGGAGCGGGATGTCCATGAGGGCCACGGCGGGCTCCTGCAGTTGCGTCATCACCTTGACCGCCCTGTCCAGCGCGTGGGCGTCCCCCGTGCCCCACGCGGCCTGGAGGTTGCGCAGCATGTCGCTGAACCTGAGGTCGAACTGCTGGAGCAGGCGGCCCGGTTCCCGCGCCGGGCGGGGCCAGCCGCCGGCCGGTACGACGCCCATGGGGCGGACCTCGGGGAACGGGACGGGGTCGCCGGTGAACTGCCACAGCGGGCCGACCCGGCGCAGGGCGCGGCCGTGGTAGATCTCGGCGAAGGCGTAGTAGTGGCCGATCGCGTCATGGGCCAGGTGCGCCTGCGGCGAGGTGGACGTGCCCTCGCCCTGTTCCTTGATGATCTCGATCGCCCATTCGACGTCCCCCGGTGAGGTGATCGGCCGCAGCCCGTCGCCGCCGATCCGCTCGGTCATCTGACCACGCGCGGTCAGCGCGGGCCGGACGTCGCGGAAGGCGTCCAGCAGCCCGTCGTAGAAGTCGCCGATGGTGGGCGGCCCGCCGAGCGCGCGCAGCAGCGGGTTCTCGGGCATCTCGATGCCCATCATCACGTCGTGGACGTACTCCTTGGTGAGCCCGGACAGGTACACCGTCAGCTCGCTGCGGACCCCGCCCGGCAGCGGCCCCGGGTACGCCGGCACAGCGCCCGCGATCCAGGGGCGGCCGCCGACGGCGGTGAGCATGTTGCAGACCAGGCCCATGTGGAACATCTCGTCCACGACGATGCTCCGCAGCCTGCGGGCCGCCTCGCCGCGGCGGTCCTTCACCGACCACCAGGCGCACAGGTAGGGCGGGATGGTCGACAGCTCCAGCTGCACCGCGATCTGCAGCGCCTGCCGGATCCAGCGCACGTCGCGGCCCGGCGCGGGGACGTCCAGCAGCCGGGCGACCGTGCCGCGCTGCGGCGCCCGCGCCGCGGCCTGGGCGGTTCCGGCGAGGACGGCGGGCCCCGCGGCGGCCAGCGCGGCCGTGGCGACGAACCCCCGCCTGTCCAGGGCCCCGGCGGCGTCGTGCGCATCGCCCGGTCCGCTCGGTCCGCTGCAGGTGTCGTCGCGGCGCTGAGTCACCCTGTTCTCCGTCCCCGAGGAGCCGTCTGCGGAGGCTGGCGAAGCTACCAGCCGCCGCGGGCGCGCCCGGGGCGCTGCACCCGGCGTGGCGGCGGCTCCGCCCGTGCGGCGCAACGGCGGCGCGCGATCTCCGCGGGCGCGGTGTGGAACGCCGGATCCGGGGCAGCCGACGTGTGCGGCGGAACAGCCGCGGGTGTGAGGAAAGAGCCCTGGGCGCCGGGTTTCCCCCGGCCCGGCGTCCGGCTCACTCCTGGGAGGCGGGCACGGCCGCCAGGGCGACGGCGGCGAGCAGCAGCAGCGCCGGGGCGAGCGCGACGGCATTGCCGCAGCGGATCTGCAGCACACCTCCGACGAGGGCACCCGCGAACATGGCCGCGACCGACAGCACCCGGCGCGCGGTGGCCGACCCCGGGCGGTCCGCCGCGAGCCCGGTCACGGTGAGGGTGAGCACGGTGGTGGTCAGGTCGGGCACGGCGAGCTTGCGGACCACGGCGTTCTGCAGGCCCATCCCCAGCGCGAGCAGCACGATCGGCACATAGCGCGGGGCGTCCGCGCCGCAGGCCGCCGTCGCGGCGGCCACCAGCACCGCGTGCGCGGCCACCAGCCGCGTGAACAGCCGTACGGGGTGCGCGACCCGCGACACCAGCCGCCCGCCCGCGGCCGCCCCCGCGAAGAACGCCGCCCCCGCGGTCAGGGACGCCGCGGCCGACAGCGCGCGGTCCCCGGCCAGGGCGAATCCCAGGAAGACCACGTTGCCGGTCATGTTGGCCACGAAGACCCGGCCCAGCCCCAGGTAGCTGACCGCGTCCACCACCCCCGTGACGAAGGTCAGGACGACCAGCAGCGGCGGCAGCACCCCGTGATGGCCGGGCGTGCCGGGGAAGAGGCGGGCGGCGGCCCGGCCGAGCGTCGACTCCATGGCCGCAGCCTGACCGCACCGGCGGCAGGACGCCACCACCGGGCACGCGCCGGGGAGTTCCGGTCACGGCACCGGCAGCCTCCGCAGGACCGGCGCGCCACCCGCCCACCGCTGTGGAACGCCGGGGTTGAAGGCCGTCGACGCCCGCACGGCCGAGGCCGGGGTCACTCCGGGCTCGGGCTCGGCCCGTACCTGCCGGAGCGGGAGCTCGGCCCACGCGTCGCGCCTGCCATGGAGCGGTTGCCCGCCCACGAGCGCCGCGGTGTCGCCGGCGCGCCGTGGGCCCGTCCCGGCCGGGAGCCGAGGACCGCCGCCGTGACCGAACTCCTTCTCCCGGTGCGCGTCCTGGCCGCGATCGTCGCTCCCGGTGCCTGCTGGAGTCCACGTCCCACTCGATGGACCGCATCCCCCGTCCGGGCGGGGGTCGGCTCCCCCACAGCCGTCCGCGGCTGAACGGGGGTTCAGGCAGTCACGGCGGCCGCCCGCCGGCGGCCCGGCGCCCGTATGCCGGACAGGTCGCGCGCGGTGACGCTGTTGCGGTCCGCGACCCCGCGGCCGAACGCGAACTGCGGCCACAACCCCGCCGCGACCCGGCGGCTGCGCTCGCTCCAGCGCCGGGCGGCCGCACCGCGGGTCTTGTAGAAGTTCAGGGCGTAGCCGCCGGTGTGCACGCGCAGCAGGCAGAAGCCGCCGGGGTACTCCTTCACGGCCCCGACCTCCTGGAAGGTGACGCCCGGGGCGGCGGGCAGGACCGTGCGCTTGTTGCGGTGGGTGTGCCCGGCGTGGTGCAGGAAGACGCCGGGGGCCGCCGCGTAGCCGTCGAGCAGGGCGCGCGCCTGGCGCCGGTCGAGCCGCTGCCCGCCGGTGACGGGGAACGGGGAGTCCGGCACGGCCGGCGGGTGGTGGCCGAACACGACCGTCGGCTGGTCGGCGTGGTCCCGCAGCCGGGCGCGCAGCCAGGACATCTGCTCGGGCGAGAGGCCGCCCGCGTCACCTCCGTTGCCCGGTTTGTCGTAGGTGTGCAGGCCGATGACGCGCAGTCCGTGCAGGTCGTGGTCGAACCACCCCGGGCCGTCGGCGAACGGCCCCGCGCCGGGGGCCGCCGCGCGGTCGTGGTTGCCGCGCACCGCGAACCAGTCCTCGCCCCGCCGGCCGAAGCCGTCCAGGATGCCCTTGGCCTCGTCCAGGTCGGCGGCCGAGCCGCCCGCGGTGAGGTCACCGGCCGCCAGCAGGTAGTCGGCCCCGCGCAAGCGGGCGTCCTCGGCCAGTGCCCGGCTCATGATCTGCGGGTACGGTGCCAGGCCCGCGTCCTGCCCGACCCCGCGCAGCAGCGGGACGCCCGCGACCAGCCCGGCCCTGACCTCGCCCAGGTGCAGGTCGTTGCAGAGCGCGACCGCCAGCAGGAAGCTCCCCGGCGGCGGTTGCGGCGTGGTGAAGGCGTACGGGCCGCCGTCGCCCAGTCCGTACGGGGACGTGCCCACGGCGTTCCCGCCCACCAGGTGCAGCGGTGTCGGCGCCGCCGCCGCGCCCCGCGAGCGGGCCCGGTACCAGTAGGTGCGCCCCGGCTCCAGGCCGGTCAGCTCGACATGGTGGTGGGCGGTAGGCCCGTCGTCCCCGTACGCGGTGCGGTCCAGGCGCGCCGGGTGCGTGCCCCAGTCGACCTCCCCCTCCGTCGGCGCGGGCAGCATCGCGCCGGTGCCGTCGTCGGTCCCGGGCACACCCGTGTACCAGGTGATGACGGCCGAGTCCTCGGTGAGCGTGACCAGTTCCAGGTGGACGGCCGCCACGGCGTCCGGGTGCGGAGGGCGCCACGAGGCCGTCCGCCGCCGCAGCGACGCGGATGCGGCGGCCGTCAGCAGGGCCGGGGCGGCGGTCAGGCAGCAGCGCATACCTCCGGCGTGCCCGCGGGGGGTGAACGGCGGCGGTGCCGGCGGCATCGGCGCCGGGTCGGGGCGGCGTACGCGCGGCGCCGCAGCCCCGGCAGCCGCACGGGCCCCGCACCCCGCATCGCCTTTCCGCCATCCGCACAGCGGCCGTACGTCAGCGGGAGGACACCCGGACGTCGTGTCAGCAGGGCAAGAAGGGACGACAGTACCTGCGGACAGGCGCGTGAGGCGCGGGGGCTAAAGAGATCATGGCCAAAACCATCCAGCACATCCGAGCCCTCCTGCGGCGCATACCCGCCCGGCAGATCGCCTGCACGGCACCCATCGTGCTGGTCGGCTACTGGGTCGTCCTGCACTGGCCGCTCATCGCCTCCGGCGGGCGGCAGCTCCTCGACGCCAACCGCGTCTGGCTGGTCGCCGCGATGGTCGCCACCGGGCTCGGCTGGGTCGCGGTCTCCCTGATGCGGCAGGGCGTCGTCCTCGAACGGCTCCCCGCCGGACGCCTGCTGGCCACGCAGTTCGCCGCGGGCGCCGCCAACCACCTGCTGCCCGCCGGGATCGGCGCGAGCGCCGTCAACCTCCGCTTCATGCGGGCCTGCGGCCTGCCCCCGGCCCGGTCGGCGGCGGCCATCGCCCTGTACTTCCTGGCCGAGTGCGTGGGACGCGGCGCGCTCCTGGTGCTGCTGATCGCCGTCTTCCCGCACGCGCTGCGGCTGCACGGCCTGCTGCCGAACGGCATCTCCTTCTCGATGGGCACGACCGCCGCCGTGATCGCCGCCGTCTGCGCGGCGGCGGTGACCGGCCTGCTGGCCGTACGGAAGGTGCGCACCGCCATCCGCTCCTTCCTGGCCACCGCGCTCACCGACGCCCGCACCCTGCACGCCCGGCCGTCGCGGGCACTGGCCCTGTGGGCCGGGGCCCTTGCCTTCCCCGCCCTCCAGGCGGCCGGCCTGGTCGCGGTGTCGATGGCCCTCGCGATGCCGGTGCCGATCGGCCACGTCGCGGTGGCGTACGTCGCGGCGAGCATCGCGGCCGCCGCCCTCCCCACCCCGGGCGGCCTCGGCTCCGTCGATGCCGCGCTCGTCTTCGCCCTCGTCGCCTCCGGTGCCTCCGTCGCGGCGGCCACCTCCGTCGTCCTCGGCTTCCGCATCGTCACGGTCTGGCTGCCGCTCATCCCGGGCGCACTGACGCTCGGCGCGCTCGTACGCTGGAAGGTCGTCTGACGCACGCGCTCCGCGAACCGGGGGCCGCTGCTCGCGCCCTGCCGCCGCCCCGGAGGCGGCGGCGGGCCTCCGTCGTCCTGGGCCGTCGGCAGATCGGTGGGCCGCGCCGCCCGGCGTGGGACCAGTGATGTCCCCGAACCGGCCAGGCGGCGGGGCCCGTTTCCAGGTCTCCGTCGTGGCCGGCTTCCGCATCGTCACGGCCTGGCTGCCGCTCATCCCCGGCGCACGGACGCTCGGTGCACTCGTGCACCGGAAGGCCGCCCGACGCCCGCGCGTCGCATGCCCTCTGTGACGCCTGCCGGGCCGTCGTGAACCTGGCCCCTCGGCACGTTGGCAGGCGGCGCCGTCCCGCGCGGGACTAGTGATGTCCCCGAACAAGCCGCGACACCAGCGCCGCCGCAAGGCCTCTTGGGCACCCGCACCCCGCCGGGCCTCCGTCGTGCCCGACTGCCGCTCATCCCGGGCGCACTCATACGCCGGAAGGCCGTCTCGCGCACGCGCGTCGCCCCCTCTTGGACGCCCCGCCCCGGGGCCGTCGCGAACGAGGCCCATCGGCGCATCGGCAGGCCGCGCCGCCCGGCGGATCGCCCCGGCGTCACGGCGAGTGCGCCGAAGGCAGCGGCTCGGGCGCCCCGGAAGCGGACCGAGCCCCTGGACGACCGGGCCATGGTGCGCCGCGCCGCGGCCCTCACCCTCCGGGGCACGCGGAAACCCCGTGGTGGGACCGGTCGCCGCGTGCCACTCTGACCGCCGGGGACGAGCCGGAGGAGCGAGGAGTGGGGACGTGGGGGCGCTGGAGCCGCACGAGTACGCGGAGCGGGACGCCGTCGGTCTGCGGGAGCTGATCCGCGCGGGCGAGGTGACCGCGGCCGAGGTGGAGGCGGCCGCGCGACGTGCCCTGGCCGAGGCCGGGGCCGAACTCAACGCGCTCACGCTGCCGCTGTTCGACCCGGCGCCCGCCCACGCGGCCGACGGGCCGCTCGCGGGCGTGCCGTTCGTGGTCAAGGACGGCGGCCCGTTCGTCAAGGGCGTCCCCTTCACCCTGGGCAGCCGGGCCGTGCGGGGCGCCGTCGCGGACGCCGACCACGACCTGATGGTCCGCTTCCGGGAGGCCGGGCTGGTCGCGCTCGGCCAGAGCACCGCGCCCGAGTTCGGGCTGAGCTTCGCCACCGAGCCGCTGCGGTACGGGCCGGTCCGCAATCCCTGGGACCCGGCGCGCGGCGTCGGCGGGTCCAGCGGCGGCGCGGCCGCCCTCGTGGCCGCGGGCGCGGTGCCGGTGGCGCACGCCAACGACGCGGGCGGCTCGATCCGCATCCCCGCCTCCTGCTGCGGCCTGGTCGGGCTGAAGCCGTCGCGGGGCCGTACGCCGTCGGGGCCGCTCGCCGGCGAGGCGGCCTTCGGGCAGCAGGCCGAGTTCGCCCTGACCCGGACGGTGCGGGACGCCGCCGCGCTCCTCGACGCGGTCGGCGCGCCCGTGCCCGGGGACAAGGTGACCCTGCCGCCCGTCCCGCGCCCGTACGCCGACGTGGTGCGCGCGGACCCGGGCCGGCTGCGGATCGCGGTGACGACCGCGGCCTGGACCGGCGACCCGGTCGACCCGCAGGTCGCCTCCGTCACCGTGGACTCGGGCAAGGTGCTGGAGTGGATCGGGCACCGGGTGACCGAGGCGTCCCCCGCCGTGGACGGCGAGTCCCTGGTGGAGGCGGCGGTGCTGGTCGCGCTGGCGAGCGGCGGGGCGGTGCTGCGCGCGGCGCCCCGGCTGGACCGGTCGCGGCTGGAGGCGGTGTCGCGCGCGGTGCTCGCGGAGACCGAGGCGTGCACGGCGCTGGAGTTGCTGGCGGCGGTCGACGCCCAGCACCGGGTGACGCGCGCGGTCGGCCGCTTCTTCACCGCGTACGACCTGCTCCTCACCCCGACGCTGGGCACCCTGCCCGCCCCGCACGGCACCCTCGACCAGGACGACCCGCGCCACACCGTGCGGTCGTGGCTGCGGCGGCTGTTCGCGTACGGCCCGTTCACGGCGGCGTTCAACGTCTCCGGCAACCCGGCGGTCAGCCTGCCCCTGGGCCTGAGCCGCGAGGGACTGCCGGTCGGGGTGCAACTGGTCGCCGCGCAGGGCCGGGAGGACCTGCTGCTCGGCGTGGCCGCCCAGCTGGAGCAGGCCGTTCCGTGGCGGGACCGCCGGCCGCCGTACGCCGTCGGCCGGATGCCGTCAGGTCGTGCCCGGGGTGGGCGGTACGACGGGGACGGTGGGACCGGAGGTGGGCTCGGCGGGAGTGGTCTGCCCGGGAGTGGGCTGCGCGGGGGAGGCGCCGGGGGCGGTGGGCGAGGCCGTCCGGGGTGAGCCGCTGGGGACGGGGGTCGGCGGGGTACTGGCCATCGCGGGCAGCGTGTAGACGTGGCCGGGCGACACGATCTTCGTGATGGCCTGGGCGAACAGGGTGCTGGGCTCGCTGCCCTGGTGGGCGGTGTCCGAGTTGAGCAGCACGACGAGCGTCGCCTCCGCGTCGGGGAGGTACACCACCACGGTCTGGTAGCCCGGCAGGGAGCCGTTGTGCCCGATCCAGCCGTGGTTGTCGAAGACGCCGAGGCCGTAGCCGATGCCGGGGATCCCGGTCCCCTGGAAGTCCAGGCGTTCCTTCTGGCTCGCGGGGGAGAGGATCGTCCCGGTGGCCAGGGTGTGCGCCCAGGTGCGCATGTCCCGCAGGTCGGAGACCATCGCGCCGGCGGCCCAGGCCCATGAGGGGTTCCAGCCGGTGGCGTCGGCCTCCTGCCCGTTCGGGGTGTCCGTGGTGTAGCCGTGGGCGTGCGGGTTCGGCAGGGACGCGCCCTTGGGGAAGGAGGTGTGCCCCAGCCGGGAGGGCAGGACGACGTTGCGCCGCAGGTAGTTCGCGAGCGGCTGCCCGCCGACCTTCTCGATCACCATGCCGAGCAGCACCGTGTTGGTGTTGGAGTACTGGAACCGCTTGCCCGGCGCGGAGTTCGAGGGGTGCTGGAAGGCGTAGGCCAGCAGCTCCGCGGGGAGGAACTCGCGCTCGGGGTTCTCCTTCAGCGCCTTGTCGAAGCCTTGGTCCTCGGAGTAGTTGAACAGTCCGCTGCGCATGTCGGCCAGTTGGCGCAGGGTGATCTTGTCGCCGCCGGGCACGCCGTCCACGTACTTGCCGACCGGGTCGTCCAGCTTCACCTTGCCCTGGTCGACGAGGCGGAGCAGCCCGGTGACGGTGAAGGTCTTGGTGACGCTGCCGATGCGCATGTACAGGTCGGACGTCATCTTGGCGTTCGCCTGCTTGTCGGCCACCCCGAAGGCGCGCACGTAGGAGCCCTTGCCGTTCGCCCACACCCCGGCGATCACGCCGGGTACGCCCGTCTCCTTCAGCACGTCCTGGATCGCCGAGTCGAGCCGCTTCGCGGTGTCGCCGCTCAGTTCGGGGAAGGACGCGCTGCCGGGCGCCGCCGTGCCGTCGGTGTCCCCGGCGGCGGGGGACGAGGACGCCGCGGCGGGGGCCGTGGCACCGTGCCGGTCGGTGCGGGCGGGGCCGCCGCAGGCCAGGGCCGTGGGAAGGGCCGCGGCGGCCAGCGCGACCGCGATCGCCCGGCTCACGGTGCTGCGGTTCCGGGGCGGACGTGCGCACGTGGGCGTCATATCGGTTCTGTGCCTTTCGACCGGGGGGCTGAGGACGAGGGCGCGCCATCGCGAACGTAAGCCGCTCACCGGGGAACGGCGACCGGAGAGCGGCCGGGCACGGCCGTGCGGGTGAGGACCGTTCGCCACCCGGGTCTTGACGGGGCGTCGGATGATTGGGTTGAGTGGATGAGCCACTGAGCCACTGGAGGGTGAGATGGAAGCGCTGCCGCGTGAGTCGATCGTGGACGTCCTGGAGGACCGGCTGCGCGAGGAGATCCTCGCCGGCCGCCACCCCGCCGGCACGCTCCTGCCGCCCGAACGGCAGCTCGCCGAGGGGTACGGCGTCACCCGCACCACGCTCAAGCACGCCTTCGGACGGCTCGTGCAGGCCGGTCTGCTGGAGACCCGGCACGGCATCGGCACCCGCGTGCGCGACTACGAGCGGCTCGGCGGCGCCGACCTGCTGCCGATGCTCGTCCGGCACGACGCGCGCTGGCTCGGCGAGATCTTCGAAGTGCGGCACGGCGTGGGCACGTTGATCGCCGGCACTGCCGCCTCGCGCGCCACCGCCGCCCACCGGACCCGGCTGCGGACACGGATCGAGGCCGTCCGCGAGGCCTCCGACCCGGACGCGGTGCAGCTGGCCGACGCCGAGGTGCACCGCGCGCTGGCCCGCGCGACCGGCAACCGCGTCTACGTGCTGCTCACCAACACCCTCTTCAACGCCTACCTGCCGATGCGGCGTCACCTGTCCGGTCCGTTCCAGGACGCGGAGGAGGCGCACGCGCGGCTCGAACCGGTCGTCGCCGCCGTCGAGGCGGGCGACGCGGCGGTGGCCCGCGAGGCCGCCGAGGCCTATCTGACCGCCACCGAACGCATCATGCGCGCCGGGCTGAAGGCGGCGGCCCGGTGAGCGGCGGCTCCCGCGGCACCGTCTTCGCCGAGACGATGACCGGCACCGTCCGGCTGTCCGGCGAGGACCGCGACCTGCCGGTGCGCATGGAACTCACCGTCCGCAGCGACCGGTTGCTGCTCCCCCACCGCACCACGCCCGCCCGGGTCACCGGGCGGCTGCGCATCGCGGGCCGCGCCGACGACCCCGCGGTCACCGGCACCCTGGAGATCTCGCCGCTGGCCCGGCGGCGCATCCACTACCGGCTGGAGTTCACCCTCGACGGGCGCGGTTGCGTCCTCGACGGCTGGAAGTCGGTCACCCCGCGGCACCCGCTGCGGTCGATGACCGTCCTGCCGTTCACGCTCACCCGGGACGGCTCCCCGGAACCGGCCGGCACCGGGACGCTGCGCTTCCGCACCGCCTCCGCCCTCGGGCCGTTCCTCGCGAGCTTCCGCTTCCCGGTCCGCGACGAGGTCCGCGCGCAGTGGGCGCCCCGCTCCGGCGCCGCCGCGGGCCGCACCGAGGTCTGGTACACCACCGCCACCGACCCCGCCACCGGCGCCGGGCTGTGGCTGCACCACGAGATCGTCACCCCGTCCGACGGCGGCGCGGCCCACGCGCACGGCTGGGCGGCCGTCTTCCCCGCCAAGGGCGCGGAGCCCGTCGAGCACGCCCGCTTCGGGCCGGTGCCGTGGACGGCCGCCGACGGGGTGCCGGAGGGCTTCGCGGCCGGCGGCGTCGAGGCCGTGCCGGGGCGGCTGCGCGGCACCGCGGGCGCCCTGTCCTGGGACCTCGCCGAGGACCCCGGGGACGCCGAACCGCTGTGGACCTTCCCCCGCTGGTCGTGGCGGCGGCCGCTGCTCCCGGCGGCGCAGATCGTGCCGGCGCCGCACGCCCACTACACCGGCCGTGTCCGCCACGGCTCCGGCGCACTGGACCTGCGCCGGGCGCCCGGCGCGACCGCACGCATCTACGGGCACGGCAACGCGCGCCGCTGGGCGTGGCTGCACGCGGACCTCGGGGGCGGCGACGTCCTGGAGATCGTGGCCGCCGTCTCCACCCGGCCCGGGCTCGACCGGCTTCCCCCGCTGGTCTTCCTGCGGTTGCGCAAGGACGGCCGCGACTGGCCGCGCGGCGGACTGCGCCCCGCCCTCGGCCGCGCGGGACTGCGGCGCTTCACCGCCGCGATCGGCCTCCCGCAGTGGACCGTCGCCGGCCGCGCCGGCCGGCGGCGCATCACCGTACGGGTCGTCCAGCACCCCGAGCGCACCCTCGCCCTGGACTACGCCGACCCCGACGGCGCCGCCGCCGTCTGCCGCAACAGCGAGACCGCCGACGCCCATGTCCTGCTCGAACGCCGCGCGTCGGGCCGCTGGCACACCGAGGCCGAATGGACCCTGGACGGCACCGCCCACGCGGAGGTCGGCGACCGGTGAGCGCGGTGCGGGGACTGGTGGCAGCCCTGCTGGCGGCCGAGGGCGGGGACGACTGGACCGCCGGGGTGGCCCGGCGGCTGGAGGGTCTGCTCGCGGCGATGCCCGCACCGGCGCGGCACGGATTCCGGGCGGCGGCAGCCGCGGTCGACGGATACGCCAGGACCCGGACCGGGCACGGGCTGGAGCGGCTGACGCCCGACCGGCGGGAGGCGGTGCTGACCGGGCTCGCGGCCCGGCCCGCGCTGCTGCCACTGCTCGACGTGGTGAAGGTGCCGGTCCTGCTGGCGGCCGGGACCGAGCGGATGCTGCGCACGGGCGCACCGGCCGCCGTGCCGGCCGCCCCGCAGGACCCGCCGCTCGACTGCGTGCCCGCCGCGCACTGGCCGGACCGCTCGACCGCGGACGCCGTCGTGATCGGCTCCGGCGCGGGCGGCGCCATGGCGGCCAGGACCCTGGCGCGGGCCGGGTTGCGGGTCCTGGTCCTGGAGGAGGGCCGCCGGCACACCACCGCGGAGTTCGGGCGCCGGGCGCCGCTGGACCGCTTCGCCGAGCTGTACCGGGACGGCGGCGCGACCGTCGCCCTGGGCAGCCCACCGCTCGTCCTACCCACCGGACGTGCCGTCGGCGGCACGACCGTCGTCAACTCCGGTACCTGCTACCGCACCCCGGACCACGTGCTGGCCCGCTGGCGCGAGCGGCACGGGCTCGGCGCCCTCGCGGACGCGGAGCGCTTCGGCGCCCACCTGGACGAGGTCGAACGCACCCTGCGCGTGGCCACCCAGCCGCTCGACGTCCTCGGCCGCAACGGCACGCTCGCCCTGCTCGGCGCCCGCGAACTCGGCTGGCGGGCCGGCCCGCTGCGGCGCAACGCGCCCGGCTGCCGCGGCTCGTGCCAGTGCGTGGTGGGCTGCCCGGCCGGGGCGAAGCAGAGCGTGCAACTGTCGGTGCTGCCGCAGGCGTGCGCCGCCGGGGCGCGCATCGTCACCGGCGCGTCGGTGCGCCGGGTGCTGACCGACCCGGACCGGCCCGGCGGCCCGCGGGCCCGCGGGGTGGTGGTCCGGCGCGCCGACGGCAGCACGCTGGAGATCCTGGCCCCGCTGGTAGTCGTCGCCGCCGGGGCCCTGGAGACCCCGCCGCTGCTGCGCCGCTCCGGCCTCGGACACCATCCGCGGACCGGCCGCAACCTCGCCGTGCACCCGGCGACGAGCGTGGCCGGGCGCTTCGCCGAGCCCGTCGCGGACGGCGGCCCCGCGGTGCTGCAGAGCGCGGGCGTGGAGGAACTGCACGCGGACGGCATCCTCATCGAGGCCACCGCCCCACCGCCGGGCATGGGCTCCTTCGTCCTGCCGGGTGTCGGACGGGAGTTGCGGGCGGAGCTGGAGGACTCGGGCCGGCTGGCCACGTTCGGCGCGATGATCGCGGACCGGCCGGGCGGCCGTGTGCTGGGCCGCGGGCGCCCGCTGCTGCGCTACGACGTCGACCCGCGCGACGGCCGCCGTCTGCTGCGCGCGGTGCGCGCGATGGGCGACCTGCTGTTCGCCGCGGGCGCACAGGAGGTCCTCACGGGCATCCCGGCCGCGCCAAGAGTCCGCAGCCCCGCCGAACTCCACCACGTCCTGACACGTGTGACGGTACGTCAGTTGCATCTGTCGGCGTTCCACCCCACCGGCACCGTGGCCATGGGCGCCGACCCGCGGACCGCGCCCGCCGGACCGGACGGCCGCCTGCGCGGCGTGGCGGGCGTCCACATCGCCGACGCCTCCGCGCTGCCCAGCTGCCCGGAGGTGAATCCGCAGCTCAGCATCATGGCGATGGCGCTGGCCGTGGCGGAGGCGGCGGTGGCCCGGGTCAGCTGAGCCGGAGCACCGCGCAGGTCGTCGTGCCGTGCGCGTACAGCTTGCCGTCGTGCGTGCCGGTGACGCGCGCCTCGGCGGTGGCCGTCGTCCGGCCGACGTGCAGGGCGGTGCCCTCGCAGCGCAGCGTGGGCGTCCCGGCGAGCACCGGCCGGATCATGTGCACCCCCAACTGAACGGTGGTGTACGTCGACCCGGCCGGCAGCCGGGTCATCACGGCGGACCCGAGCGCCGAGTCCAGCAGGGTGGCGAGGAACCCGCCGTGCACGGTGCCCATGGGGTTGATCAGATGGTCCCCGGGGTCGCCCTCGAAGACCGCGTGCCCGTCGCCGACCCCGACGAGCCGGAAGCCGAGCGTGCTCATGATCGAGGAGGCGGGGAACCGCCCGTCCAGCGCGCCCTGGAGGATCTCGCGGCCGGTCATGCCCAGGACCGCGGCCGTCGGCTCGGGCCGGGCCTGCCAGGTGTGCGTGCGCGAACGGGTCGTCGTGGCGGCTTCGTACGTCGTCATGCCGTCGAACCTAGGCGCCACCGCGCCCCACCGGGAGTGCCGCTCCCGGCGGCCTCGATACCGTTTCCGACACCGCGCGGACGACTGCGCGGACCGGTCGCACGGTGCGGGCCTCACCCGCGACGTGGGCGACGCCGCAGGCCACGCCGCAGAACCGCCAGGTGACCCGGCCGCCCCCGCACAGCCGCGCGCCGAAGCACCACCAGGCAACGCGGCCCAACCCTTGCGCCGCCGCTCACTCCATGCCGCGCCTGACAGGACTCCAGAACGGCTTGGTCGGCACCGACCCCTGCGGAAGCCGCGCCGCCCAACCGCCGGGTAAGCCGGCCGATGTGTGCCCATGGCAGCCGACCCCGCACAGCCGCGCACCGCCGCAAGCACGGCACCCAGCCCACGCGCCGACGCTCACACCATGCAGCGTCTGCCAGCAGCCCAGAACGGCTCGGCCGGCACCGATCGCCGCTCCCCACCGCGTTCGCGGACCCCCACATCGCCCACGAGTTGTACCGTGCGGGCCTCGCCCGCGACGTGGGCGCCGCCGCCGGCCAGCAGGCCTCATCCCGCAGCCGCCGGGTGAGCCGACCGCCATACGCCAACGGCAGCCGACCCCGCACAGCCGCGCACCGCCGCGCGGCTCGCACCGAAGTGCCGACGCTCACTCCATGCCGCGCTTGCCGGGGCTCCAGAACGGCTTGGTCAGCACCGACCGGCGTTCCCAGCCGCGTTCGCGGACCAGCACATTGCGCACAAGCTGCACCGTGCGGGCCTCGCCCGCGACGTAGGCGACGCCGCCCGCCGGGTCGTCCGGCAGGTCCAGCGTGCGGACGGCCTCGGCGAGTGCTTCGGAGGCGGCCGCGGAGGCCGCGCCCCGCAGCCGCCAGGTGAGCCGGCCGGCGTGCGCCAGGGGCAGCCGGTCCTCAGCGGTCGCCGTCTCCACGCAGCCGTGCACGGACGCGTCGCCGGGGAGCGCGGCGAGCATGGCGCCCAGCGCCGGCATCGCCGTCTCCTCCCCCACAAAGACGTGGTGCCGGGCCTCCGGGCGGAGCACGAACGACCCTTCCGGCCGGCCCAGCCGCACCCGCGTGCCCACCTCCGCCGCCGCGCCCCAGCGGGCGCCGGGCCCCGGCTCCGGGTGCTCCAGTACGCACACCTCGATCGCCCCCGCCGGGTCGTGGTGCCACACCGAGTACGTCCGCCGGGTCAGCCCGTCCACGTGCACCCGCACCTGCTGCCCCGGCCGGCAGGCCGCCTCGCCCATGCCCGGCCCCTCGATCCGCAGCCGCCGCATGCGGGCGGCCACGCGCTCCACGGACACCACCGTGCCGTGCAGCAGGAACCGGTCGAGCAACCGGTCGCGCAGGGGGGTGCGTTGGCTGCTGATCGCGTTCATTCGGGGGAACTCCTCGCCGCGGGGCCGCAGATGCGGGTCCACCGTAGGTCAGGCGAAGCGTGCGCCGGCCACCGGCCCCGCGCCGGGCGACCGTTCGCGCCGTCCGTCCGGCCACCGCCCGGCGAGCCGCGCCGCGAAGGCGCTGAAACCGGTGTCCGGGTCGGACGGGGTGCCGCCGTCGCCCGGGTCGGGCATCGGGTCGGCGGCCACGATCTCCTGCGCGAGTTCGTCCTCGGAGCGGTCGTCGGGCGGGACGGCACCGGGGGAGCCGTCGGGTGAGAGCCGCAGCCGTTCGCCCCAGGGTGCCACGCAGTGCTGCGCGAGCAGGCCGCTGACGTCGGCGGACACGGCGGGCGGCCGGGTCCAGCACGTCGCGTGCTCGTACAGCACCTGCCCCGGGGCCGGGTCCAGGAGGCCGCGCAGGAGCTGGGGGTCGGCCCCGGCCAGGTCGTAGGCGACGACGACGGTGCCCGGGCGGCCCGGCGCGAAGGGCTCGACGGGCAGTTCGAGGACGCGGGCGGCGGCCAGGCCCATGATCCGGCTGGAGCGGTCGGGCAGTGCCGCCACCGCGCGGGGTGCCGTGCCGGTCGCGGCGAGCGCCAGCCGGAGCCGGTCCAGGGCGGCCCGGCACAGGTCCGGACGGTCCTGGACGTAGGCGTACCGCCCCGTCATGCTCTCGTACCCGTACGGGGACAGGGACGCCAGCACGCCCCCGGTCAGCACGTAGTGCCAGCCGCGCAGGTCCTGCCCGTCCAGGGCGGCGGCCCCGGCCACGGCGTCGGCCCTTGCGAGCAGACGGCGCAGCCGGGCGTCGGCGGGCAGCCACTTCTCGTCGTCGCCCGCGGGCACCGGAAGCCGGGCGGCGGTCTCGCGGGCGAGCGCCAACTCGCCCGCCATCACCGCGTTGTGGGCCAGCAGATAGCGCTCGGGCCAGTCGGCCAGGGCGGTCGCACGCTGCTTCAGCAGCTCCAGCGCCTCACGGTGGCGGTCGTCGTGCTCCAGAGCGGCGACCAGCTCGACCAGGACGCGGCGGGAGTCCGGGGTCCGGCGCAGCGCGGCGCGCAGGGCGGGCACGGCCAGGTACGCGGCGCCCTCCTCCACGCAGGCGTAGCCGTACGCGTAGAGCTCGGCCACGCCGTCCGGTGCGGCGGACAGCGCGGCGGCCGCCGCGGCCAGGTCGCCGGTGCCGGCCCGGCGGGCGAGGGCCTCGACGAGCGGGGCGAGGGCGGCCGGGTCGGCGGTGTCGGCCCGGTCGCGCAGGGCGCGCAGCGCGCCGCCGGTGTCACCGGCGTCGATGAGGCGGCGGATGTCGGTCGTTTCGTGGTTCACGGGTCAGTTCCTCCAGGGGTCCGGGCACGACAGGGCGGGCGGGGGCGGACCCGTGGCAGGAGGGGAGGGACCGGGAACGAGGATGTCCGGCGGCACGGCCGGGGCCTCGGGGTTCACCGAGCGGGGCGGCGCGCGCCCTTCCGGTCGGAGGTGGGGGCGGTCATGTGCCGGATCATCCCCGGCATCTCCCCGGCGGGGCAACCGAATTCACGCCGCGACGGCGGCCGCCCGGCCGGTGCGGAGGGGGGGCCCGCCCGGGCCGCCCCCCTCGTGCAGCCGTCCCCGCGCTACCGCGCCCCGAGCGCCGCGGCGAGCCGGGCCGCCGACGTGCCCAGTCCCCGCGGTCCGGCGGGGGCCTGGGAGATGCCGGGCGGGCGGCGCAGTTCCTCCTCGTCGTAGCGGTGGCAGCCGCGGTGCCAGGCGAGGATGCCCGCGAGCCAGTTCTCCAGCTCGCGCACATGGCGGTCCACGGCCGCGCGGGCCTCCGGGCCGAGGGCGAAGTCGTCGCAGAGCACGGGCAGTTCGTTCGCCGCCACGTGCTGGAACTCCCGCATGCGCCCGGCCATCAGGTCGTGGACGACGGCGAGCGAGGCCTTCTCGTCGCAGTCGAAGAAGTTCTGCACCACCAGCAGGGCGTTGTGGAGCTCGCCCTCGAACTCGATCTCCTTCCGGTACGAGAAGACGTCGTTCAGCAGACCGGCGTAGTCGGCGGCGGAGTTCTCCAGCGACCGCATCGTCCCGCTGCGGTGGACCTCGTCCGGCAGTACCTCACCGTGCCCCAGCCGGCACAGGCTCATCGTCAGCTCGGACCCGAACGTGCGGCGGCGCATCTCCAGGTAGTCGACGGGATCGGGGATGCGGTTCTGCGCCTGGTTGGCCAGCTCCCACAGCCAACTGGCGGTCATGCTCACGACGGCGGCCCGGAGGCGCCGCCGCGCCTCGGGCGCCATCGGCCCGGACGTCCGCGTCCACAGGTCGGCGAGCCCGCGCTCCAGTGCGTCGAGCGGGGCGGGAGCGGGCGTGCCGTCGACCGGCATGAGCGCCGAGAGGCGGTCGTGGGCGGCACGGGCGCCGGCCAGGTCGCGGGTGCGGCCGAAGACGGCGGGGAACCAGTCGTCGGCGTAGGTGCCCCAGGTGAGCCAGTCGGAGCTGAGCTCCAGGTCCTCCGGGGACGCGTCGGGATGGATGCCCGCGGCGCACAGCGCGAAGTCGAACGCGACGAGTTTGCGCTCGTCCCACACGAAGGAGCGGGGAACCCCGGGCTGCGGCTCCAGCATGCCCATCCGGTGCGCCCAGTCGACGACATGGCGCCGCGCCGCGTCCAGGTGCGGGCTGAGCCCGGCAGGGAACGGCATGGGGAAGTCGGGCAGCGGGAGCGGCCCGGCCCGCCGCGGCCGGTGGGTGAAGGCCCGCGCGCGGGCGGCCTCGGCGCGCCCGGTGGTCCCCACCGTGCCGGCCGACAGCCCGATCCCGCCGGGCAGCGCGAAGGGCGACCAGCCCGGGCGGGCGGGGGCTCCCGCGCCGCCGCCGTTCATGTAGCGGCTGGACCGCATGTGCCACTCGTGGCCGCCGGCCTGCCAGTCCTGGAGGCCCTTGATGTACGCGAGCACGGCGGCGCCCTGCGCCGCGTCGAGTCCGTGCTCGGCGCACAGCGGCGGCAGTTCGGTCACCGCGGTGTTCTCGAACTGGTGCAGCCGGGAGGTGAGCAGGTCGTTGACGGAGTCCGCCGCCTCCTGGGTCGTGCAGCCCAGGAAGGTCTCCAGGACGAGCACACCGTTGCTGAGCTCGCCCTCCTCCTCGGTCTCGCGCTGGTACGAGAACAGGTCATTGCGCAGATGGACCGCGTCGGAGAAGGCGTCCCGCAGCACGAGCATCGGCCGCGACCCGGCGATCGCGGCGGGCACCTCGGCCCCGGCCGCGTACTCCACCAGGCCCGCGGACCACGGCGCGCCGCCGACCTTGCGCCGCATCTCGATGTACTCCACCGGGTTGGGCACCCGGCCCGCATTGATGTTGGACAGCTCCCACAGCGACTCGTTGAGCAGGTGCTCGGTGCTCTCCGCGAACCTCCGCCGCCAGTCCGGCGACATGGCGGGCACGGTGCGCCGCCACAGGTCGGCGAGCCCCGCCTCGACCGGGTTGACCGGCTCCGGCACGTCCTGCGCCAGGTCCATCGGCATGAAGGCGGGCAGCCGGTCGAGGTAGGCCTTGCCCCCGCGACGGTCCTGGGAGCGCTTGAACGTCTCCAGGAAGTGGTCGTCGAAGAAGAAGACCCACACGTACCAGTCCGTCACCAGGGAGAGTTCCGGTCCCGGGCAGTCGGGGTGCGTGTAGGCGCACAGCAGCGCGTAGTCGTGCGCGTCGAGGTCGGCGGTGTCCCAGATGCCCGAGCCCTCCAGCATCCCCATGTCCCGCGCCCAGGTACGGGAGTGCTCCCGCGCCTCCTCCAGATGGGGGTTCAGTCGCGCCGGGTACGGCAGGTAGAAGTCGGGCAGTTCAAATGGCTGCGTCACTCGTTCAGCGCTACCCAGGCGGGTGGGGGCTATCCGGCAGAACCGTCATGTCACACGAAGGGGTGATGAACCGAACATGACGCCGCGACCCGGGTGGCGTTCGGGACGCCTCCGGGGCCGCGGCGTGCTCGTGCACGGCAGGGCCGGCCGCCGACCGGTCAGGCCGGGTGGCCCAGCTTGTCGTCCCTGCCGTGGTGGCCGTCCCCGCCGTGGTGGTCGAAGTGGTCGGGGTGGTCGCCCCACCCGCGGCACAGGGCCCAGATGATGAAGATGTCGATCGCGATCATCAGGAAGGCCCAGAACGGCGTGTAGGGCAGCCAGGCGAAGTTGACCAGGATGTTGAACGCGATCAGCGCCACACCCGCGACCCGTGCCCATTTCGGCGCGCTGGAGAGCAGCGCCGTGCCGACGATGAGGACGAGGACTCCCAGCACGAGGTGGATCCAGCCCCAGGCCGTCAGGTTCCACTTGAAGATGTAGTGGCCCAGCCGGACCCAGACGTCGTCCTTGGCGATGGCGGAGATGCCCTCGAGGATGGCCCAGACACCGGAGACCATCATCAGGACGCCCGCGAACACGGTCCCGCCGGTCGCCCAGCCCGAGTGGTGGTGCGGTTGCTTGACCGACTGCGTCTGCTGGCTCATCACAACGCTCCCATCGCGTCGGTGGCTGACTCCTCACACGGTCCGCCCGTGCCGGCCGTTCGGCCATCCGCGCTGAGCCGTCCGGGTGACGCGGGAGCGGCGCCGCCCCGCCCGCGGGATGATCGGTCCATGGCAACCACACTCCGGCTGTCCCAGCAGCCCGAGGCCGACGCGCTGCTCGGCCGCAGCCCGCTCGCCGCCCTCGTCGGCATGCTCCTCGACCAGCAGATCCCGATGGAATGGGCCTTCACCGGCCCCTGGACCCTCGCCACGCGCATGGGCCGCGACGACCTGGACGCCCACGAGATCGCGGCGTACGACCCCGAGGCCTTCGTCGCCCTGTTCTCCGAGAAGCCGGCCGTGCACCGGTACCCGGGCTCGATGGCCAAGCGCGTCCAGCAGCTGTGCCAGTACCTCGTCGAGCACTACGACGGCGACGCCGAGGCGGTCTGGCGCGGCGTACGCGACGGCAAGGAGCTGCTGCGCCGGCTGGGCGACCTGCCCGGCTACGGCAAGCAGAAGGCGCAGATCTTCCTGGCCCTGCTCGGCAAGCAGCTCGGCGTCACCCCCGAGGGCTGGCGCGAGGCCGCCGGCTCCTACGGCGACCAGGGCTCGTTCCGCTCCGTGGCCGACATCACCGGCCCGGAGTCCCTGGACAAGGTGCGCGCCTTCAAGCAGGAGGCCAAGCGCGCGGCGAAGGCGGCCCAGCCCGAGAAACCCGCGAAACCCCAGAAGAAGGGCTAGCGGCGCCGCCGCCGCTTGGACGTGCCGAAGAGGGACCGGGTGATCTCGCGCCCGATCTGCGTGCCGACGGAGCGGGCCAGCGACTGGAAGACGCCGCTGCCCATCACCTGCTCCACGACGCCCGGTTCCTCCTTCGGCCCCCGCTCGCGTTCCCCGGGTTCCCGGGACGCGGACGGAGGAGGAGCCGCCTGCGCCGCGGCCCGTTCGCTCAGGCGCTCGTACGCCGACTCCCGGTCCACCGCCTGGGCGTAGCGCGGGTACAGCGCCGAGCCCTTGACCGCCGCGTCCAGCGCCTCGGGGGCGACCGGTCCCATCAGCGACCGCGGCGGCCGCAGCCGGGTGGCGGCGACCGGGGTGGGGGCGCCGTTCTCGCCGAGCACCGTGACCACCGCCTCGCCGGTGCCGAGACCGGTGAGCAGTTCCTCCAGGTCGTAGGGGGAGACCGGGAAGGTGCGGACCGTCGCCTTGAGCGCCTTGGCGTCCTCCGGGGTGAAGGCGCGCAGCGCGTGCTGGACCCGGTTGCCGAGCTGGCCCAGCACCTCGGCGGGCACGTCCTTCGGCGTCTGCGTCACCAGAAAAATCCCCACGCCCTTGGAGCGGATCAGCCGCACCGTCTGCGTGATCGCCTCCAGGAAGGCCTTGCTCGCCCCGTTGAAGAGCAGGTGCGCCTCGTCGAAGAAGAAGACGAGTTTCGGCCGCTCCAGGTCGCCGGCCTCGGGCAGTTCCTCGAAGAGGTCCGCCAGCAGCCACATCAGGAACGTCGAGAACAGCCGCGGCCGGTCCTGCACGGCCGCGAGTTCCAGTACGGACACGATTCCGCGTCCGTCCCCCTCCGCCGTCCGCAGCAGCTCGGCCGTGTCGAACTCCGGCTCCCCGAAGAAGGGGCCGGCGCCCTCCGCCTCGAAGGCCGTCAGCGAGCGCAGGATGACCCCGGCGGTCGCCGGCGAGATCCCGCCGATCCCCCTGAGCTCGCCCTTGCCCTCGTCCGAGGTGAGGAAGGCGACCACGGCCCGCAGGTCCTTGAGGTCGACCAGCTCCAGGCCCTTGCTGTCCGCGTAGTGGAAGATCAGGCCGAGGGACTGCTCCTGCGTCGTGTTGAGCCCGAGCACCTTGGAGAACAGCACCGGGCCGAAGCTCGTCACCGTGGCCCGCACCGGAATGCCGGGGCCGATGCCGCCGAGGGCGTAGAACTCGGCGGGGCAGCCCTGCGGCGACCACTCCTGGCCGGTCTCGGCGGCGCGCCGCGCCACGCGGTCCCCCGCCGTCCCGGGCGCGCAGACACCGGAGACGTCGCCCTTCACATCGGCGAGGAAGACGGGGACGCCCTGGGCCGACAGCTGCTCCGCGATCAGCTGGAGCGTCTTGGTCTTGCCGGTGCCGGTCGCGCCGGCGACGAGCCCGTGCCGGCTGAGCATGCCCAGCGGGACGCGGACGGGGGCGTCCGGAAGGCATCGTCCGTCCCACAGGAGCGCCCCGAGATCGAGCGCCGGTCCGGTGAACGCGTACCCCTGGGCGATGGCCCGGGCGGCGTCGGGCGTCGTCGGCGTGGTCATGGGCTGCTCCGCTGCTCCCGCTATCACCGTATTTGCCCACCATCGCACTCCTGCGCCATTGCTGCGCCCGTACGCCCTTGCCCGGTAGGCTTTCCGTGTGATCTTCAAGCGCATCGGAAACGGGCGGCCGTATCCCGACCACGGCCGGAAAAGCACCCGTGAATGGGCGGACGTCGCCCCACGTCCGGTACGCCTCGACCAGTTGGTCACCACGAAGGGGCAACTCGACCTGGAGACCCTGCTCGCCGAGGACTCGACGTTCTACGGGGACCTGTTCGCCCACGTGGTGAAGTGGCAGGGCGACCTGTACCTGGAGGACGGGCTGCACCGCGCCGTGCGCGCGGCGCTCCAACAGCGCCAGGTGCTGCACGCGCGCGTGCTGGAGATGGACTGACGCCGGTCCGGTCCGCATCGGCCCGGACCGGTGAGGCGGCACTTTCGGGCCGGTCCTGACATCCGTTCAGCCGATTGTTGACCCTTTCGGGTTCAAGTCGTCCCGATTGGCCGCGATTGGTTGATCGTTTAGTAGGCCAAGTCGGAATCCCGCACTACGCTGCGCACATGAGCATGCTGACGCCCCCTGGCATGGGCGGGAAGTACCGTGTCACCGGGAACCAGTACCCACGAATGCGCCGTCCGCGGAGCCGGTTCAGGATCGTGACGGTACTGGTCACGACCGTCGCCGTGCTCGGCCTCGCCGGCTGGGGCACGCTGCAGCTGGTCGATGTCTTCGACGGCGACGCCGCGGCCAAGGGCAGGACCGCGCAGGCGGCCAACGCCTCCAAGGAGCGGGCCTGCAAGGCCGCCGCCCCCGCGCCCAGTACGTCCGGCGCCAAACCCACCGCCTTCCCCGAGCCCGGGCAGCTCACGGTCAACGTCTACAACGCGACCCCCAAGAGCGGCCTCGCCAAGAAGACCGCCGACCAGCTCGCCGCCCGGGGCTTCAAGATCGGCACCTTCGGCAACGCCGACCCCACGTACGACCGCAAGGTCACCGCCGCCGCCCTGCTGCTCGGCGGCTCCGGCACGAAGGCCGAGGCGGCCATGAAGCTGGTCGGCGCCCAGTTCAAGGGCACCACCACCCTCAAGCCCGCCGGCCCGAAGAGCAAGCACGCGGCCAACACCGTCGACCTGATGATCGGCAAGGGCTTCACCACGCTCGCCGCCGAAAGGGTCGTCAAGCAGAACCTCGTCGTCCTCGCCAAGCCGAGCACGGCCCCCCGGCCCGCCGGCTGCTAGGGCGGGGGCACCCGCCCCCCGCAACAACGTCAGGGCGGTACCGGCCCCGGTACCGCCCTGACATCCGCGCAGGCGGCCCGCTAGCCCGCGGTGCCGTAGAGGCGGTCGCCCGCGTCGCCGAGGCCCGGGACGATGTAGCCGCTCTCGTTGAGGTGGCTGTCGACGGCGGCGGTGACGACGGTGACCGGCTTGCCCGCCAGGGCCCGCTCCATGGCCTCGACGCCCTCCGGGGAGGCGAGCAGCACCACGGCCGTCACGTCGTCCGCGCCGCGCTCGATCAGCAGGTCGATCGCGGCGATCAGGGTGCCGCCGGTGGCCAGCATCGGGTCCAGCACGTACACCTGCCGGCCGGACAGGTCCTCCGGCATGCGCGTGGCGTAGGTCTTGGCCTCCAGCGTCTCCTCGTCGCGGATCATCCCGAGGAAGCCGACCTCCGCGGTCGGCAGCAGGCGCACCAGACCCTCCAGCATGCCGAGGCCGGCGCGCAGGATCGGCACGACCAGCGGCCGCGGGTGGGAGAGCCGTACGCCCGTGGTCCGCGCCACCGGCGTCGTGATGTCGACCTGCTCGGTGCGCACGTCACGGGTGGCCTCGTAGGCGAGCAGGGTGACCAGCTCGTCGGCCAGCCGCCGGAAGGTCGGCGAGTCGGTGCGCTCGTCGCGCAGCGTGGTGAGTTTGTGCGCCACCAGAGGGTGGTCGACGACATGGATCCGCATGCCCACGACTTTAACGGCGTGGCCCGCGCCGGGCAGAAACGGCCGCCCGGAGCGCCTGTGCAAAGGGCCGCATTGAAACCACACTGAAGGGGGAAGACGAGCCATTGCGCCCGGACCGTCCCGCCCGGGCCCCGCGGATCACTAGAGGTGGTGCCCCATGGGGGAGCACGACGACGGTGGCGCCGACGAGAGCGACGCCCGTACCCAGCAGGAGCGCGACGCGGAACGCAGAAGGCGGCGCGCGATGTTCCTGCGGGAGCTGAACGAGGCCAAGGAACTCCGCGACCGCGTGCAGCCGCGCAGGGCGCGCGCGGCGCGGGCGCGCCAGCAGATGCGGATGCGCACCTTCCGCTGGTAGGCCACCGGGACGGGCGAACCACCCCCGCCGGAGCTGTTCCGGCGGGTCCGCGCAGGCCGCCGCAGGGAAAAAGCCGGAAGCCCTGGCACGCGGCACGCGCGGAAGACCCTTCGCAAAGCCGAGGTTTCTGCCACGATGCCGAGTGTGGGCGGGGACCCCGAGCTGATCATCCGGCTCCCGCCCGAAAGTCCGGACGGCCTGAGACCTGTGGGAGAGTCACGGTGTATTTCGCCGCACTGCTCGCGCGCACCGAGGACGGTTGGGAAGCGCGCGAGACCGATCTCGACGATGTGGAAACCCTCGGCGACCTGACCGAGGTGGCCCGCGCCGCCTCGACCGAGGAGGATACGGTCCTGGTCTTCATCGAGCAGGAGGACGCCTGGTTCGGCGTCGTCCGCGTCGACGGTGAGGAGGACCCCCGGATCTACGTGTCCGACGCCGCGGCGGCGGCCCGCAGCTCCTACGGCGAGATCCTGCTCACCGACGAGCTGCTCGGGCGCGACCCCGAGGACCTGGACGAGATCGTCGACCTCGACGGCACCGAGGAGGGTGACAGCGAGGAACTCGACGACGACGTGGTGCCGGGGCCGAAGGAGGTACACGTCCCCGTGGGCCCCCTCGGCGACGCCGAGCTCCTCAAGGACCTGGGGATGGACGACAAGGAGCTGCTCGCGCTCAGCGGCGACGGCGCGCTGACGGGCGAGGCCCTCGGCGAGATCGCCGACTCGCTGGGCTGCGCGGACGTTCTGGAGGCGGTCCGCTGACCGACCCGCTCCGCGACCCCTGGGCCGAGCCCATGCGGCTCGCCCTCCACGAAGCGACCCTCGCCCCGCGCACCGGCGACGTGCCGGTGGGCGCGGTCGTGCTGTCCGCGGACGGCACGGTCATCGGCCGGGGCCGCAACGAACGGGAGGCGGCCGGCGACCCGACCGCCCACGCTGAGGTCCTGGCGATCCGCGAGGCCGCCAGGACGGCCGGTTCCTGGCGGCTGGGCGGCTGCACGCTGGTCGTGACCCTGGAGCCGTGCACCATGTGCGCGGGCGCCGTGGTCCTGTCCCGGCTGGACCGTGTGGTCTACGGCGCCCTCGACGAGAAGGCCGGCGCGGCCGGTTCGCTCTGGGACCTGGTGCGCGACCGGCGCCTGAACCACCGCCCGGAAGTGATCTCCGGGGTGCTCGCGGAGGAGTGCGGTGAGCTGCTCACGCGCTTCTTTCGCACAAACGATTTCGGAGCACACCCGGACGTCCGCTAAGCTCTCCCTCGGTAGCGTGTCCGAGCGGCCTAAGGAGCACGCCTCGAAAGCGTGTGAGGGGGCAACTCCTCCGTGGGTTCAAATCCCACCGCTACCGCTCTGAGCAGGTGAAGGGCGGCGACCAGGAAGTTTCCTGGTCGCCGCCCTTCGGCTTTGGCAACCGCCGCGGAACCCCCACGGCCCGGAAATCGCTCGGCCCCGTACTCCCGCGAGTGACAGACTCCTCTCTTGATCATGGGGGGGCACACGGCCCCGCGGACCTGGGAGGGGTTCAGCTGTGCGCAGGACGAAGTGGGCTGCCGCCGCGGCAGCGGTCATCGCGCTCGGAGCCGCGGGCTGCGACACCGGCACCGGAGCGGCTGCCGCCCCGCTGTCACCGCGGCCCACGGGCACGGGACCGCTGACGAGGCAGGTCGTACGGGCGGACCTCGACACCGCCGCGGCGGACGCGGAGGTACCGGCGAGCGAACCGGAGTACTCGGGGCTGAACGAGGACGCCCCGGCGGGCACGCCGCGGTCGTGCGGCCTCGGCTACAAGGCCGTCGGCCGGCAGACCGCGATCGCCACCGAGCGCTACGACGCGCTCGTGCGCGAGCTGCGCGAACGTGACTGGCGGCAGCGGCAGGAGCCCGTGCGGCACAAGGACAGAACCGGTGGGATCTACGACATCCGCGTGATCCTCCAGCAGCGCGGCTGGACCATGGTCGCGGAGTACAGCGGCAGCATGAAGGGGATCGTCACCCTGCTGGCGTACGACGACGCGTGCATGAAGCAGATCGGCGCGAGCGTGCGTCCGATCGGCTGACGACCCGGCAGCCGCAGTTGCCGGGCCCCGCGTCGTCGCCGGCCTGCCGCCCGCGCCGTCACCCAGGTGACGACGGTGACCGGCCCGAAGCCGGACGGCGCGATCAGGTCGACCTCGAAGGTCGCCGTACGCCCGGGCGCGACATCACCGATCGCCGGAGGCCCGGCAGCCGGAGCTGCCGGGCCTGCCGCCCGCGCCGCGGATCAGTCCTCGTCGCGCGTCACCCGGGTGGTGACGGTCGCGACGTTGTTCTCCGGGTCGGGGTCAGGCGTGCCGGTGACGGCACGGGCCGTCGAGATGACCGGACCGAGGCGGGACGGAGCGGTCAGGTCGACCTCGAAGGTCGCCGTACGCCCGGGCGCCAGATCGCCGATGGTCCACACGACCCGCTGGATCGACGGGTGCGGGCCGCCGCCGCTGAGGAACCGCACACCGCCGGAGGCGGCGCGGGTGCTCGCCCCCCACCAGGTGATGTCGGGGACGGGGCCGTCCTCGGGGCCCGGGCCCGGATCGTCCTCAAAGGGGCGTCCGCGGCCGAGGAGCTCCAGCGTGGCGGCCACGCCGGTGGCGGTGTCCGGGCCGTTGTTGACCACCCGCACGGTGTACGTCATCGGGCCGCGCGGCCCGACCCCCTCGGGCGCGCTGAGGGTGATCTGCACATCGGCGGTGCCGCCCGTGGCCGCGAGACCCGTGCCGGACAGCGCCGCGCTGCGGACGCCCGCGGTGGTGTCCACGGTCAGCGCGGCGGTGCGCGGCCCGGCCGCCGTGGGCCGGAAGGTCACGGCGATCGTGCAGTGCGCCCGCGGGGCGAGGGTGCCCGCGCAGGTGCCGGTGCCGAGCGCGAAGTCCGCGGTGTCCGCGCCGGACAGGGTCACGCCGTTCACGGTCCGGGGCGTGGTGCCGCGGTTGGTGAGCGTGAACGTCCGTGCCGCGCCGGTGGTGTTCAGCGGTGCGCTGCCGAAGTCCAGGCTCGCCGGGCTCAGCGCGATGTCGGGCGTGGCGATGCCCAGGTTCAGGTCGCTGGGTCCGGCCACCCCGTTGCCGAAGGCCACCGTGGCCGAGGAGGTCGCGGTCGGGCCGGAGGGGGCGGCGGCCACCCGTGCCGTGTAGGAGAGGGTCACCGTCCCTCCGGCGGCCAGGGTGCCGCCGGACGCGGCACCCGCGCCGGTGCCGAGCCGCGCGGTGACCGACGTCGCGGTGACGGTGACGGTGTCCGGCGGCGGCGTGGCACCGTCGACCCGGACGTTCGTCACGCCGGTGAGATTGGTGAGGGTGTCGGTGAGGACGACGCCCGTGGCGGGGGCGTCGCCGGTGTTCACCACGGAGCGCGAGACGGCGACGGCGTCCCCGGGGGCGAGGCCGCCGCCGTCGACGTCGGTGATGCTCGACGTCCTGAACTCGGGCTGGGCGGCCTGGGGGTAGCTGAAGCCGTACGCCAGGGCGACGCCCGCGGTGCCGCGGCCGCCGGTGAACCTGCCGTCCGCGGTGGTCGCCCCCGGCTGCCAGGCGCTGTCGCCGACGGCGGCGAACTCCCCGGCGCCGATGGTCACCGGTGACCCCTGGGTCGCCCCGCTGTCGACGCGGACCCCGACCGGGGAGGCCGCGGCGCCGACGGCGTCGTCGAGCAGACCGCCGACCCGTACCGTCCGTGCCGCCGCGGCCGCGATCTGCGGGACCGCGGCACGCGGGGTGTCGCCGTCCTCGACCAGGGCGGCGGGACCGGCGACGAGCACCACGCGCTTGGGGACCGCGCCCTTGGCGGCGCCCCCGGTGTAGGTGGCGGCGAGCCGCCAGCGGGTCGCGGTGCCCCCGTCGACGGTGCCGGTGAAGGTGGCGTCGGCGGCCCGGCCGGTGAAGTCGGCCGGCACCTGTGCCATGGCGATGGTGCGGCCGCCGACGGTCGTGGTGGTGACGGCGGCGTCCGGCAGGGTCACGGACGTCGTGCCGTCGCCGAAGTGGTAGGCACTGGCGACGCCCGCCGGGTCGGCGGGAGCGCTGTCGGAGGAGAAGAACACGACACCGGCGTCGAGCGTGCTGCCCTTCGGGGGCTCCGCCGCGAGCCGTGCGCCGGTGCCGCCCGCGCCGCCGGCGTGGGCGAAGCCGTCGCCCGCCGTCGTCACGGTCCGCTGCAGCGTCAGCGGGGACACGGGGGTGCCGGTCCCGGCGGCCGCGGCCGGCAGGACGGCGGGCAGCCCGAGCGCGAGCAGTGCCGGGGCGACGACGGCGGCCGCGACACGGGGGAGGGACAAGCGTCGGGATATCTGACGCACGGTCAAGGAAACCTCCGCAAAGTGGCGCGGTCGTGGGGGGACGCAGCGCGTTTTCCGTATGGTGATCAGTCAATTACGCACCGTAGGGGCGGGGGAATGCCCCTGCCACCGGGCGTCCGCATCCGGGTGATCACCGGGCGGGCCGCTCCGCGGACGCGGGAACTGACGGCCCGGAAGGCGGCACGGGAGCCGGGCCCGCTGACGCCCCGTCGGCCCCGCGCCGGGCGGCGCGGCACGACCCCGCGCACGGCCCCGCGCACGGCCGTCCGGGCAGGCCGCGGGGGCGTTGCGGGCCCGCCCGCGAGGCGCCGCGGCCACCTCTCGGGAGCACCTGCGAAGAGCCTGAGGTGACGCCACATGAGACCGCCTGATTAGCCCATCCGGTGGATACACTCCAGCCATGGCGCAGGCGAAGAAAGTCACCATGTACGTCCTCGTGGTCTTCGTGCTCTATACGATCATCACGTCGCCCGGACGTGCCGCTGATCTTGTACAGGTGGGCTTCCAGGGCATATCGGACGCCGCCAAGGGCGTCGGTGAGTTCATGACCGCGCTGATCAACTGATCGGCCACGACCTCGAGGAGCCGGCGCCATGATTCGCCACCTGGTCCTGTTCAAGCTCAACGAGGGCGTCGAACGCGACGACCCGCGCGTGGTGGCGGGCGTGCGGGCCTTTGAGCAGCTCGACGGCCTGATCCCGGAACTCCTCTCCTGGGAGCTCGGCTGGAACATCTCGCCGCGCCCCATCGCCTACGACTTCGCCCTCAACGCCTCGGTCGCCGACGAGAGCGACCTCGCCGCCTATCTGTGGCACCCCGCCCACCAGGCAGGAGTGGCGCAGTGGCAGGAATTCGCCACATGGGTGGTCGCCGACTACGTCGTCGAGTGACGGCCCCGGCCGACCCCGGTCCCGAACAGCCCTTCGCCCGCCGGGCGGAGGGCTTTTTCGTCTAGCACCGCGCCTCGCTTGCACACAGTGCACATGAATTGTGATGCTATGACCGCTTTTGCCGGATGAGTGGACCGATGAGGAGTGGCATGCCCGTGTCGGCCCGTACGGCGTCACCAGCAATTCCCGGCGACGACAGCGGGACCGGTACGGAGGACGCCCGGGGCGAGGGAGGGAGCGGCCGGGACGGCCGGCGGATCCACAGTGCCCGGGAGGCCGCGGACGGCCACGACGGGCGGGAGCCCGCCGGTGACGCGAAGGACACGGCGGTCCCCGACGCCCAGGACGGTCACGCCGCTCCGGAGGCCGGGGAGTCCCAGGAGGGCGGATCCGGTCCCGACGGCACGGGCCGCCCGGTCGGCCGGCCCGGCGGGACCCGCTCCGGGACCACCAACACCAACGCGATCGAGGCACGGGCCCTGACCCAGGTGCTGTTCGAGCAGCTGACCGGGCTGGAGCCGGGGACCCCGGACCACGCGCGCGTGCGGGCCGCCCTGATCGAGGTCAACCTTCCGCTGGTGCGGTACGCGGCGGCGCGCTTCCGCAGCCGCAACGAGCCGATGGAGGACGTCGTCCAGGTCGGCACGATCGGGCTGATCAACGCGATCGACCGGTTCGACCCGGAGCGCGGTGTGCAGTTCCCGACCTTCGCGATGCCGACCGTGGTCGGCGAGATCAAACGTTACTTCAGGGACAACGTCCGCACCGTCCACGTACCCCGCCGGCTGCACGAGCTGTGGGTGCAGGTCAGCGGCGCCATCGAGGACCTGACGGTGGCCCACGGGCGGACCCCCACCACCGCCGAGATCGCCGAGCGGCTGAAGCTGTCCGAGGACGAGGTGCTGGCCTGCCTGGAGGCAGGGCGGGCCTACCACGCGACCTCGCTGGAGGCGGCGCAGGAGGGCGGGGAGGGGTCGCCGGGGCTGCTGGACCGGCTCGGTTACGAGGACCCGGCGCTGACCGGGGTCGAGCACCGCGACCTCGTACGGCATCTGCTGGTGCAGCTGCCCGAGCGCGAGCGGCGGATCCTCCTGCTGCGCTACTTCGGCAATCTGACCCAGTCCCAGATCAGTGCGGAACTGGGGGTTTCGCAGATGCATGTGTCGCGTTTGCTGTCCCGGAGCTTCGCTCGGCTGCGATCCGCAAATCAGCTCGAATCGTAACCTTTGCGGGCGACCCTCCCTGCGGAAATAAGTCGACATGGCGCTACAGCGTGTTGCCGACATGTGACATTCTGCGGGAACAGCGTTTGTCGCGGTCCGGCCTCCGGTATTCCAGTGGAGGAACGAACCGTCGCCCGCGACACCCGTCCGCGACCTCAAGGGGGTGGCATGTCCGTAGAAGTGGGCAGTCCGAAGGTGCTGAACACCGAGGCGCCGCACGATGCTCCTGTCGACAGCCTCGACATCGCCGGTCCCGCCGTCGTCGACACCCGTACGCTGTCCCGCTCGCTGTTCCTGCGGCTCTCCGAGCTGACGGACGACAGCCCCGAGCGGGCCTATGTGCGGGACACGCTCATCGAACTCAACCTCCCGCTCGTGCGGTACGCGGCGGCGCGCTTCCGCAGCCGCAACGAGCCGATGGAGGACATCGTCCAGGTCGGCACGATCGGTCTCATCAAGGCCATCGACCGCTTCGACTGCAACCGCGGTGTGGAGTTCCCGACCTTCGCGATGCCCACCATCGTCGGCGAGGTCAAGCGCTTCTTCCGCGACACCTCGTGGTCGGTGCGGGTACCGCGCCGGCTCCAGGAGCTGCGGCTGGCGCTGACCAAGACCAGCGACGAGCTCGCGCAGAAGCTGGACCGCTCGCCGACCGTCGCCGAACTCGCCGTCGCGCTGGGCGTGTCGGAGGAGGACGTGGTCGACGGCCTCGCGGTCGGCAACGCCTACACCGCCAGCTCGCTGGACTCCCCGCCGCCGGAGGACGACGGCGGCGAGGGCTCGCTCGCCGACCGGCTGGGCTACGAGGACGCCGCGCTGGAGGGCGTGGAGTACCGCGAGTCGCTCAAGCCGCTGCTCGCCCAACTCCCGCCGCGCGAAAGGCGGATCATCATGCTCCGCTTCTTCGCCAACATGACCCAGTCGCAGATCGGCGAGGAGGTCGGCATCTCCCAGATGCACGTCTCCCGGCTGCTGACCCGCACGTTGGCGCAGCTGCGCGAGGGACTCACCGCGGAGCACTGAGCCGTTGCCCGGACCGGCCGTGACGGATGCGCCGGTTCGGGCCCTCGGTACTGACGGTTCGTCATTACACTGGTGCGATGGCGCACATACCGACCGGTCGGCGGGGCGCACTCGCCGCGGCCTCGGCCGCCGTCGTCTGCCTCGGCACCTTCGCCGCCCTGGGCCCGGACTGCGAGAGCGCGGGAGCGGGCCGGGTCGCGCTCGGCGCCCCCGGCCCCGCGGGCAGTGCCGCGATGAACATGCCCACGGCCACCGCGCCGTCCCCGGTGCCCTCGGCGACACCGCCCGGTTCGCCGGACGGAGCCGCCCACCTGGCGGTGGGCGCGGTGGTCCGTACCGCCACCGGGGACCGCTGGTGCGAGAACGTCACGGTGACACTGGCCAACACCGGTGACAGCCCGGCCACTTCGGGCACGCTGCTGTTCGGCACCCACATCATCGGCCCGCTCGGCATCGACTGGGCCACGATCGGGAGCAGCGACCCGGTGCCGGTGCCTCTCGCGGGCGGGGCGCGGTCCATGCGCACGTGGACGGTGTGCGTCGACGCCTGGCGCGTCCCCCCGGGCATGCACGCCGAGACCCGGGACGTCTCCGTCCGGGTCCCGTGAGCGCGCGAACGCGGTGGGCCGGGCGCCCGGCGGGGCGCGCACCTTCAGCAGGCCGGGCGCACACTCCCGCCTCGAACCGGCGGCACTGTTCCGGTGACCGGGCGGCCCGGGCACCGGTGACGGGTCAGGACAGGGCGAACCAGGCGACGGCGGCCACGACCACGACGGCCGCGATGATGCCGACGATCAGTCCCGTCCGGTTGCCGCCGCCCGAGGCCTGGGCCTGCGCGGGCTCCTCGTCGACGAAGGCGCGGAACATCTGGGTGTTGCCGGCCGGGTCGTAATTGTTGTCAGGGGTAGTCATGGTGCAGGACCCTAGCGAAGTCCTGTCGGGCCGGTCACCCCTGGGGCCCGGACAACCGGGGAACGGGTGCGGGAATACCGCCCGTCGAAACGGTGTCGCACGTTCCATGGCACTCATCGGCAGTTCTGATCTCGATGTCTTCCCCCTCTCCCTCGGCGGCAACGTCTTCGGCTGGACGGCCGACAAGGAGACCTCCTTCGCCGTCCTGGACGCGTACACCGCGGCCGGCGGCAACTTCGTCGACACCGCGGACGCCTACTCGGCCTGGGTCCCCGGGCACAGCGGCGGCGAGTCCGAGCGCCTGATCGGCGCATGGCTGGCCGGGCGCGGGCGGCGCGACGACGTGATCGTCGCCACCAAGGTCGGCTCGCACCCGGACTTCAAGGGGCTGAAGGCCGAGACGATCAAGTCCGCGGCGGAGGAGTCGCTGCGCCGGCTCGGCACGGACCACATCGACCTCTACTACACGCACTTCGACGACGTCGAGACGCCGGTGGAGGAGATCGTCGGCGCGATGGACGCGCTGGTCCGCGAGGGCAAGGTGCGGTACATCGCCGCGTCCAACATCAGCCCGGAGCGGCTGACGGCCTCGCTGGAGTTCTCCGACCGGGAGGGCCTGGCGAAGTACGTGGCGCTCCAGCAGCACTACAACCTGGTGGAGCGGGAGTACGAGGGGGCGCTGCGCGAGGTGGTGCGGGCGCACGGGCTGGCCTCGGTCCCGTACTTCGGCCTGGCCCGCGGCTTCCTCACCGGCAAGTACCGGCCCGGCGTCGCGGTGGACAGCCCCCGCGCGGGCGCGGCAGGTGCCTACCTGGAGTCCGCACGCGGCCCGCGCGTGCTGGCCGCGCTGGACGAGGTGGCCGCCGCGCACGGCGCCGAGCCGGCGAGCGTGGCGCTGGCCTGGGTGCGGTCCCGGCCGACGGTCGTGGCACCGATCGCCAGCGCCCGGACGCCCGAGCAGCTGCCCGCGCTGCTGGCCTCGGCGGAGCTGGAGCTGACCGCCGAGGAGCTGGAGCTGCTCACCGAGGCATCCGCCTGACCTGCGCTTTACCGCCCGGCCCGCCTTCTTGACCGGAGGCGGGCCGTTCCTTTTGGACTTTTTTTACCCGAAAGAATTTGCCTGCAGCAACCAAACAATCTTACGGTTGCTCAAGGCAACCAATAGTCCGAAGGGAAGGCGACGGTCCCATGGCATCGCAGGAGCTGTACGGGGAGCTGGCACACCAGCTGCGCGCCATCCCCGCCGTGGCCCGCGAGCTCAGCCGCTCGTGCCCGCAGGACTGCCCGCCCGCCTCGCTCGGCGTGCTCGCGGCGGTGGGCCGCCACGACGAGCTGCGCATGAGCCGCCTGGCGGAACTGCTCGACATCGACATGTCGGTCACCAGCCGCCATGTCGCCCACCTCGCGGAACGCGGCTGGATCGACCGGCTGCCCGATCCGCACGACAGACGGTCGCGCCTGCTGCGGCTGACCCCCGGCGGCAAGGACGTGCTCCACGCCGCACTCGACGGGGTCGCCGCCTCGCTCGCCCACCACCTGCGGGACTGGCCCGACGAGGACGTGATGGTCCTCTGCGGGCTGCTGGAACGGCTGCGCACGGCCTTCACGGCCGACTGCCGCCCCCGTACGCAAACGATCACGACGTGAAGAGGATGACGATGGCAACAACCGCATCACCGGCCGGTGTGCGGGGGGCCGAGGCCCACGCGGGACACGCGGCCCCCATGTCGCACCGGCAGATCATGGAGGCCCTGACCGGGCTGATCCTCGGCTTGTTCGTGGCGATCCTGTCGTCCACGATCGTCTCCAACGCCCTGCCGAGGATCATCTCCGATCTGCACGGTGGTCAGAGCGCCTACACCTGGGTCATCACCGCCGCCCTGCTCACCACCACCGCCACCACCCCGCTCTGGGGCAAGCTGTCCGACCTGTTCAGCAAGAAGCTGCTGGTCCAGCTGGCGCTGGTGATCTACGTGATCGGCTCGCTCGTCGCGGGCGTCTCGCAGAACACGAGCGAGCTGATCGCCTGCCGCGTCGTCCAGGGCGTCGGCGTCGGCGGCCTGATCGCGCTGACCCAGGTCATCATGGCCTCGATGATCTCGCCGCGGGAGCGCGGCCGCTACAGCGGCTACCTCGGCGCGGCCTTCGCGGTCGGCACCGTCGGCGGCCCGCTGCTCGGCGGCGTCATCGTCGACACCGACTGGCTCGGCTGGCGCTGGTGCTTCTACGTCGGCGTGCCCTTCGCGGTCCTCGCGCTGATCGTGCTGCAGAAGACCCTGAACCTGCCGGTCGTGAAGCGCCAGGCCAAGGTCGACTGGGCGGGCGCCACGTTCGTCACCGCCGCCGTCAGCCTGCTGCTCGTCTGGGTCACCTTCGCCGGCGACAAGTACGCGTGGATCTCCTGGCAGACCTGGACCATGACCGGCGGCGCGGTGCTGCTGGCCCTGGTCTTCGTGCTGATCGAGTCCCGCGCGCGCGAGCCGATCATGCCGCTGCGGCTGTTCCGCAACAAGACCATCAGCCTGACCTCGGTCGCCTCGCTCTTCGTGGGCGTGGGGGTGTACAGCGGCACCGTCTTCCTGAGCCAGTACTTCCAGCTGGCGCGGGGCAAGTCGCCGACCATGTCCGGCGTCCTGACCATCCCGTTGATCGCGGGCCTGTTCGTCTCCTCCACCGTCTCCGGCCAGATCATCACCCGGACCGGCCGCTGGAAGGCGATCCTGGTCTCCGGCGGCGTGCTGCTCACCGCGGGGCTGGGCCTGCTCGGCTCGCTGCGGTACGACAGCGTCTACTGGCACCTGGCGATCTTCATGGCGCTGCTGGGCCTGGGCCTCGGCATGATGATGCAGAACCTGGTCCTCGCCGTGCAGAACCAGGTGGGCGCCGCCGACCTCGGCGCGGCGAGCTCCATGGTCACCTTCTTCCGCACCCTCGGCGGCGCGGTCGGCGTCTCCGCACTGGGCGCCGTGCTCGCCAACCGGGTCACCCGCTACACCACGGACGGCCTGTCCGCGCTCGGCGTGGACTCCACCGGCTCCTCCGGCGGCGGCATCCCGGACCTCGCGTCGCTCCCGGCGCCGATCCGCAACGTCGTGGAGACCGCGTACGGCCACGGCGCGGGCGACGTGTTCCTGGTGGCGGCCCCCGTGGCGTTCCTCGCGCTGCTGGTGGTGCTCTTCATCAAGGAGGTGCCGCTGCGGACCTCCAGCGGTCTGCAGCAGGCCGCCGGCGTGCCCGCGCACCAAGAGCCGGCGCCCGCGGCCGCGGCCGCCCCGCTGCCCGTGTCCGCACCCGTCCCCGCGCCCGCGCCCGAACCCGCACCAGCGCCCGTACCCGTCCAGGAGGGCCCCATGATCCACGGCCAGGTCCGCAACTCCGAGGGCACCGGCGTCGCACACGCCACGCTCACCCTGATCTCGCTCACCGGCACGCAGCTCGGCCGGGCCGCCACCGGCCCCGACGGCGGCTACGTGCTCACCACGCCCGGCGCCGGCTCGTACGTGCTGATCGCGGCGGCCGACGGCCACCAGCCGCAGGCCTCCACGGTCGTGGCCGGCGAGGACCCGGTCCCCTACGACGTCGTCCTGTCCGGCACCGGCGGCCTCACCGGCACCGTCACCTCCGAGGCCGACGGCTTCCCGGTGCACGGCGCCGTGGTCGTCGTCACCGACGTCCTTGGCGAGGTGCTGGCCAGCGGCGGCACCGGGCAGGACGGCGGCTTCGGCTTCGGCGCCCTCCCGGCCGGCGACTTCACCCTCGCGGTCAACGCCACCGGTTTCCGGCCGGTCGCCCTGCCCGTCGAGGTCGCCGGCACCGCCCCGACCCACGTCGACGTCGCGCTGCGGCTCGGCGGCAGCGTCCAGGGCACCGTCCTCGGCGGCGCGAGCAGGATGCCGCTGCCCGAGGCGCGCGTCACCCTCGTGGACGGCGCAGGGAACGTCGTGGCCACCTCCACGACCGGCGGCGACGGCGCGTACGCCTTCGGCGACCTGGACGCGGGCGAGTACTCGCTCATAGCCAGCGGCTACCCGCCGGTCGCGACCACGATCCGGGTCGGGGACGAGAGCGCCAAGGACGTCGACGTGGAGCTCAGCCACCCCGAGGGGTGAGCGGGACCCGCTCCAGAACGGCCGGCTCGTGTGCCTGCGGAGACGCACGAACCGGCTGCCCCGGGGGGCACCTGGTCCAGGTCCGGACGGCGCCGGCAGGGGACGGCCGCGCACCGTCCGGGAGGGACCGCACCAGGTGGCTCCCGCAGGGGCCCGGGGAATGCCCCGGGCCCCGGTCCCCGGGGGGACACACACGCAACGGAAGGCGAGCGATGAGCATGACCACGACCGGGAAGACGGGCCTGCGGGGGCGGGTGCGGACCAAGGACGGCTGGGCAGTGCCGCACGCCGTGCTGACGGTCACCGACATGACGGGTCAGCAGGTCGCCCGCGAGACCGCGGACGCCGAGGGCGCGCTGCGCACCGCCGCGCTGGCCCAGGGCGCGTACACGGTCATCGTGACGGCCGTCGGCTACCGCCCCGCGGCGGCGACGGCCCTGGTCACCGCCTCGGGATCGGCCGACGTCGGCACCGTGACACTCGCCCGCGCCGGCGGCGTCGAACTGCCCCCGCCCGGCGTGTGGACCGTCGACCCCGCCCACTCCGAGATCCGCGCCGTCGCCCAGCACCTCGGGCTGTCCAGCGTGCACGGCCGGTTCAAGGGCTTCGCGGCGAGCATCGAGATCGCCGAGCAGCCGCTGGGCTCCACCGTGCAGGCCGTCATCGACGCCGCGTCCATCGACACCGGCAACGGCACCCGCGACGCGCACCTGCGCTCCCCCGACTTCCTGGACGTGGCGGCGCACCCCAGCGTCACCTACCGCAGCACCTCCCTGGAGCAGTCCGCCGAGGACCGCTGGACCGTGCACGGCGAGCTGGCGATGCGCGGCGTGACCCGCCCGGTCGACCTCGACCTGGCCTACCTGGGCACCGGCCCGGACCAGTGGGGCGGGATGCGCGCCGCCTTCCGCGCGACGGCGCAACTGCGGCGGGAGGACTTCGCCATGCACTACAACCAGGTCGTCCAGGCCGGCATCGTCGCCGTCGGCACCACCGTGAAGGTCGAGCTCGACATCCAGGCCGTGCAGGGCACCGCCCTCCCTGCCCCGCAGCCACCGGCGGCATAGGCTGCTGTCATGGCCTACATCGCGACCAACACCTCCGTGCAGCTCGATCAGTTGCTGGAGTTCGTCCGCCCGCGCCACCACGCCCTGCTGCTGACCACCCGCGCGGACGGACGCCCCCAGGGCTCCCCCGTCACCTGCGGCGTCGACGACTCCGGGCGGCTGGTGATCTCCACGTACCCCGAACGGGCCAAGACCCGCAACGCGCGCCGCGACCCGCGGGCGAGCGTGATCGTGCTCTCCGACGAGTGGGACGGGCCCTGGGTCCAGATCGACGGCACCGCCGAGGTCATCGACCCGCCGGAGTCGGTCGAGCCGCTCGTGGAGTACTACCGCAACATCGCCGGCGAGCACCCGGACTGGGACGAGTACCGTGCCGCGATGCTCAAGCAGGGCAAGTCGCTGGTCCGGGTGACCCCCGAGCGGTGGGGGCCCATCGCGACGGGCGGCTTCCCGGCCCGGCTGGCGCCCTCCGAGGACTGAACCGCGGGCAGGGGAAGGGCGGCGGCCGACCGGCCGCCGCCCTTCCCGCGTCCACGACCTGGGTCAGCTCGGGTCGGTCAGGTCGTAGACGGTCACTCCGCCCAGGGTCATGGAGCCGAAGTTCTCCTCCACCCATGAGCTGATCTGTGCGGCGGTACCCCGGTCGCTGCTGCCCCGGCCGCCGCCGCCCATGCCTCCCGTGCCGCCGGAGGCGATGAACCAGTGGATCCGCCCCTGTGCCACCCAGGCCTTGAACCGGTCGAGCGTGGGCGAGGGGTCACTGCCGTTGAAGCCGCCGATGGCCATCACGGGCTTTCCGGTGGCCAGTTGGTAGCTCGCCGCGTTCTGCGAGCCGATCGCGGCGGCCACCCAGGTGTACGTGCCGGCGTCGGCGAGCAGCGCCTTCTTGGCGGCGTCGCTCACGGCCGCCCCGTTCAGCAGGCCGCCGAGGCCGCCCGTGCCGCCGCGTCCGGTGGCGCCGCCATTGCCGCGGGGGGCGCCGGGGAAGCCCTGCCCAGCACCGGGGAAGCCCTGCGGGGCCCGGCCCTGCGGCCCCTGCCCGCCGCCGGGGAAGCCCCCGGCACCGCGGCGCATGCCGCCCGGCCCGCCCATGCCGCCGCGCACCGCGGGTCCGGCCGTCACGATGGAGCCCGTGTGCGCGGTGCCGGCCGTCTGCAGCGTGTACGCCAGCGGCCCGCCGAGCGCCGCCGCGAGGCCCAACCCTGCCGCGGCCAGGGCGAGGTGCCGGCCCAGCCGTGCCGTCAGCAGCAACCCGAGGGCCGCGGCGATCCCGGCGGCGAGCACCGCGTACCGCACCCACGGGAACCAGTCCGCCGAGCGCCCCAGCAGGGCCCACGACCACACGGCCGTCACGGCGGCCGTGCCCGCGAGCAGCGCCGACGCGGCCGGGTGCCGGCGCCGCTCCCACAGCGGCACGACGCCCGTGCCGGCCGTCGCCGCGATGTAGGGCGCCAGGGCGATGTTGTAGTACTGGTGGAAGATCCCGGACATGAAACTGAAGGTCAGGAAGGTGAAGACCAGCGCCCCGCCCCACACCAGGAGAGCCGCGCGCGTGGTGTCGGTGCGGGGCGCCCGCCGGGTCAGCCACAGGCCCGCCACGAGCAGCACGAACGCGGCGGGCAGCAGCCACGCGATCTGACCGCCCATGTCGGTGCCGAACAGCCGGCTCCAGCCGGTCGCGCCCCACTGGCCGCCGCCCGCGCCGCCGCCACCGCCACCGCCGACGGATCCGGTCTCGTCGCCGGTGATCCGGCCGAGGCCGTTGTAGCCGAAGGTCAGCGACAGGAAGCTGTTGTCCTGCGAGCCGCCGATGTACGGGCGCGAGGACGCCGGCCACAGCTCGACGACCGCGACCCACCAGCCCCCGGAGAGCACGGCGGCCAGCCCCGCGAGGCCGAGTTGCGCGAACCGCCGCCGGACGCGCGTGGGCGCGCACACCGCATACACGACCGCCAACGGCGGCAGGATCAGCCACGCCTGCAGCGTCTTGGTCAGGAAGGCGAGGCCGAAGGCGACGCCCGCGAGCAGCAGCCACTTCGTCCGGGCGTCCTCCAGGGCGCGCAGCACGCAGTGCACCGCCACCACCATCAGCAGGCACAGCAGGGCGTCCGGGTTGTTGAAGCGGAACATCAGCGCGGCGACCGGCGTGAGGGCGAACGCGAGCCCCGCGATCAGCCCCGCGGCCGCGCCGGAACGCCGCCGCACGGTGGCGTGCAGCACGCCCACCGCGGCCACGCCCATCAGCGCCTCGGGCACCAGGATCGCCCAGGAGTTCAGCCCGAAGAGCCGCACCGACAGCGCCATCGGCCAGAGCGCGGCCGGGGGCTTGTCGACGGTGATGGAGTTGCCGGCGTCCGAGGAGCCGAAGAAGAACGCCTTCCAGCTCTCGGCGCCCGCCTGGACGGCGGCCGAGTAGAAGGAGTTCGCCCATCCCGAGGCGCCCAGGTCCCACAAGTAGACGACGGCCGTGAGGACGAGCAGCGCGAGGAGGGCCGGCCGGGCCCAGCGGGGGTCCTCCGGTTGTCCGCGCCACAGACGGGCGACCGGTCCGGCGGTTCCGCGAGGGCGCGGGGAGGGCGGGGGCGCGCCCTGCGGGACCGGGCTGCGCCCCGTGGCCCCTGGCGGTGGCGCGTCGGCCGGGACCGGGGAGCGGTGGACGGCCGCGGGGATGTGCCCCGGAAGTGGAGGGATAGTGGGCGGGTTCCCCTCCGGCGCGTGGTGCGACGTGGTCATCGGTGGCTCCCGGGGTCGTGTGCCTCGTGGTCCGCGGTCGTCACGGGCGCCGCGGCATCGTGCGGGACGAGGGGCGTCGGGAGGGCGTGCGGGGCGCCCGGCCGGACCGGCACGGTCGATGCGGGCGATACGCGCAATACGGCACCGGGGCCCGCGCGGTCCGGGAAGACCCAGGCGCGGAGCAGCAGGAAGCGCAGAACGGTCGCGGCCAGGTTGGCCGCGACGAGGACGGCGATCTCGGTGCCACGCGAGGGGCTGCCGTTCGCGCTGTGCAGGGCGGCCAGTGAGCCGCTGGTGAGCGCCAGGCCGATGCCGAACACGACCAGGCCCTGCGCCTGGTGGCGCAGGGCCTGGTCCCGGCCGCGCACACCGAAGGTCAGCCGCCGGTTGGCGGCGGTGTTGCCGACCGCCGACACCAGCAGGGCCAGCGCGTTGGCCGGCTGGGCCCCGGCCGTGCCGCGCAGGAGCGCGAAGAGCAGCAGGTACACGACGGTGCTCAGGCCGCCCACGACGCAGAATCCGGCCAGTTGGCGTGCGAGCCCGGCGGGCACGCCGGCGATGTCGCGGTCGCGCGGGTCGTCGCCGAAGGGCCGGCGCAACCGGTCGAGCGGCAGCACACCCGTGGCGAGACCCCGTCCGATCCGCCACAGGCCCCGCAGGTCGTCGGCCGCGGTGCGGACGAGGTCCACGGTGGAGTGGGGGTCGTCCACCCAGTCGACCGGCACTTCGTGGATGCGCAGCCCGGCCCGTTCGGCCAGCACCAGCATCTCGGTGTCGAAGAACCAGCCGGTGTCCTCCACCAGCGGCAGCAGCCGGTCGGCGACGTCCTTGCGGATCGCCTTGAAGCCGCACTGAGCGTCGGAGAAGCGGGCGGCCAGCGAGGTCCGCAGCAGGAGGTTGTAGGAGCGGGAGACGAACTCCCTCTTGGCGCCCCGCACGACACGCGAACTGCGGGCCAGCCGCGAGCCGATCGCCAGGTCGGAGTGGCCGGAGATGAGGGGGGCGACCAGTGGCAGCAGCGCGTTGAGGTCGGTGGACAGGTCGGCGTCCATGTACGCCAGCACGGGCGCGTCGGAGGCGGACCACACCGCGCGCAGGGCGCGCCCGCGGCCCTTGCGCTCCAGGTGGACGGCGGTGACGGCCGGTATCGCGGCCGCCAGCGTTTCGGCGATCACCGCCGTGCGGTCGGTGCTGGCGTTGTCGGCGACGGTGATCCGGAAGGGGTAGGGGAAGGTCCGCTCCAGGTGGGCGTGGAGTCTGCGAACGCAGCCTTCGAGGTCTTTCTCCTCGTTGAAGACGGGGATCACGACGTCCAGCACCGGTTCGGTCTGGGGGACGGCCAGGTGCTCGCGGGCGGGGAGGCTCCCCGGGCTCCGCTGCTCCTGGCCGGCCGGCGGGAGCTGTTGGGTTCGCATGCCGACGACCCTCCCGGGGCACGCTGTCATGACGGTGTGGCCGCCCTGAGCGGTGCCTGTGAGTGCGCGGCGGGCAGGTGGACGCGGAAGACGGTGGCCCCGGGCCGGCTGTCGATGGACACCCGTCCGCCGTGCGCGGCCACCACCGCCTGCACGATGGCCAGTCCGAGGCCGGTGCTGCCGGCCGCCCGGGAGCGGGAGGCGTCGCCGCGCGCGAAGCGCTCGAAGACGTGCGGCAGCAGGGCGGGCGGGATGCCGGGGCCGTTGTCGGCGACCTCGACCCGGACCTCCGGGCCGTGCGGCACGACGCGGGCCACCACGGTGGTGCCGGGCGGGGTGTGCGTGCGGGCGTTGGCCAGCAGATTGGTGAGCACCTGGTGCAGCCGCTGCGGGTCGCCCCGCACGACCGCCGGGTCGTCGGGCAGTTCCAGTCGCCAGCGGTGGTCGCGGCCGGCGGCGCGGGCGTCGCCGACCGCGTCGACGACCAGCGGCGACAGGTCGGTGCCGGCCAGGCTGAGCGGCCGGCCCGCGTCGAGCCGGGCGAGCAGCAGCAGGTCCTCGACGAGGGTGGTCATCCGGGCCGCCTCCGACTCGATGCGGCCGAGCGCGTGGCGGGTGTCGGGCCCGATGGCCTCGCGCCCGCGCCGGGTCAGCTCGGCGTAGCCGCGGATCGACGTCAGCGGGGTGCGCAGTTCGTGGCTGGCGTCGGCGACGAACTGCCGCACCCGCGCCTCGCTCTCCTGCCGGGCGTGCAGGGCGCTGCCGACGTGGTCGAGCATGCGGTTGAGCGCGGCCCCGACCTGGCCGACCTCGGTGCGGGGGTCGGTGTCGGCGTCGGGCATCCGTTCGTGGAGCGCCACCTCGCCGTGGTGCAGGGTCAGTTCGGAGACCCGGGTCGCGGTGGCGGCGACCCGGCGCAGCGGCCGCAGATTGAGCCGGATCATGGCGAAGCCGGCCAGACCCGCGGCGGCCAGGCCCGCCGCGGTGACGCAGACCTCGACCACGACCAGGGTGCCGATGGTGTCCCGGACGCTCGCGGTGGGCAGTCCGACGATCCAGGCCTGCCCGAACGCGTCGGTCTGCGACCTCACCACCCGGAAGGCGCCGAGTCCCGGGACGTCCAGGGTGTGCGGGGCGCCGTCCGGCGGGACGTCCGCGAAGACGGCGGCCTGCTGGGCGGTGAGCGGTTCGACGGCGAGCTGGTCGTCGGTGGTGCTGCTGGGCCGGGAACTCACCCCTGCCGCAACAACCTCGCCGGAGCGGTCGACCTGTGCCCCGACGGTGCCCGGCGGGACGCCGGGGCGGGTGATGACGGCCAGGGGGGAGCCGCCACCGGTGCCCCGGCGGTCCTCGGGCAGCCGGTCCCGCTGGTCACCCGGACCCATGCGGACCGGCTTGGCGACCTCGGCGACCTGGCCGTCCAGCTGGGCGTAGAGGAAGGACTGCAGCGCGAGTGCCGTGACGGTGCCGATGACCGCGCAGACGACCGCGATGAGCGCGACCGAGGAGACCACCAGCCGGGTCCGCAGCGACCAGCGGCGCCGGGTCCGGGCTCGGCGCGCTCCCGGCGCGCCGCGGCTCACGCCGGCTCGCCCGGCTTGATGAGGTATCCGGCGCCCCGCCGGGTGTGGATCATCGGCGTCCGGCCCGCGTCGATCTTCTTGCGCAGGTAGGAGATGTAGAGCTCGACCACGTTGGCCTGGCCGCCGAAGTCGTACGACCAGACGCGGTCGAGGATCTGCGCCTTGCTGAGCACCCGGCGCGGATTGCGCATCAGGTAGCGCAGCAGCTCGAACTCGGTGGCGGTGAGGTGGATGCCGACGCCGTCGCGGCTGACCTCGTGGCTGTCCTCGTTCAGCACGAGGTCCCCGACGACCAGCAGCGACTCCTGGCGGGCGGCGGCCGCGCCGGCCCGGCGCAGCAGGCCGCGCAGCCGGGCGACGACCTCCTCCAGGCTGAAGGGTTTGGTGACGTAGTCGTCGCCGCCCGCGGTGAGTCCGGCGATGCGGTCCTCGACGGCGTCCCTGGCGGTGAGGAACAGCACGGGCACATCGGGCAGGTCGCGGCGCAGCCGGGAAAGGACCTCCAGGCCGTCCATGTCGGGCAGCATCATGTCCAGGACCACGGCGTCCGGATGCCGTTCACGGGCGGCGCGCAGGGCGTCGGCGCCCGTGCCCTCGGTGTGGACGTCCCAGCCCTCGTAACGCAGGGCCATGGAGAGCAGGTCGGCCAGGGCGGTCTCGTCGTCCACGACGAGGACCCGCACGGGGGAGCCGTCCGGACGCGCGAGGTCGGCGGCGGCGGAGGAAGGAGACGCGGTCATGGGGGAATCCTGTGAGCCGCCGCTGAGAACACCCTTGGCGGTGTCTGTGAATTGTCTGAGAAGAACGCCGTCGTGACGGGTGACGGCCCGCCAGGGGCGGGGGCGAACACGCCGCCCCGCGGGGAATGCCCCGATCACCGGGCCGCGTTTGGTACGACGGACATCGGACTTCAGTCGACCTGACGGTGGGAGACGGCCCATGGGTTTCAGCGACAACGGCGCGACGGCACGGGCGATCGGCCGGTACGGACTGTGGAACAGCGGCCTGCGCGACCCCGACCCGTCCCGCGCCGGGGAACTGGCCGAGACCGCCGCCGAGTTGGAGGAACTCGGCTACGGCGCCCTCTGGCTCGGCGGCAGCGCGGGCGTGGAGCACGCGATCCCGCTGATCGAGGCGACCTCGTCCATCACCGTCGCGACGGGCATCCTCAGCATCTGGCAGTACGAGGCCGTGGACGTCGCCGCCCGCTGGTCCGCCCTGGAGGCCTCGCACCCGGGCCGCTTCCTGCTCGGCCTCGGCGTCAGCCACGCGAAGCTCGCCGCGCAGTACGAGCGCCCCTACGCCGCGATGACCGGCTGGCTCGACGCGCTGGACGCCGCCGGGGTCCCGGCCGGCCGCCGTGTACTGGCCGCACTCGGCCCGAGGATGATGGAGCTCTCCCGCGACCGCGCCGCGGGCGCCCACCCGTACCTGGTCACCCCCGAGCACACCGCGCAGGCCCGTGAGATCCTCGGCCGGGGCCCGCTGCTCGCCCCGGAGTTCACGGTCGTGCTGGACACCGATCCCGCGCGGGCCCGGGCGACCGCCCGCGCGATGCTCTCCCTCTATCTCACGCTGCCCAACTACACCAACAGCTGGCTGCGTCTGGGCTTCACCGAGGACGACCTGGCGAACGGCGGCAGCGACCGCCTCGTGGACGCGCTCATCGGCTGGGGCGACGAGCAGCGGCTGCGCGAGCGCATCGACGCCTTCCTCGACGCGGGCGCCGACCACGTCGCCGTCCAGGTGCTGACCGCCGACGGGGACCGCAGCGGTCTGCCGCGCGAGGAGTGGCGGCGGCTCGCAGTGGCGCTCGGGCTCTGAGTCCGTCAGCGAAAGGGCAGTCGGGGACAGCCGCTCATCAGGAACGGAAGGCTCCGCTCAAAGCCGTTCAGCACCCGGCCGGGCGGCGGGGCCGGGCGTATGTTCGGCCCATGGACAGCGGCACCGTGCCCCGAACCGTCCCGGTCGACCGCATGGCGTCGGGCGACCACGCCTGTCTCGGCTTCGCGGACGAGGACGCCCGCTGGGAGGTCCGCGCCGCCTTCACCGCCATCGGCCTGGCCCGGGGGGAGCGCGTGCTGCTCTTCAGCGGGCGCGGCACACCCCCGGCCGAGGCCGTCGGCCGGCTCACCGCGCTCGGCGTCCGCGCCGCCGAGGCGGTGCGCCGCGGGGCACTCGTCATCACCCCGCTCGTCCCCGGCTACGACTCCGCCGCCGCCTGGTCCGCCCTCACCGACACCGCCCACCGCCTCGGCTACCGCGGGCTGCGGGCGGCGGGCGACATGTCCTGGGCCCTGCGGCCGGGCCTCGACCGGGACCGGCTCGTCGGCCACGAGGCCGCCATGACCCAGGTGCTGGCGGGCCTCGGGCTCACCGCCGTCTGCGAGTACGACCAGCGGCGCTTCCACGCCACGCTGCTGGCGCGGGTGCGTGCCGCGCATCCGGTGTGGCTGCGGGCGCCGTCCGGCGCCCTCCATGTCGAGCGGCACGGCGGCACACTCGTCCTCAGCGGTGACGCCGACCTCGCCACGCGCACCGACTTCGAGGTCGGCCTGCGCCATGCCTTCGGCTCACCTGCCGGTCCGCCGCGCGTCGTCGACCTGACCGGGCTCGGCTTCATCGACGCCCACTGCGCCGCCGTCCTCATCCGCCACGCGGCGTCCCTCGGCCCCGCCGGTCGCGTCACCGTCCGCTGCCCGCGGCTGCACGCCCGGACGCTGCGCCTGTGCGGCGCGGCCGAGGTCCCCCGACTCGTCCTGCTCGTCCCCGGCGAGGGGGACTGAGGGTCAGACCTGCTGGGCCGCCCAGAACTCGTCCCAGGAGATCTTGCCGTCGCCGTTGGTGTCGACCCTGCTGATCACGGACTGGGCCACCGTCTCGGTCACGTTGAAGTCACCCAGCTGAGCCATCACGCTCTTGTACTCGCTCGCCGTGATGAGACCGTCCCCGTCGATGTCGTACCGCGTGAACGCTCGCTTGCACGCCTCGATGTCGGCCATCGTGACCACCCCTCCATGTATGTGTCGGTCCGTCGGGCCACACCCTAGCCGTCCCGGGCCCCTGCCCGGCCAGGGGTGCTTCCGGCCCTCCCGGTCGCACGCGCCGGTGCGTCCGAAGCGAGAGGTGTGCCCGCGCCGGGTCGGTCCCCGGTCCGAGGCACGGACACTGCTGCCGGCCACGGTGGGACCGGGTCATGACGGAGGCGGAAGCCGCGCGCAGCACCTTCCACCGGCACGCCGCGGTCAGGGCAGCACATCCGCGCGGCCCTGACCGCGCCCGGTCAGCGGGCGGTGGCCGCCTGCTCGACGAGGCGCGTCACGGCGCCCGCGTCGGTCAGCGGGGCGGCGTGCGGGGCGTTGACCTCGACGGTGCGGGCGTGCGCGCGCGAGGCCATGAACCGCTCGGCGGCCGGCGGGATGGCATGGTCCGCCGTGGCGACGAGGTACCAGGACGGGATGGTCTTCCAGGCCGGAGTGCCCGAGGGCTCACCGAAGGCCTGCGCGGCGATCGGTCGCTGGCCGGCCGCCAGTTGCGCGGCGGCGGCGCGGTTGAGCCGGTTGCTGAGGAAGACGTCGCGGTACTTGTCGGGCTTGATGTAGAGGTCGACGCCGGTGCCGCCGTCGGGCTGGGTGAACGGCACGGCGTCGAGCGCGGTGGGCACCGGGGCGGCGGGGTCGTCGCTGAGGTGGCTGCCGGGGAACCGGGCGCTGATGGACCCGAGGCTCTCGCCCTTGTCGGGCGCGAAGGCGGCGATGTAGACGAGCGCCTTCACCTCGGGGTTGCCGGTGGCGGCGTTGGTGATGACGCTGCCGCCGTAGGAGTGGCCGACCAGGACGACGGGGCCGTGGATGGTCTTGAGGTAGTCCTTCAGGTAGGCGGAGTCACTGGCCACGCCCCGCAGCGGGTTGGCCGGGGCGGCGACCGGATAGCCGTCGGCCTGGAGGCGCTTGATCACGCCGTTCCAGCCGGCCGAGTCGGCCCAGGCGCCGTGGACCAGGACAACGGTCGGCTTGGCGGCGGCGGGCCCGGCGGTGCCGTGCCGGTCACCGGGGGCGGCCGTGGCGGTCGCGGCGAGACCGGCGGCGAGGGCGAGGCCCGCGGCGCCGACGACGGCGAGGCGGATGCGGCGGTTGTGGGTTCGACGGTGCTGGAACACCTGGTGTCTCCTGGCGGGTTGGCGGGGCCGGCACGGGACGGTGGCACGTCCCGGGCCTGGTAGATAGAACGTTCTATCCATCCTTACGCTAGCCCGACCCCGGGCCGTGGGCAACGAGATCCACCACTCAAATCGAACCCACGACCGACAGGCGCTCCATGCGGGCAGGAATTCCCACGGACCCGTAATTCCGCCGGTAATTCGACGGTCGCGCGAATAGCCAGCAGTGGTGGGGTTGCGGGGTCGGGGTTATCCTGGTAGCCAACAAACACCAAATCCTCGAACGGCAAATCTGTGAACGAATTCACTACATTGCTGCTCGCAACCGTTCGCAATGCCGTGAAGACATTCGAAGCGGTAGCTGCGACGGTGTACCTGGCCGAGGCAGACGGAAGCCACTTGCGAGCCTCGATGATAGGCGGGCGCCAGCCGGCGGTGTTCGCCATTCCGGAACTTATCCCGGTGGACTCGCCCTACATATCGGCACGCGCGTTCCGCACACAATCGACGGCTTTGACGGAAGGCGAGGACCCCGCCGACATCTTCCAGCAGTACCGGCACATCAGCATGTTCCCCTACACCGCGGCCTCCGCCCCACTGATTTCCCGAGGCCGTTCACTGGGAACCGTCACGATCCTTCGCGATCCCATTCCGGACAAAGAAGAAGAAGCCCGTATGGTGAGCCGGCTCGCGGACGTCGGAACGCGGCTCGCCAACGAGCTGTCGAAATTCTCGGAGTCCGAAATGTGTACGGGGCCGACCCCCGTGATCGTCCCCGTGAGCGATTCGGCGGAACCCTGCGAGCCCACGCCGTCGCGCTGGGGCATCCCCGAGGTCTCCGCCTCCGTGGGGATGACGTGCATGTACCAGCTCCGGCGCCTCTCCAGCGAGCTGAATTCCGCCACGGGAATGAAGGACGTCATCGCGGCCGCCCACCGCCGTATTTCCGTGCCCTTCGGCTGCCGTGCGGTGATCCTGTCCAGATTCGTCGAGGGGCGGACCTGGGTGGTCGGCCACAACGGCGCCTCCCGCGACATGGTGAGGATGTTCCACGGGGCGAGCATCCAGTCACGCGGCCCTCTGGCGGAGGCGATGAGCGGAAAGCCGCTCTTCCTCGAGAACGGGACCACCTTCTACGCATTCCCTCCCGACCCCGCCCTGCCTTCCGGGGAGGCCGAGGTCTACCTCCCCCTCCTCGGCAGCAACGGGATCGCCGGCGTCTGCCACCTCGGTTTCCCCGACGAAAGGCGGTTCGCGCCCGAGGAGAAATCCCTGCTCATCATGATGGCCAATCTGCTGGGATCGACACTGGAACGCCTGCAGCTCACCGAGGGGAAACTCGAACTCGCCTCCAGCGTGCAGAGAAAAATGCTTCCCCGGTCACTTCCCGATGTCGCCGGAATGGTCAGCGCCGCCCGCTACGTTCCGGCTTCCTCCTCGTCGGAGGTGGGCGGGGACTGGTACGACGTGATCGCCGCCTCGAACGGCCGGGTCGTGCTGGCCATCGGCGACGTCGAGGGACACGGCATCGACAGCGCGGCCGTCATGGGACAGGTACGCAGCGCGGTCTTCGCCTTCGCCTCCGAGGGGCACGGCCCCTCGGCGATCATCGAGCGGACGAGCAAACTGTTCCTGACCTTCGGCTCCGACCTGCTGGCCACCTGCTGCATCGTGAGCGTCGATGTCGCGAACGGCGTCCTGGAGGTGGCGTCCGCCGGCCATCTGGCGCCCCTGGTCAGGGACAAGGACGGAAGCATCGGCAAGCTGGACACCCCACCGGGGATCCCCCTGGGCGTCCCCTGCCTGCAGCCGCAGCCGAAATCCTACGAGTTCCCCCTGTCCCCCGGCAGCATGCTCCTCCTGTACTCCGACGGTCTGATCCAGAACCGGCAGTGCGACACCGAGGAGTTCGCGCTCCGCCTGTTCGCGGAATGCGCGGCGGACGGGCAGGACAACGTGGAGGAGGTGGCCGACCGGCTGATCTCCGGAGTCCCCGACCCCTCCCAGCGGTACGACGACGCGGCCCTGCTGCTGGTCAAGGCCGACACGACGGCGGATCGCACCACGTTCGAGATGGCCCGCCTGGAGATCCAGCCCCGCGACCTGAGGACCGTCTCCACGGCCCGCAAGTTCGCCCGGAACAGCCTCCGCACATGGCAACTGAACGAGATCTCCGACGACTTGGAGATCATCGTCTCCGAGATCGTCACCAATGCGCTGATCCACGCGGGGAGCGACGTGGACATGCGTCTCTACCGGTACCCCGACCGCGTGCGGCTCGAAGTCAGGGACTCGGACTCCGCGCCACCCATTCCCTCCTCGTTCTCCATGTCCGAGGAGGGCAGGTCGAAAGCGGAGAACGGGCGCGGGATGGTCATCGTCGAGAACATCTCGGGCTCCTGGGGCAGTTCCCCCAACGGACGCGGGAAAACCGTGTGGATCGAGTTCCCCACCCCACCGCCGGACCCGACAGCATGACCGTCGTCCCGGCGCACCTGGCTACCAGTCCCGGACGGAGTCCACACCGGAGTTGAGGCTGTCGCGGGCGTCTGCCAGGACGAGGCCGTGAAGTGCCTCGGCCTCGTTCACGATGTGGTCGAGGGCGTCGAAGAGCTCTTCGCGCTCGACGGTCTCGATGAAGCCCGACCGGAGGTCCAGCTCGTTGAACGCCTCACCGTAGGCACGCCCGATCTCTTCCATGCGTGCCGAGTGGACGTCCGCCGCTTCGTCGGCGAACACGTGGAGGATCGCCTTCCGTGTCGTCCGGTACTGGGTGACGGCCCTCCTGTAGGTGGAGGCGCTGATCTGTTCGCGGCCGTCCCAGTCACGCAAGGGATTGCTGCGATTCTCCTCGACCCATCCGGGCTCGCGGGGTTGGAGGATCGACACGTAGGTGCCTGCCGGGATCTCGCGCCGCCAGGTGCTGCCCATGGCCGAGGCGTACGCGGAGGGGACGCTGTACAGGTCCAGCGACTCCAGCTCGGGAACGCACCGCGGTTGAAGACCGTCCTCCCCCGTCATCCCGAACAGGTCGACGATGTCGATGCGCCGGAGACCACGCAGCCGGTTCAGCTCGCCCGCGCCGGAGAGCACCCCCAGGCGTCCGTACAGCCGCAGCCGTGCCACCTCGGGGAAGCGCTGGACGAGCCGACCGCAGTCGAGGGAGTCGATGTCCCTGATCGTCAGCTGCGTGACCTCGGGTCTCGGAGCGGTCGACCGGCTGAGGAGTTCATTGACCGTCTCTCCGGTGTACTCCGCATTCCAGGCGACGACCGGGTCTTCGCTGACGCCGTTGTCCCACCGCCGCTGCCGGGCGAGTTGGTCCCCCAGGTGCCATCCGGAGGTGTAGCAGTTCGCCGGCCCGTCGTGGAGCAGGGCAAGCACTCCGACGACCTTGTGGCTCCGGGGCAGGACCCATTCCTGGTTGCAGAAGGACAGGCCTCCGTTCCACGCGTGGTGGGTGAGCCTGAGCGGGGCGACGTCGCCCAGGTCGTCCAGGGACGACGGTTCGGGACCGGACCAGTTCAGCTCGAGCACGGCCGCCGTCTGCGCATCGGCATCGAGCCGGACGATCTGCGCGGCCGTCCACTCACCCAGGTGCTGTGAAGGAGCGGCGACCACATCACCGACGGCAAGCGGCCTCGGCGGCGCGGCGTGCTTCCGAATGGACATGACCCGATCGTAGTAGCGGCTTGCCGCGCACCATCTGCCTGCTGTACGCCCCAACGTCAAAGGCCCCCGGGTGATCCCGGGGGCCTCTGGTCTGCTGTGCACTCGGCAGGATTCGAACCTGCAACCTTCTGATCCGTAGTCAGATGCTCTATCCGTTGAGCTACGAGTGCTTGTGCTTCCCGGCGTTTTCTTGCCGGTCGGCGTTGCGGGAACAACATTACATGACCTGCGCCGTGAGGTGAAATCCATTAGCCGCACCCGGCGTGAGCTGCGGAAACGCCCCAGCGGAGGGTCAGGAAGGGGCCCGGGAACGGCAGAAGCCCCGGCCGAGTGGCCGGGGCTTCCGGGGAGCGGAGGCGGAGGGATTTGAACCCTCGATGGACGGTAAAGCCCAAACCGCATTAGCAGTGCGGCGCCATAGACCGGACTAGGCGACGCCTCCAGGTGTCCCCGCGCGAGCGGGTGCACGCAGATGATGACACAGCCCACTGGGCTGGGACCAATCGCTGACCAGATTACTAGGCCGCCCATGGGCAGGGCAAAGGCGTTGCGGCGGGTGTGGCCGCGGCGCGCCCACGATCGGGTGGGTTGCCGGGCCGCGGTGGGGGCGGGGCGGTAGGGACGAGGCATGCGAATGGCTCGGATGTCCCTGACCGCCGTGCTCGCGCTCGGCCTGTCGCTGACCGCGGCCGTGCCGGCCGTCGCCTGCCCGCCGGACCGGTCGGGGGACCGGCTGACGGTGATCGTGGACGACGGGAACGGCGGCCTGTCTTCGTACGACCTGCGCTGCGGCCCGGGCGGCGGCTCGGGGACGCACCCCGACGCGCGGGGGGCCTGTACGCGGCTGCGGCGGCTGGGCGGCCCGGTGGGGCCGGCCCCGGAGGGCACGCTGTGCACGATGATCTACAGCGGCCCGCAGCGGGCGCGGGTGCGCGGCACCTGGGACGGCCGCCCGGTGGACGACCGCTACGACCGCACGAACGGCTGCGAGGCCGACCGCTGGCGGCGGATGGCCCCGGTGCTCCCGGCGACGCCAGGCGTGTCGCCCGGCGGCGGCACAGCACCGTCACCGAACCACCACGTCGCGGCGGGCGGGCGTGACGGAGACCACATCGAAGCCGGGCAACGGTGAACCATACCCGTACGTACGGGACATGGGCATCCGGAGCCTCCCGTCCAACGGCTGCCCGTACACTCGCTCTAGTGACATGCCTCCCGGTCGGCGGCAAGATGGGCCGTCACCGGTAGAAGCCCCTCAGTGGGTGGTGGCGCGGCGGCAAATGCGGTTTCCAGGAGGGACGCGTCTCGTGAGCAGCAGGCCATCCCGAGGCGCTGCTCGCCTCGCGGCAATACTCGACGCGCTCCCGGACGCGTTGCTGCTGGTCAATGCCAACGGCACCGTCGTCAACGCGAATTCCATCGCCCTGGAGACCTTCGAGTCGCCCGGGACGGCGCTGGTGGGCCGCGGTCTGCTGGATCTGCTGCCGACCTTCGACGCGCGCCGTATCCCCGGCTCCATGCGCCCCGACGAGGACGACGCGGGCCGTACGAAACCCACCCGGATGATCGCCCGCCGGACCGACGGCAGTGAAATTCCGGTGGAGGTCACGAGCGCCAACCTCGACGACGCGCGCACACCCTTCGCGGAGACCTACAGCTACACCGGCGACGAGCTGCTGATGCTGGTCGTCCGCGATCTGACCGGCACCCTGGACACCGAGGCCGAACTCGCCCGTCAGCAGCGCCAGACCGAGATGATCCTCCGCGCGGCGAGCGAGGGCGTGATCGGCGTCGACACCGACGGCAAGATCGTCCTGGTGAATCCCTCGGCCGCGCAGATCCTGGGCTTCCGCGCCACCGACCTCGGCGGCCAGGAGATGCACCCCCTGGTCCACCACTCCCGCCCGGACGGCACGCCGCTGCCGTACGAGGAGACCCCGCTCGCCGGCACCCTGCGCTCGGGGCTGAAGCACCGCGCGCGGGGCCAGGTGCTGTGGCGCAAGGACGGGCGCTCGGTGCCGGTGGACCTGATCACGGCGCCGGTGCGGGAGGGCGACCAGCTCGTCGGCGCGGTGATGACCTTCACCGACCGCTCGCGCTTCGACGCCGTCGCCGCCCGCAACGAGCAGTTGCGGTCGCTGCTCGCCGACACGCTGCGCGGCCCGCTGGACGAGCTGCGCGGCGAGCTCGCCGGGCTGGCCAACGACCCGGCCGGGCAGCTGTGGCCGGAGGCCAACCAGATCCTGCACCACCTGACGGCGGGCTACGCGCGGATCACCACGCTGATCGACAGCGTGCTCACCTTCCAGCGGCTGGACCGCGGCGAGGACAAGCTCCAGCGCGAGACCACGTCCATGGACAAGGTCGTCGCGTCCGGCGTCGAGGCGGCCATCGAGCTGATCGGCCCCGGCCGGGCCCAGTACGCGGTGCATGCCCCGCCGATCGAGGCGACGGTGGACCCCGAGCGCATGTCGCAGGCGCTGTCGCACCTGATCGCGGACGTGGCGGGGGTGGACGCGGCCGGCAACGTGCCGGTCGTGGCGAACAGCGGCGACTCGACGATCGTGGTCGCGGCGGCGCAGCGCGGCGACTCCGTGCGCATCGAGGTGCGCGGGCCGCACGCCGGCGCCAACCCGGTGCACCTGCCGATCGCGCGCGGCATCGTCGAGCGCCACGGCGGGGTGCTGCAGACGCACGACGTGCCCGGGCAGGGCAGTGCGTACGTGGTCGAGGTGCCGGTGGGCACGGCCCGCGGCAAGGCGGCGGCGAACGAGCCCAAGCGGGAGTCCGAGACGACCGTCATGCCGGTGCCGACGGAACCGGCGCGCGGGACCGCGCAGGCGGCTCCCGCCCTCCCGGCGGTGGACCCCCCGGCCCTGGCACCGCCGCGGCCGGCCGGTGCCACCGCGCTGCCCGCGCTGCCGCCCGCGGGCGGTTCCGTGCCGGCGCTGCCCGCCGTGCCCAGCACGGACTCCCCGACGCCGACCGGCCGCCGCCGGGCGCTGCGGCGTCCCGACGCGGAGCCGGCGCAGGAGGCCCGTCCCGTCGCGATCCCCGTCCCGGCCCAGGCGCCACAGATCCCGGCGCCGCAGATCCCGGTCCCGCAGGTCCCGGCTCCGCAGATCCCCGCGCCGCAGATTCCCGCCGCCGCGCCCGTCCCGCAGATCCCCGTCCCGGCGCCCGCGCCCCTGGCCCCCGCGCCGGTGCCGGTGCCGCCCCAGCAGGTGCCACAGCAGGTCCAGCAGCAGGTCGCGGAGCAGCCCACGGGCCGCCGGGCCCGGCGCGCCGCGGCTCCCGCCCCGCAGCAGCCGCAGCCCGATCTGCTTCCCGCCCTTCCGCCCGCCCCGTCCCCGGCACCGAACGCGAACGGCAACGGGAACGGAACCCCTGCCCCCGAGTGGCCGGAGGCCGTGGGCTCGGCGCCCCGGTCGCGCGGGATCATCGAGAGCACCCCGCGGCCGTCCGCCATCGTCGACCCGCGCCGGCTGCCCGCCCCCACCCCGGCACCCGCCCCGGTCCTGCTGCCGGCGCCCGAGCCGACACCGGCCCCGGCGCCCGAACCCCCCGCGCCGGTGATCCCGGAGCAGGCGCAGCGCAGCCCCGAGCCGCCCGCCCCGCAGCCGGAACCGCCGGCCCCCGCCCCCGCCCTGGTCCAGCCGCCGGTGCAGCCCCAGTCGTCGACGACCCAGGGCCGCGCCATCAGCGTGCGCACCCTCGGCCAGGGCGTGCCCTTCGCCCAGCAGATCAGCGAGCAGACCGCGCAGCCGGTGACGCCGACCGGCCGCCGGCGCAAGCTGGCCAACCCCGGTGACACCGACGCCCGCGGCGCGACCCCCGCGGCGCCGGCAGCGACGCCCGCGCCCGCAGCCGTGCCGTCCCCGAACGGCCAGAGCGCCCCGAAGGGCGCGGACACCCCCGGCCGCGCGTACGCCATAGGCGCCCCCACGGAGGACACCGAGGGCCCCGAACCGCTCGACGGCCCGAACGGCGCGGTCGACGTCACCGACGAGGGGCCCCACGAGCCGGAGGCCGCGTTCGACGAGCCGCGCCGCCTGCTGGTGTGGCCGGAGCCCGACGTCTCGACCCACCAGGCGCTGACCGACCGCGGCTACCGGCCGGTCATCGTGCGCTCCCGCGAGGAGGTCGACGCGCAGGTCGCCGAGCCGCCCGCCGCGCTCTTCGTGGACCCGCTCACCGGGCCCATCACCCGTACCGCGCTCCAGTCGCTGCGCCAGGCCGCCGCCCAGGCGGAGGTGCCGGTGCTGGTCACCGCGGGCCTGGGCCAGGCGACCCGGGAGGCCGCGTACGGCGCGGACCCGGCGGTGCTGCTGAAGGCGCTCGCGCCGCGCGACAGCGACCAGCACCCGCCGCGCGTGCTGCTGATCGAGGAGCACCTGCCGATCGCCCAGGCCTTCGCCGGCACGCTGGAGCGGCGCGGCATGCAGGTGGCGCACGCGTCCTCGGAGGCCGACGCGATGAACCTGGCCGGGCAGTTCCACCCGAACCTGGTGGTCATGGACCTCATGCTGGTGCGCCGGCGGCGGCAGGGCATCGTCGACTGGCTGCACGCCAACGGGCGCATGGAGCGCACTCCGCTGGTCGTCTACACCGCCGTGGACATCGACCCTGCGGAGCTGCCGCGCCTGGCCTCCGGCGAGACGGTGCTCTTCCTCGCGGAGCGCTCCACGACCACGGACGTTCAGTCCCGCATCGTCGACCTGCTCGGCAAGATCGGTTCCTGACGGCCCGTACGCACAAGGCGGCCCCCGGGGGGATTCCCGGGGGCCGCCTCGTGTGCGGGGTCCGTCAGCCGAGCCGGGTGACGTCCAGCTCGCCGCTCGCGTACTGCCGTCGCAGCACCTTCTTGTCGAACTTGCCGACCGAGGTCTTCGGCACGGCCGAGATGACCGCCCACCGCTCCGGCAGCTGCCAGCGCGCGATGTGCTCGCCGAGGAAGTCGCGCAGTTCCTCGTAGCCGATCCGGAAGCCGTCCTTGAGCACGACGGTGGCCAGCGGGCGCTCGCCCCACCGGTCGTCGGGGACCGCGACGACGGCCGCCTCCGCGACGGCGGGGTGCGCCATGAGCGCGTTCTCCAGCTCGACGGAGGAGATCCACTCGCCGCCGGACTTGATGACGTCCTTGGCGCGGTCGGTGAGGGTCAGGTAGCCGTCGTGGGTGATCGTGCCGACGTCACCGGTGCGCAGCCAGCCGTCCTCGCTGAACTTGTCCTCGGGGCGCATCGGTTCGGCCCCGGCGCCGCCGTAGTACGCCGCGGCGACCCACGGCCCGCGCACCTCCAGCTCGCCCGCGGACTCCCCGTCCCAGGCCAGGACCTCCCCGGAGGGGCCGACCAGGCGCGCCTCGACGGAGGCGGGGAAGCGGCCCTGGGTGATGCGGTACGGCCACTCCTCCTCCTCGGTGAGGCCGGCCGGCGGGTGGGCCATGGTGCCCAGCGGGGAGGTCTCGGTCATGCCCCAGGCGTGGCGGAGCCGCACGCCCAGCTTGTCGTACGCCTCCATGAGGGAGGGCGGGCAGGCGGAGCCGCCGATGGTGACCTGCCGCATGCAGCTGATGTCGCGCGGGTTGGCGGCGAGTTCGGCCAGCAGGCCCTGCCAGATGGTGGGTACGGCGGCCGCGTGGGTGGGGCGCTCGGCGGCGATCATCTCGGCGAGCGGGCCGGGCTGCAGGAAACGGTCGGGCATCAGCATGTTGATGCCCGTCATGAAGGTGGCGTGCGGCAGGCCCCAGGCGTTGACGTGGAACTGCGGCACGACGACCAGGGTGGTGTCGCGGTCGGTCAGGCCCATCGACTCGGTCATGTTGACCTGCATGGAGTGCAGGTAGATCGAGCGGTGCGAGAACAGGACGCCCTTGGGGTCGCCGGTGGTGCCGGAGGTGTAGCACATGGCCGCGGCCGAACGCTCGTCCAGCTCCGGCCAATCGTAGGTGTCGGGACGGCCCTCGAGGAGGGACTCGTACGTGTGCAGGGCGGGGCGGCAGCCCTCCAGGGGCGCGGTGTCGCCGGGGCCGACCACCACGACGTGCTCGACCGACTCCATCGCCGGGAGCAGCGGGGCCAGCAGCGGGATCAGGGTGCCGTTGACGAGGACGACGCGGTCCGCGGCGTGGTTGGCGATGAAGACCAACTGGTCCGCGGGCAGGCGCAGGTTGAGCGTGTGCAGGATCGCGCCCATGGAGGGGATGGCGAGGTAGGCCTCGACATGCTCGGCGTTGTTCCACATCAAAGTGGCGACCCGGTCGTCGCGTTCCACCCCGAGCTCGTCGCGCAGGGCCCGGGCCAGGCGGGCGGCGCGTGCTCCTATCTCGGCGAACGAGCGGCGGTGCGGTTCGCCCTCGCCGGTCCAGGTGGTGACCTGCGACCTGCCGTGCACGGCCGTGCCGTGGGTCAGGATCCGTGAGACCAGCAAGGGCACGTCCTGCATTGTGCTCAGCACCGGGCGCCTCCTCGTCGAAGCGGCTACGCAAAGGTAGGTGGGTGCTGTGATTCTGGTGTCATACCGCTCGGTATGTCACTACCCCGGGAACAATTCGGGGTCCTCGCGCAGCTTGCCCAACGCCCGGGAGACGGCGCTCTTGACGGTGCCGACCGAGACGCCCAGCGCCTCGGCGGTCTGGGCCTCGCTCATGTCCTCGTAGTACCGCAGCACGACCATGGCCCGCTGACGTGCCGGGAGACGGGATATCGCGCGCAGCACGGAGTCGCGCTGGGCCTGCTGCTCGGCCTCGTCGGGGCCTGTCAGGGCCGCCGGGCCGTACGGCTCGGGCACTTCGTCGGTGGCGTACTCCTCGACGCGGCGCTTGCGCCACTGGGAGGTACGGGTGTTGACCAGCGTGCGGCGGACGTAGCCGTCGACCGCCCGGTGGTCGTCGATCCGCTCCCACGCCAGGTAGGTCTTGACCAGGGCGGTCTGCAGCAGGTCCTCGGCGTCGCTCGGGTTGGCGGTGAGCGAACGCGCGGTCCGCAGCAGCGCCGGGCCCTTGGCCCGCACGTAGCTGGTGAACTGTGCCTGCGAGGCGCTGGTGCACACGGGCGTGGTCATGGCTCCACGCTAGGAGCGCGGGCCCGGCCCGGGGATCCGCCAAAGGTGCCGAAGCGGGGTCACCCTGAAGTCGTACGAGGGGGGTGTGCCCCACCTCCGCAGGGCGGAGAACGGCCCGGCCGCCCCTACGGGGTCACCCGCAGGGGCGGCCGCGCGCGTCGTGCGCGTGGCGTCAGTTGACGACGGCCACGGGACCGTCCAGGCGGTTGCGGTCGATCGACAGCCGCTTGCCGCCGTGCTTCTCGCGGACGGCGCCCGAGTACTGGTGGATCCGACCGCCGTTCCAGGCGTCGTCGCTGAGCACCGGTTCGCTGCGCACCGCCGGCCTGCCCTTCCAGCGGGCGAACCAGACGGCCTCGGGCAGGTCGTCGACGCCCTGCTGGCGGGCCCGCTCGATGTGCCGGATGCCGGACTCGGAGCTGCTGTACAGGCCGGGCAGGTAGCCGTTGTCGCTGACCTGGCGGTCCCAGGCCCGGATGAAGTCCAGGGTCTGGTCGGCGCAGCGGGACTTGCCGGCGTGGTACGCCTCCATGTCGAGGTAGAGCGCGCTGCCGGGTTCGAAGCCGAGGTCGGCCGCGCTCTGGACCGCGTCATAGCCCTCGCTCTCGCCCTGGCCCCAGGCGTTGTCCGGGTCGATGCGGTAGTTGCGCAGGTGCTTGCCGCGCACACAGGGCGACTGCGAGCCGACGTAGATCGGCATGATGCGCCAGCCCATCCTGTGCACGGACTGGACCCAGTCGCGATTGAGGTTGCGCTGGCTGCAGGCGCGGGCGCGGCCGCCGAAGTACACGCCGATGGCGCGGTACTTGGACTTCAGCCAGGCGCGCATGGTGGCCAGGGACGGGGCGCGGCAGGTGTCGAAGCCGTAGCCCTTGAAGTTGCGCCGCTCGGGCGTGGCGCCGTCCTCGGTCTCCTCGCCGCCGTAGGCGTCGTACGGCATGAGCAGTCCGGACAGGTCCGGGCCGAGGTCGTACCCGCTCAGTGGGTCGCCGGGATCCGTGTCGCCGCGCGGCGCCATGGCCGACGCCGGAACGGGCGCGAGCGCGGCGGGGCGGGCAGCGGCGAGCCGGGGGACGGCGCCTGCCGCGGAGACCGGTCCGGTCACCAGACAGGCGAGCGCCAGCCCGACGATCGCCGCAAATCGGATGATCGGCTTGTGTTCGTGCATGGGTCGAGTGAAAGGGCGCGAGGGCCCGCCGGAGGGTTCGCCACGCCCGGGAGTCAGCCGGACGCAGCAACGCGGACGTCGTGATCTTCGACGGTTCCGCGGGGCCGCCGGGCCGGTCCGCGGCGCCGCGGGGCGACCCGGTGACGGGGTCCTCTGCACCCGCCCTGAGCAGCGCGTTCCGTACGCCGGGCCTCTGATCGGCGCGACTGCCCCGGCCTCCGCGCAGTCCGTTCGCGCCGCCGTGCACCGCGTGCGGTCCGGCCGCCCGGGCTGGCCGCCGCGGGGGTTCACCGGTAGATGCCGACCCGGCTCCTCACCCCCGCTCCGGCCGGTACGGTGTCGAGGAGGGGCGCGCCGGGGGCAAGGCGCCGCCGCACTGTCCACAGGCTGTGGACGCACAAACGCGACTGCGCGACGGCAGTGAGGTTGCCGTCGCGCAGTCGCCCCTTGTCAGCGAGCCCCAGGGGCCCCGGTCACCACAGCGGACCGAAGTGGATGTTCACGTTCGACTGGTGGATCTCGGTGAACGCCGAGCCGACCACGCTGGCGTTGTTGTTCTGGTTGGACGCGCCTGCCCCGGTGGCGGCCTGCTGCGTCGTGGTCACGCTCCCGAAGTTGTCACGTCCCACGCTGCCACCGCTGTTGCTCACCACGGTCGCGTTGGAACCACCGCCCGACAGGGCGCCGTTGTCGGCCACTGCCGTCCCGGCGAACAGTGCCGCGGCCAGCGGCAGCGAGGCCATAGCGGCCAGGACTCGGGCGGTACGGGTGCTTGCCATGTCTTTCCCTCCAGAGGACTGGATACGGGGGTGTGCGGGGCGGTTGGCCGACCGCTCCGCCGACTGTGCGACGTCGCCGCAACCAGAGTTGCCCAGCACCCGGGCCGCCAACCAGGCCCTCCGGCCCATTTCGCTCGCAAGCGTGACGATCTGTCGACAAACCTCCAAGGTCACCTCAATTCACCGGATCGGCCGTACGCCGGGGCACACCGCCCAGGCGCGGCAGGCGGCAAAACGTTCAGGCACGGCTTTCGGCCAACCTGCGACCGGGCCCGGGTCCGCGGGTTCCGCGAGTGCTGCCGTTGGGGCGGATAGCGCGCCACGGGGCGTGGCGCGCCGGGGAGCCGGCCACCGGTCTCCATAGGCTCGTCCGGCGATCGTGGATCGACCCGCTCCGCCGCACGGCTTCCCGTAGGGAGAGATGTGTGACTCGGCCCCGTTCCGCCGCGGCCCGGCTCGCCGCCGGCCTGGCGCTCGTCCTCGTCTGGCTCGCAGGATGCGGCCACGGCCTCCCCGCTCCCAGTCCGCAGGACGGCCCCGCCTCACCGGCCGCCGCGGGGCCGCGCCTCCAGGATCCGCCCGAACTGGTGAGCCACGACGGGCTCCTGCGGACCACCGTCGTCGTGGAGCGGCGCAAGGTCCGGGTCGGCGACCGCCGGCTGTGGGCGACCACCTACAACGGCATGTACATGCCCCCCACGCTGCGCGTGCGGCCCGGCGACACCATCGACCTGACCCTCATCAACAAGGTCGACGAGGACACCAACCTGCACGTCCACGGGCTGCACGTCTCGCCGCGCAGCCCGTCGGACGACATCTTCGTCGCCATCAAGTACGGGGCCTCGTACCACTACACCTACCGGCTGCCGCGCGGTATCACCCCCGGCACGTACTGGTACCACTCCCACGCCGACATGATGTCCGCCGCCCAGGTCGCCGGCGGCGAGTCCGGCGTCATCGTCGTCGACGGCCTGCGGCAGTACCTGCCCGCGTCCCTGCGCGGCATCACCGAGCACGTCGTCGCGCTCAAGGACTTCCAGGTCGAGGGCGACGCCATCAGGACCCACCCGCTGAGCATCGGCGCCGCCACCAACCGCACCGTGAACGGCCAGGCGAACCCCGTCATCGGCATCCGGCCCGGCGAGACCCAGCTGTGGCGGCTGGCCAACATCGGCGCCAACATCTACTACAAGCTGCACCTGCCCGGGCACCGCTTCCACGTGATCGCCCAGGACGGCTACCCCGTCCGGCGCGTGTGGTCGGCGGACTCCCTGGTCGTCGCCGCCGGGGCCCGCTACGACGTCCTGGTCCAGGGCGGCTCCCCCGGCACCACGCGCCTGGAGACCCTGCCGTACGACACCGGCAAGGCCGGGAACCAGTTCCCCCGCGCCGACCTCGCCACCCTCGTCACCGCCGGGACCCCCGTCCGGCCGGCCGCGATCCCGGGCGCCTTCGCCCCGAACGAGGACCTGTCGAAGGCCAGGATCGCCGACCGCAAGACCGTGGTCTTCACGGAGAACGCGGCGGGCACCGTCTTCTACGTCAACGGGCGCGTCTACGACGTGAAGCGCAACGACTTCACCTCCGTGCTCGGCACCGTCGAGGAGTGGACGGTGCGCAACGACAGCGACGAGGAGCACTCGTTCCACGTCCACACCAACCAGTTCCAGCTGATGAGCACCAACGGCAGGCCGCACCCGGCGTCCCGCCGCTGGTTCGACACGGTGAACGTGCCCGCCCGCGGCCAGGTCGTCCTGCGGATCCCGTTCCGGGACTTCACCGGGCGAACCGTCCTGCACTGCCACATCCTGAACCATGAGGACATGGGCATGATGGCCGTCCTCGACATCGTCCGTCCCACCGGCCGGAGCCGGGACGAGACGCGGGGCAAGTAGTGCCCGGCCCCGGCTCCGGCGGGAAGGACGACCACGTGGCACCCGGCGACCCGGCCCCGCCGATCGGCGAGGCGGAAGCGGCGATGGTCGACGCCCTCTTCACCCAGTCGCCGGTGGGCCTGCACCTGCTCGACACCGATCTGCGCGTGGTGCGGATCAACACCGCGACCAGTGCCATGCGGGGCGTGACGCCCGAGTCCCTGATCGGCCACCGCTTCGCCGACGCCTACGACATCATCGACGGCGACCGGCACGAGGCGGCGGTCCGCGCGGTGCTGGAGACCGGCGTGCCGCTGCGCGAGCGCCTGGTGCGGGCGCGCCGCAAGGGCGGCACGGCGCCGCCCGGGTACTACGCGATGTCGGTGTTCCGCCTCGACAACCCCAGGGGCGAGGTGCTGGGGCTCGCCCTGTCGGTCGTCGACGTCACCCCCCGGGAACGGGCGCTCGAACGGCTGCGGGTCCTGGACATGGTCCGCGACAGGGTGGGCCGCACGATGGACTCCGTGGTGACCTGCGACGAACTGGTCGGCACCCTGGTCCCGGGCTACGCCGAGGGGGCCGTGGTGGAACTGGTGGACGCCGTGCTCCGCGGCGACGACCCCCCGCTCTCCCCGCTCCCCAAGGGCGTGCCCCTGCTGCGGGCCGCCTTCCGCAACAGCCGCGGGCCCGACCAGCCGCAGGCGCACCCGGTGGGCGCCGTGCTCAGCCTGCCCGGGCCGACCCCCTTCACGCAGGCGCTGTCCGACCTGCGGCCCCGGGTGATCGCCCTGGACGCCGATCCGCCGTGGATGTCCACCGACCCGGTCCGGGCGGAGGCGATCCTCGCGTCCGGGGCGTGCTCGCTCATGGTCGTCCCGCTGGCCCTGCGCGGCAGCATTCTCGGCCTCGTCAGCCTCTACCGCGGCCGGTACCTGGAGCCGTACGACGAGGACGACATCGAACTCGCCCTCCAGCTGGCCGACCACACCGCCCTGTGCATCGACAACGGACGGCGCTTCACCCGCGAGCACACGATCGCCTCCACCGTCCAGCGCCACCTGATGCCGCACCGCCCGGCCTCGCACACCGCCCTGGAGACGGCGTACGTACCGACCGCCACGAACGGCGCCGGTTCCTGGTACGACACCATCCCGCTGTCCGGCGCGCGCACCGCCATGGTCATCGGCAACGTCGCCGGGCACGGCATCCACGCCACCGCGACCATGGGCCAGCTCCGCACCGTCATCCGCTCGCTGGCCGCCTTCGAACAGCCCCCGGACGAGCTCCTCGCCCGCCTCAACGACACCGCGACGCTGCTGGCCGCCGAGCGGGCGTCCCTGCCGACCGGCGACCCGCTGCACCGCGAGGCACTGACCGCCGCGTGCGTGTACGCCGTCTACGACCCGCTGACCCGGATGTGCACCATCGCCCGCTCCGGCCATCTCGCCCCGGTCGTCGTGCGCCCGGACGGCACCGCCGAGATCCCCGACATCCCGGCCGGGCCGCCGCTGGGCGTCACCAGCGGCGCGCCGTTCACCACCAGCGACATCGTGCTGGAGGAGGGCAGCATTCTGGCCCTGTCCAGCTCACCCGTCGTTGCCGCCCATCTCGCCGGCCACCCCGGGCTGCTCGGCCGCCGGCCGGAGACGGGGAGCCCGGACACGGGCAGGCACACCGGCCGGCCCCTCGCGGACCTCTGCGACGACCTCCTGTACTCCCTCCCCGAGGGCCTGGCCGGCCGGGCCGGGGCCCTGCTGCTCACCCGCACCCGGCCCTTCCCCGCCGACCGGGTCGCCTCCTGGCACCTCGAACCCGACCCCGCCGCCGTCTCCGCCGCGCGCCACCACGCCGGCGAGCAGCTCGCGGCCTGGGGCATCGAGGGCGACATCGTCTTCAACACCGAGCTGATCGTGAGCGAGCTCGTCACCAACGCCATCCGCCACGGCGCACCACCGCTCGCCCTGCGCCTCATCAACGACCGCACCCTCACCTGCGAGGTCCGCGACGCCGGCCCCGCCGCCCCGCGCCTGCGCCACGCCCGCACCGTCGACGAGGGCGGCCGCGGTCTGTTCATCACCGCCCAGCTCGCCCAGGCCTGGGGCACCCGCTACGACGCCGACGGCAAGACGATCTGGACGGAGCAGTCCCTGCCGCCCGGCCGCCCGTCCTGACCGGCGCGAGGGAGGTCCCAGCGCCTGTCGGTGACGAACCCTTCGGGTGTCAGTGGCCGCGGCCAGGGTCCGCCGCATGACCGTCATCTCAGTTCCCGATCCCGAGGATCCCAGGTCCGACAAGCCCATCGCCGTCCCGGAAACCCTGGCTGACCTGCAACGTTCGTACGACGAGGCGCGGGAGGCGATCCGCGTGCATCAGCAGGGCACGCAACGCCCGGTGCTGGAGTGGGACCAGGGCACAAGGGCCGAGAGCGACCGGCTGATGGACGTGTGGCGGGCGGTCGCCGCGGAACTCCGGGCAGGGATCGAGGAGTCCGGGCTCGAGTCGGAGTTCGGCGCCCACAAGGTGGCGCGTGCGGTACGAAAGGCGGCGTACGGCCCGGACTACGCCGGCAAGTAGCCCACGACCGCGACGGGTTGGCGGCGCGCGGCCCGGTACCCCGGGCCGCCTGCCGGACGGCGAAAGAGTCGTCGCGAGGTACGGTCAGAACCAGTGCAGGCAGTGCGGGGGGCGCTCGGCGCGGAAGAGGGCGTCGGCAAGGGTGGCCGCACCGGGGCGGTGGGCCCGAAGGTGCCCGCGGCGCACGAGGGTGCTCGGGGAGGTGCCGCCGAGGTAGACCGAGCCCAAGTGGCACATGTCCATGGACAGGTCGGGCTCCTGGTCCGTGGGGACGCAGTCGGCCTTGCCGTCCCGGACGGTCAGCAGGTACCGGCCGTGCTCGCCGAGGAACGGGTCGTCGACATCAAGGACGAGCTCGCCGTCCGTGAACCAGCCGCGCGCGGTCAGTGCACGCGGGACGTCCAGCAACCGCACCCAGAGCCAGTCGGTGTGGGTTGCCTGGCCGGCCCGGAAATCCACAAACTGCCAGCGCAACGGGTGATCGGGCGTGACGTGCTTGAACACGACCTCAGTGACCAGGTCGTGGCCGAGCACGAACCGAGCCAGGGCCGTGAAGGCGGTGTCGGTGGTGGCGACGGTCTCGTCGACCGTCAAGGTGTCGGACTCGCTGAGGGAGTAGCTGGCGTACCCGTCCGGGACGCCGTCGGTGTCGCGGTGGACGGCAACGTGGCGCGGTGCCGGGGCGACAGGGGGCTGCCCCGCGCCCAGGGTCCACCAGCGGTGCGGCCGGGACAGCGCACCGGGCTGTGCGCGGCGGTACCGGTCGTAGATCTCTTCCAGGATCTCGCCGCACTCGGCTCGCCGCAGCAGCTCGACTGAGCCGGTCGCCGTGACATCGGCCGATCCGCGCGCAGGCGGTACGGCGAGGGCGGCCTTGTGGCGCGGCACTGTCAGCCGCCCCGTGTAGGTCGCCGGTCCGTAGCCGAACCTGCCGTAGATCGGGGCTTCGGAGGCCAGCAGTACGGACAGGAACTCCCCTCGGTCCCGAAGCTCTGTGAGCTGATGCCGCATCATGGCGCTGAGGACGCCTTGGCGTCGGTGTGAGGGCAGCACACCGACGGCGCTCACCCCTGCGGCCGGGACGATGACCTCACCGGGCAGGGTGAGCTCGAAGGAGTACGCACCCGCGGTCCCGACGGGCCGCCCGTCCGCCGTCGTGGCCAGCAGGTTGCGGTCCATTTCGAGCGCCGCCCACCAGACTCCGCCGCCGTCCTCCGTCGGGGTTTCCGGGAAGCGGCCGAACGCGGCATGGAGTGTGTCGACGAAAACGTCGCGGTCCTGGTCGGTCGTGGGACGGATCTTCATTGCTGCCGCTGCCTCCCCGGGATGCCGGCACCACGCTCATGGCGCCCGCCACAGTGCAACGTCGAGCCGTGGGTGGGTCAAGCGAATTAGGGCCGCCCGCAGCCGATGACGGCAACAGTGGGCGGCGGTCCGGCCGTCCGGACAGCAACGAGCCCCCGACCAGAACCGTTGGTCGGGGGCCGTTCACGGGCGGAGAGTGTGGGATTTGAACCCACGGTGACATCGCTGCCACGACGGTTTTCAAGACCGTTCCCTTAGGCCGCTCGGGCAACTCTCCCCGCGCCGCGTGCCCCGGAGGTGGGGCGTCGGCGCGGGGACAGCCTAACGGGTCGGGTCAGCTGCTGCTGTCGCCCTTGCGCTCGCCGAGGGTGAGGGTGGCGGTGCGGGTCCGGCCGTCGCGGGTGTAGGTGACGTCGACCTTCTCGCCCGGCTGGTGCTGCCAGATCTCGCCGATGAGGGTGGGGGAGGAGTCGACCACGGTGTCGTCGAACTTCGTGATGACGTCGCCGGAGCGCAGTCCGGCCTTCTCGGCGGGGCCGCCCGCGGTGACCGCGCTGGGACCGGTGGCGATCTTGGCGCCCTCGCCGTTGTAGCTGGAGTCGACGCTCACACCGATGACCGGGTAGATCGGCTGGCCGGTCTTGATCAGGTCCTCCGCGACACGGCGGGCCTGGTCGATCGGGATCGCGAAGCCCAGGCCGACGCTGCCCGCCTGGGAGGTGCCGTCGTTGCTGCCGGTCGACTGGATCGCGGAGTTGATGCCGATGACGGCGCCCTCGGAGTTGAGGAGGGGGCCGCCGGAGTTGCCGGGGTTGATGGAGGCGTCGGTCTGTATGGCGCTCATGTAGGACGCGTTGGAGCCTTCGCCGTCGCTGGAGGCGATGGGGCGGTGCAGCGCGCTGACGATGCCGGTGGTGACGGTGCCGGAGAGGCCGAACGGGGCGCCGATGGCGATGGTCGAGTCGCCGACCGCGACCTTCTCGGAGTCGCCGACGGCGAGCGGGGTGAGCTGGTCGGGGCTGACCCCCGTGAGCTTGATGACGGCGACGTCGTAGCCCTGGGCGCGGCCGACGACCTCGGCGTCGTACTTCTTGCCGTTGGAGAACGTGGCGGTGAGCTTGCCGCCGTCCGCCGCGGGGGCGACCACGTGGTTGTTGGTGAGGATGTGGCCTTCCTTGTCGTAGACGAAGCCGGTGCCGGTGCCGCTCTCCTGGCTGCCGGAGGCCTCGATGGTGACGACGCTGGGAAGGGACTGCCGGGCGATGCCGGCGACGGAGTCGGCGGCCCGGCTGAGGTCCTTGGGGTTGCCCGCGACGGAGATCGTGGTGGACCCGCTGTCGTTGCGGTCGGCGGCCCAGAAGCCGATGCCGCCGCCGATGCCTCCGGCGACCAGCGCGGCGACGAGGACGGCCGCGATCAGTCCGCCGTTGCCGCGCTTGCGCGGCGCCTCGGGGGCCGCCGGAACGGGCGCGCCCCAGACCGGGCCGCCGGGGCCGCCGGGACCCGCGGGCGCGCCGAAGGGCTGGGTCGGCGGAACCGCGGGCGGCGCGGCCGGGTGCCCGGCGTACGGGCCGGCGTGCGGCGCCGCGTGGTGCGCGACGGCGTGCGGCGGGGCGGCGTGGTGGTGCGGGGCGGGGGCATGCGGGGCGGCGTGGTGCGGAGCCGCGTGGTGCGGGGCGGCATGCGGCGCCGGCGCGGGCTGCGCCGCCGGGGGCTGCGCGGGCGTCTGCGCGGGGGGCACAGCGGCCTCGGCCGGAGCCGCGCCGACAGGCTTCGCCTCCGGGGCCGCGGCCGGAGCCGCGTCGGCGGGGGGACCGTCGGGCGCCTCGGCCGCAGCGGGCGCCGGGGGAGCGGCGAGCGCGGCGGGCGCCGCAGGCGGCGCGGGCGCGGCCTGCGGCGGCGCGGGAGGTGCAGCGGGAGCGGCGGGCTCAGCGTCGACGGGCGGCTGCGCCGGCTGCGTTGCCGGGACCGGACCGACCTCGTTCTCGGTGCTCACGGCTGTATCTCCTCCGGGATATGCGTTGTATGCCGTGCGTACGGTTGCGGTCACGGAGACGTACGACGGCCGACAGGATGGGGTCAGCTTTGCCCACCGGTTGTCAGACCACCGTAAACAGTCGCGAGCGGCGTCCGTGGTACGACCGGGCGGATGGCACGATAGCCCGGTGACCCAAGACCGCGCGATCCAGGTCGTCGCCCATCGCGGTGCCTCCGAGGATGTCCCGGAGCACACACTCGCCGCGTACCGGAAGGCGATCGAGGACGGCGCGGACGCCCTGGAGTGCGACGTGCGTCTCACCGCCGACGGCGTGCTGGTCTGCGTCCACGACCGCCGGGTGAACCGCACCTCCAACGGGCGGGGCGCCGTCTCGGCCATGGAGCTCGCCGATCTGCGGGCGCTGGACTTCGGGTCGTGGAAGGGGCAGCACACCGACGCCGAGGTGCCGGACCGCTTCGACGCCGACCAGGACGAGGCGAGCCGGGTGCTGACCCTGGAGCGGCTGCTGGAGCTGATCGCGGACACCGGCCGGCGGATCGAGCTCGCGGTGGAGACCAAGCACCCGACCCGCTGGGCGGGCCAGGTCGAGGACCGGCTGCTGCACCTGCTGGACCGTTTCGGCATGCTGCGCCCGCCGGCCGACGAGCCGCCGCGGGTGCGGGTGATGAGCTTCTCCTCCCGTTCGCTGCGCCGGGTCCGGCTGGCCGCGCCCGAGCTGCCGACCGTCTTCCTCATGCAGTACGTGCTGCCCCGGCACCGCGACGGCCGACTGCCGGCGGGGGTGGGGATCGCGGGGCCGAGCATCCGCATCCTGCGGTCGCATCCGGGATACGTGGAGCGGCTGCACCGGGCCGGGCACCGCGTGCACGTGTGGACGGTCAACGAGCCGGAGGACGTCGAACTGTGCGCGCGGCTCGGCGTCGAGGCCGTCATCACCAATCGTCCCAAGCAGGTGCTGGCCCAACTCGGCCGCTAGGCAAGGGCGGTGGAGCCCACCGCTCCGTTCGGGTCCTCGCGGGTTCCTGAACTCGGCGCGCACCGGCGCGTTCGGTGCCCGTTCGATCGCTGTCTGTGCACCAAGAGATCGCTGTTGGCCGGTTTCCGGCGTGAAACGAGAGGGCATCCATCCGGTGGCGTGGGGTGAAGGAGGTCTCGGGGGTGGCGTTGGTGGTGGCCCAGGAGGTGCCGACGTCCTCGACCATGGCCCTGCCGCATGGTCCGACGGGTGTCGCCGAGGCGCGGCGCAGGCTGCGCAAGGAACTGTGTGCGTACGAGGTTCCGGAGCCGGTCGTGGACGACGCGGTGCTGATCCTCTCGGAGTTGCTCAGCAACTCCTGCCGGCACGCCCGTCCGCTGGGCGAGGACGAGCCTTCGGCGGCCGGCGGCAGCGGTATCCGCGCCGCGTGGCGCATCGACGAGGACGGGCTGCTGACGGTCGAGGTGACCGACGGCGGCGGTCCGACCCGCCCGCTTCCGGCCAGTCCCTCGCTCACCGCGCGCGGCGGCCGGGGACTGGGCATCGTCCGCAGTCTGTCGCTGCGCTGGGGGGTGCGGGACGCGCCCGGCGAGGTCACGGTCTGGGCGATGCTCGCGGTGCGCAGCCGGCACGCGCGGCGCGACGGCCTGGCGCCGCAGATCGACATCCCGGTCGGATTCGCGGACGCCTTCGAGGACCTTCCCTGACAACGGTCCGACCCCGCCGCGGCCCCCGGCCGAGCGGCTCCGGACCCCGCCCCGGTCGCGACCTCCGCTGACGGAAGGGCACGTGGCGCTAGGCTCACGGCCGGAACACCGCCGTTACCGGGAGAGATCGAGCCATGGCGAAGAAGCGCCCGACGAACACGAAGGCCCCCGCCCGCCCCGCGCAGCTCGCCGACGGGGAGATCCCCGTCGTCGGTGCCCGGGAGCCCTGCCCCTGCGGTTCCGGGCGGCGCTACAAGGCCTGCCACGGACGGGAGGCGTCGCACGCGGTGGCGGAGCTGGTGCGGCGGCCGTTCGAGGGACTGCCGGGCGAGTGCGACTGGGTGGCGCTCCGCGAGCTGGTGCCCGCGGCGACGGCGGAGCTGAAGCTGAAGGACGGGCTGCCCGAGGGCGTGCCCATGGTGACGCTGGCGACCGTACTGCCCATGGCCTGGCCGGGGTTGCGCCGGGACACCGGCCAGGTGCTGCTGGGCCTGCAGAACGAGACGGCCTCCGGGGACATCAGCCGTGACCTCGCGGAGACGCTGCTGCGCGCGCTGACGGCGGAGCCGGGCCACCCGGTGGACGGGATCCGGCCGGCGCCGTCCGGGCCGCGGCTGCAGGACGTGCTGGACCTGGACGCGCCGTTCGAGCCGGTGGTGCACACCGGGTTCGAGTTCTGGCTGGAGAACGCGGACGCCGCCACCGGCGAGGTCGCCGCCTCTCTGGAGCGGGCGAACGCGGCCGTGATCCCGACCGTGCGGCTGACCGGCGTGGACGCCGCGTACTGGTGCCAGACCCCGGAGAAGAACCACCTGCGCTGGGTCATGCCGCACCCGGAGGAGCGGCTGCTGGACGCGCTCGCGCGGCTGCACGCGGCCGGTGTCTCGTCGCTGGGCGAGGGCACGCGGCTGGTCGGCTCGTTCCGGGCGCACGGTCTGGTGGTCCCGGTGTGGGACCTGCCGGTGGGCGTGACCGCGGAGGAAGTGGAGAAGCCGGCGGCGGCGTTCGGCGAGCGGCTGGCCGAGGTGCTGGAGCTGGACACCCCGCTGACGGCGGACGAGCGCCGGGCGCGCAGCGGCCTCACGAACCGGCAGATCACGCTGAGTTGACACTCAGTGACAGCAGTGTGACAGTGTGAAGATCGTCGTGGTGATCCTGGTCACAGCCACCCCGTTCAGGGGTGAAACAGGGGCCGGAACCCGCGCACCCGGATTTGCGTTCGGGCGAAGTCTTGTTACCGTTTGAACAGTCCGGTCGCTGGTGCATCCCCCGTCGCCAGCGACCGGACGTTTCATTGTGCGGACCCGGTGCGCAGCAGCGGACGTTCCGCGTTCTCCACGGCGATCTCCGCCACCGCCATGTACGGCTCCGCACCCTCGGGCACCGGCACCGTCCGCTCCCTCGGCGTCTCGCAACTCCCGCTGCCCAGTGCCGCGTCGATGGCACAGCGTGCCTGTACCGAACGGCCGTCGGGGAGCAGCAGGGTCAGCACGCCGTCCAGCCGCTTGCCCGTGGTGTTGTCCCAGTACGTGCGCGCCCAGGTGTCGCCCTCGGCGGCGACGGTGCAGGTCTGCGCCCGCAGCCCTTGCGGGGACACGGACTTCGGACCGCAGGATGCGGTCTGGCGTTCGGTTTCGGCCGACTTGGAGAGCCCGTCCAGCAGTTCGGAACCGCTGGACAGCAACCCGCCCTCGCTGTCGGCGGACACCGGTTCGACGGGGACGAAGGAGCCCGTGCCGGCGGCGGCCGGGACGATGAGTGCGGCCGCCGCGACGACACAGACGAGGGCCAGCATCCGAAGGTTCGACGCGCGCATCATGCGCCGAACATAGCGGGAAAAAAGGGCGCTATACCCCGGGCCACGGGCAGTTGGCCGCCCCGTGGCCCGGCTCCTACCCGAAAGAGTGATGGCGCAGGGGTCTCAGTACGAGAGCCGGCTGCCGTCCGGCGCCGTACGTCCCGCCTGCACCAGCGTGTCGACGATCACCCGCACCTGCGGCAGCCACGGCGCCCGCTGCCCGGGGTCCACGACCGGCCGCCGCTCCCAGCGCGCCCCGCCGGCCCCGACGGGCGAGGGCGGCAGCACCGTGTAGCCGCCCTGGCCGTGGAAGCGCAGGGAGGTCGGCACCCACTCGTGCCGGTCGAGCAACTCCCCCAGTTCCTCCAGGGAGTACGGCTCCACCAGGACCACTACGCGGGTCGGGGTGGCCACCACCGGACCGGTGCGCACCCCCCGCTTGGCGAGCACGCCGAGCGCCCGCGCCCCCGCGACGGCCGGCAGGCTGACCGCGGAGACGGGCCCGCCGGTGGCGAGGACAAGGGGCTGACCGGGGTGGTTCGTCCACCACCAGCGCACCATCCGCGGGTCACGGGTGGCCGCCAGGAGTCCGGGGTCGTGCGGATGGGCGCCGGGCACCGGGCAGTCGGGGCGCAGGCAGGCGCAGCCGCCCCGCCCGTCCGTCCCGGCTCCGGGCACCACGGGCCATTGCCACTGCTCGGCGCAGGTGAGCGCCGCGCGCAGCAGCTCCGGACTGCTCTTGCGTCGCTTTCCGAGGATCTCACGCATCCGCGCTCGTTCCTTTCCGTTGGCGCTCAGGGATCTGCCCATGACACAACGTAATCTGGAACACACCGCTTACGAGGCAGCGCATCACGTCTCGAGCCGAGCGTGGAACGTGGCGGGGGGTGGCGCACACATGGCGCTTGTCCGTCCAGGGTGTGCTGCGTACTGCGATTCCGTGGTTTCGGTGGTGCTCCGCGTGCGGTCCCGCTGGCTGTGCAACACCCCGCCGTGGGGGGAGGGTCGGCCGTCGCCGTCTAAGACGCTCGGGCCGGGCGCCGGGTTCCTGAGGCCGCCGACTCCCATCCCGTACGTACCCACTGCTGTGGATATGACGCACTGTCGAACCCCCCCAGTCGACAACTAATTGTGGCACGGGGCGCCCTTTTCCAGCCATAGTCGCGCAACCCTTACGGCGCATCGACACCACCGCACCTACCTGGGCAATCCTGGACACACCCCTGAGGAGGCGGTAGAAGGTAATGCATTGATAGCGGCGCAGAACGACTTGGGGGTTTGCGATGCTATTGACACAAATGCGCTGCTCTGCGGAGCCGCCGCCGTATCGCGTCAAAGGTCGCGAAAGCCGGCGACCATGAGTGCGGCGGGCCTTCCGAAAGTGGCCGGAATCAACCCACCCATTCCGACATCCGCGCACACTGCCGCTCCCGCGGTCGAACAGCAATCCCACCCGGACCAGCTGCCCGGGCAGGCCGGGACCGACGAACCGGCCGGTCAACCCGGTCCGGCGCAGGACGGCTTGGCGTCATGGGCCGAGGACCTGACGACGCTGCACGAGCTGTCCGAACGCCTCGCCCGCACCTCCTGCGTCGAGGACGCGCTGCGCGAAGTGCTCCGCGCGGGCGGCACCTTGACCGGCGCCCGGCGCGGGCTGGCCGGCGTGGGCCCGGCCACCGTCACCGGGCTCGGGCTCTGCCCCGCGGAGCTCGGCGCGCTGGAGACCGTCCCGCTGCCCGCCTCCCCCGGGACCGTGCCGGCCGAGGAGATCCACCCCGACCTGTGCCACGAGCCGGGCCTCGACCCGCGCCACCGCGAGGTCGCCGTACGGCTCGGCCTCGGCGCCAGCTACGCGGTGCGGCTGGCCACGGACAGCGCCGGGCGGCTCGGGTCGGCGGTGTGGTTCTACGACGAGCCCGCCGAACCGGGCGAGCGGCTGCGCCGCCTCATCGGCCTGTACTGCCGCCACGCCACCGAGCACCTGGCCCGGCTGGTCGAGCTGGACCACCTGAGGGCCACCACGGCCGCCCTGCGCGCACAGCTGCTGCCCACCCGCCTGCCCCGGATCCCCGGGGTCCGGCTGGCCGTGACGCACGTCGCGGCGCCCGGCGGCGGGGGCGACTGGTACGACGCGATGGCACTGCCGGAGGGCGCCCTCGGGCTGTCCGTCGGCGGGGTCACCGGCTCCGGCACGGGCACCGTCGGCGCGATGGGACGGCTGCGGGCGGCCCTGCGGGCGTACGCGGTGATGGAGGGCGAGGACCCGGTCGCGGTGCTCTCCGACCTGGAGCTGCTGCTGCGGCTGACCGAGCCCGCGCGCTCGGCGACCGCGCTGTACGCCTACGTCGACCCCGCCACCCGCCGGATCGCGCTGGCCGGGGCCGGGCACTGCCCGCCGCTGGTCGTCGGCGAGCGCCGGGTGGAGTTCGTGGAGACCTCGCTGTCGGCGCCGCTGGGCATGCTCAGCTGCTGGGAGGCGCCCGGCGCCGAGCTGCGGGCACTGCCCGGCGAGACGCTGCTGCTCTACACCGACGGGCTGCTGCACCGCACCGGCGACGCCACCGACCGGGCCGTCGCACGGCTGCACGCCGCGGCCGCGGGCGCCCCGCGCGCCGTCCGGGAGGACCCGGCCCTGCTGGCCGACCACATCCTGCGCACACTGCTGCCCGACGGCCGCGGTGACCAGGACAGCAGCGAGGACCTCGTCCTGCTGGCCGCCCGCTTCGACTGACCCACTTACGATGGGTGGGTCTACAGCGAGGAGGCATGACGTGGCCGAGGACCGCGCTCCGGAGAACCCGGAAGGCGACGAGCCCATCAAGCAGCGGAAGAACGGCCTGTACCCGGCCGTCTCCGACGAGCTCACCCAGGTGATGAAGTCGGGCTGGGCCGACACGGAACTGCGTGACCTGCAGCCCATGGAGCAGGCCGCGTACGCCGCCAAGCGGCGGGCCGCCCTGTCCGCCCGCTTCCCGGGCGAGCGACTGGTCGTCCCCGCCGGCAACCTGCGGACCCGCGCGAACGACACGGACTACCCCTTCCGTGCCGGCACCGAGTACGTGCACCTGACCGGCGACCAGACCCAGGACGCCGTCCTGGTCATGGAGCCCAACGGTGACGCCGGTCACGATGCGACCGCCTACCTGCTCCCCCGGTCCTCGCGGGAGAACGGCGAGTTCTGGCTCGACGGCCAGGGCGAGCTGTGGACCGGCCGCCGGCACAGCCTGGCGGAGGCCCAGGTGCTGCTCGGGGTGCCGTGCGCCGACGTGCGCAAGGCCGCCGACGCGCTGCGCGAGGCGACCGGCCCGGTGCGGGTCGTCCGCGGCTACGACGCCGGCATCGAGGCCGCGCTGACCGACAAGGTCACCGCGGAGCGCGACGCCGAGCTGAAGGAGTTCCTGTCCGAGCTGCGGCTGGTCAAGGACGAGTGGGAGATCGGCGAGCTGCAGAAGGCCTGCGACTCCACCGCCCGCGGCTTCGAGGACGTCGTCCGCGTCCTGGACAAGGCCGAGGCGACGTCCGAGCGCTACATCGAGGGAACGTTCTTCCTGCGCGCCCGCGTCGAGGGCAACGACATCGGCTACGGCTCCATCTGCGCCGCCGGCCCGCACGCCTGCACGCTGCACTGGGTCCGCAACGACGGCCCGGTGAACTCCGGCGACCTGCTGCTGCTCGACGCCGGTGTGGAGACCCACTCCCTCTACACCGCCGACGTCACCCGCACGCTGCCGGTGAACGGCACGTACAGCGATATCCAGCGCAAGGTCTACGACGCCGTGTACGACGCCCAGGAGGCCGGCATCGCCGCCGTCCGCCCCGGCGCCGCCTACCGCGACTTCCACGACGCCGCCCAGCGCGTGCTGACGGAACGGCTCGTCGAGTGGGGCCTGGTCGAGGGTCCCGTCGACCGCGTGCTGGAGCTCGGCCTCCAGCGCCGCTGGACCCTGCACGGCACCGGTCACATGCTCGGCCTCGACGTGCACGACTGCGCCGCGGCCCGTACCGAGACCTATGTCGACGGCACGCTGGAGCCCGGCGTGGTCCTCACCGTCGAGCCCGGTCTGTACTTCCAGGCCGACGACCTGACGGTCCCGGAGGAGTACCGGGGGATCGGCGTGCGCATCGAGGACGACATCCTCGTCACCGCCGACGGCAACCGGAACCTCAGCGCGGGCCTGCCGCGCAGCTCCGACGAGGTCGAGCGCTGGATGGCCGGCCTGCGCGGCTGAGTCACCGCGCGCGGACGGTGCCCCCGTTCCGTCCCCACGGGACGGGGGGCCGCCCGCACCGGCGCAAGGACCGCCCGCGGACGGGCGGTTGACGCCGGACCGGGACCGACCGGCTCAGGACACCCTGAGCAGCGCGTCGTCCCGCCACTTGAGGATCTTGTCGAAACTGACCACCGCCCCGTGACCGGGCCGGTTGTGGAAGTGGACATGGTCCACCAGCGCCTCGATCAGGAACAGCCCGCGGCCGTGCTCGGCGTGCTGGTCCTTCTTCGACAGCGGTCGTACGGCGTGGTGCGTGCGGCGCAGGTCCGGGGCGAAGCCCGGTCCGGAGTCGGCCACCTCGATGCGGCAGCGGTCGCCCTCGATACGGGCCGTCACCCGGTACTCGCCGTGACTCGCGTGCTCAACAGCGTTGGCACAGGCCTCGCTGAGGGCCACGGACAAGTCGTACGAGATGTCGGGGTCCACCCCGGCGGTCTCCATCGTCCCCAGCAGGAGCCGACGGGCGAGCGGAACGCTCGCAGCCTCGCGCCGCAAATGGAGGGACCACCAGATGCTCATGCTCAGCCTCCTGGCTGCGGCTCGACATACCGATACGTATTGCCCCGAAACACGGTCGGTAAGCGTGGTGTTGACGTGATGACGCCCATACGGCCGATGCCCGGTCCCGGCACACGGGTGTACGCGGGCGGCCGGACCTCATAGCACACCCCGCCGGGATGCGGGACCCACTGCATACGAACGGGGGGTACGGTGAGATGATGACGCCCGTCATGGCCTCTCCTGTGCGCGTCGGCGCCGATCTGCGACTGCTGCGGGCCGCGGTGTTCACCGCGGTCTGCGTCACGCTGTCCGCGGTCGCGCACTCCCTCGCCTCGGGCCATGCGGTGCCCGGCTGGTCGCTGGTGGCCGGCTGGATGGCGGTCTTCGCCGTGGCGGCGCCGCTCGCGGGACGGGAGCGCTCGCTCCCGGGGATCTCGGCGGGCCTGGCCGGCGGACAGCTCGCCCTGCACGTGCTGTTCAACGCGGGCGGGGTGTGCGCCCCGGGCGGCGCCCCCCGGACCGGCGGAATCCTGGAGATCGCACGGCTGATCTGCGGCCCGCGGGCCCAGCCGCTCTCCGGTGTGAGCGGCATGAGTCATATGAGCGGCATGGGCAGCATGGGCGACATGGCTGCCATGGGCGGCATGGGCGGTGCGGGCGGCATGACGCACGCTCACGCCGGGAGCACGATGCTCGCCTACAGCCTGCCGATGCTGCTCGGCCACCTGCTCGCCGCGCTCGCCGCGGGCTGGCTGCTGCGCCGTGGCGAGGCCGCGCTGTGGCGGATGATCGCCCTCGGCGCACGGGGTCTGGCCGAACTCACCGGCGCCGCCCTGCGGCACGCCGTCGCGCTGGTGCGCGCCCTGGTCGCGGGGGCGCCCGACGCGCCCTCCGCCGCGGCCGGCCCGCGCCGCCGCGTCGCCGACTCCGGGCCGCCGCACACCGTCCTGCTCCGGCACAGCCTCGCCCGTCGCGGACCTCCGGCGTACGCCCTCGCGGCCTGAACGCGACCCGCTCCACGGACGTAGGGAGACGGAGTCGCGTGCCGCACGCGTGCCATCCGTCACCCTCACACCTTCACCCGTGGAGTGTCTGCACCCATGAACGCCCTGAACTCCAAGAGCACCGCCGTGCGTCGCGCCGTCGCCGTCGCCGGACTCAGTGGAGCGGCCGTCCTCGCCGCCGCCGTGCCCGCCTTCGCGCACGTCTCCGTCCAGCCGAACTCCGCCGTCAAGGGCGGCTACAGCACGGTGTCCTTCAAGGTCCCCAACGAGGAGGACAAGGCGTCGACCATCAAGGTCGAGGTCAACCTGCCGGCCGACCACCCGATCGCGTCGGTCTCCCTCCAGCCCGTCCCCGGCTGGACGGCACAGGTCGTCAAGAGCAAGCTCGCCAAGCCGATCACGAGCGACGACGGCAGCATCACCGAGGCCGTCACCAAGATCACCTGGACCGGCGGGAAGATCGCCCCGGGTGAGTTCCAGCAGTTCCCGGTCTCGCTCGGCCCGCTGCCGGACGACGCCGACCAACTGGTCTTCAAGGCGATCCAGACGTACGACAACAAGGACGTCGTCCGCTGGATCGAGGAGCAGCAGGAGGGCCAGGAGGAGCCGGAGCACCCGGCGCCCGTGCTGACGCTGTCGGACGACTCCGAGGGCGCGTCGGGCGGCCACGGCCACGGCGCCGCCGCGTCCGCCTCCCCCGCCGCCGACACCCAGGCCGATGGTGACGCCAAGAGCGCCACCACGGTGAAGACCGCGTCCGCCGACTCCAGTGACACCACCGCCCGCGTGCTGGGCGTCGTCGGCATCGTCGTCGGCGTGCTGGGCGTCGGCTTCGGCGTGCTCGCCGGCCGCCGCCGCGGCGCCGGTGGCGGCACCCCCGCCGTCTGACGCAGTATCGCCGGGTGACCGCCGCCGCCCCGCGCGGCGGCGGCGGTCACCCGGCGTCGTACCGAACTTCCTGGGGAAACCTGATGCGTACCACCACCCGGGCGGTCGCCGCGGCGGCCGCCGTCGCGCTCGCCCTCACCCTGGCCGCCTGCGGCGGCTCGGACGGCCCGGCGGACGCCGCCGACGCCCCCCTGGTGTCCACCGACGCGACACAGAAGGCCGCGACCGTCCTCGACACGCCCTTCGACAAGCCGGACATGATCCTCACGGACACGCACGGCACGAAGTACGACCTGGTCAAGGAGACCGCGGGCAGGCCGACGCTGCTCTTCTTCGGCTACACCCACTGCCCCGACGTCTGCCCGACGACGATGAGCGACATCGCCATCGCCAAGTCCAAGCTGCCCAAGGCCGAACAGGCCGCGCTCACCGTGGTCTTCGTCAGCACCGACCCCGAGCGCGACACCCCGTCGCGGCTGGGCGCCTGGCTGGGCGCCATGGACCCGTCCTTCGTCGGCCTGACCGGCGACTTCGCCACGATCCAGGCGGGCGCCCGCTCGCTCGGCATCGCGGTGGAGAAGCCCGTCAAGGAGAAGGACGGCAGCATCACCGTCACGCACGGCGCCGAGGTCATGGCGTACTCGCCGAAGGACGACAAGGCGCACGCGCTCTACATGTCGGGCACCACCTCGCAGCAGTTCGCCGCCGACCTGCCGAAGATCATCCAGGGCCGGACCCCGTGAGGCGCCCGGTGGCGCCCGCGGCCGCCGCCCTGCTGGCCCTCGCGCTCGGCGCCGCGGCCTGCGGCTCCGCACCGGACGGACCCGAACTCCGGGTCAGCGGCGCCTACATACCGCAGCCCGCGCTCGGGGACATGGCGGCCGGCTACTTCACCGTGACCAACAGCGGTGACCAGGACGCCCGGCTGACCTCGGTCACCAGCGACCTGGCCGGCGAAGTGACCCTGCACTCCACCACGGGCAACGCCATGCGCCGGGTCGACGCGTTCACCGTCCCGGCGGGCGGACGGCTGACCCTCGGGCTCGGCGGGAACCACCTGATGCTGGAAAAGCTCACGCACAAGCCCGTGGCCGGTGAGGAGGTGTCCGTCGAACTGCACTTCGACGACGCCGAGGCCATCGACGTACGGGTCCCGGTCAAGCCGGCGGGCTATCGCCCGGGGGACTGAGGAGGGCGCCATGAAGGACATCAAGGAGCTGGCACGGGCCGGGCTGCGACTGCTGGCCGTCCCGCTGACCGTGCTCGGCCTGCTGCTCGGCGGCGCCGCGCCCGCCTCCGCGCACGCCGCGCTGGTGCGGACCGACCCCACGCAGGGCTCGGTGGTCAAGACCGCGCCGCAGCAGGTGCGGCTGACCTTCTCCGAGGGCGTGCTGCTGGCCTCCGACGCCGTCCGCGTCCTCGGGCCGGACGGCCGCCGCGCCGACACCGGCGCCGCGAGCAACGGCGGCGAGGGCAGCGACACAGCGGTCGTCGCGCTGCGGCCGGGGCTGGGCAACGGCACGTACACCGTGGCCTGGAAGGCGGTCTCCGCCGACAGCCACCCGGTGGCGGGGGCCTTCGTCTTCTCCATCGGCGCACCCTCGAAGACCACGGTCAGCCTGCCCACCCAGGAGGCGGGCGGCGGTGCGGTCGGGGCGCTGTACGACGTCGGACGCTACGCGGCCTATCTCGGGTTCGCCCTGATGGTCGGCTCCGCGTTCTTCCTCGGCGTGTGCTGGCCGGGCGGCGCGCAGCTCCGGCCGCTGCGCCGGCTGGTCGCCGGCGGCTGGGCGGGCATGGTCGGCGCGACGATAGCGCTGCTGCTGCTGCGCGCCCCGTACGCGGGCGGCGGCTCGCTCGGCGACGTCCTCGACCTCGGCGCCGTGAGCGACGTCCTGGACACCCGGCCGGGCGCCGCGCTGCTGTCGCGGCTGCTGCTGCTCGCCGCCTCCGCGGTCTTCATCGCCGTGCTCTTCGGCAGCTACGCCAAGCGGGAGGACCCGGTCGAGCGCCAGGACCTCGCCTGGGGTCTGTCGATCGGCGGCGGGGTCGTGGCCGTGGGCCTCGCCGCGACATGGGCGATGGCCGAGCACGCCTCGGTCGGCATCCAGTCCTCGGTGGCCATGCCGGTCGACATCGTGCACCTGCTGGCCATGGCCGTCTGGCTGGGCGGCCTGGCGACGCTGCTCGTCGCGCTGTGGCGCGGGCTGCCGGTGGAGCGGTCGGCGGTGCGGCGGTTCTCGCGCATCGCCTTCTGGGCCGTGGCGGCCCTGGTCGCCACCGGCGTCTACCAGTCGTGGCGTCAGCTCGGCTCCTGGGACGCCCTGGTCTCCACCGGGTACGGGCAGCTGCTGCTGGTGAAGATCGGCCTGGTCGTGCTGCTGCTGGAACTGGCCTGGCTCTCCCGGCGCTGGACCGGGCGGCTCGCCGAGAAGGCGAAGGCCGTGCAGCCCGTACGGACCGCGAAGGCCTCCAAGGCCGCGACCGCCGTCGCCCAGCCGGTGGCCGCGGGGCGGGGCGGCGAGCCGGCCGTCCGTACCGCGCAGCTGGCCCGGCAGGAGGCGGCGCTCGCCAAGGAGCGGGAGCGCAAGGCACGCGACGCCGACCCGGAGCGCACGGGCCTGCGCAAGTCCGTACTGGCCGAGGCCGCCGTCGCGGTCGTGATCCTGGGCGTCACCACCCTGCTGACCGGGACGCAGCCGGGCCGGGCCGCCGAGGAGAGCAGCGCGGCGGCGGGGGCGACCGCCCCGGTGACCTCGGTCCCCGAACCGCTGGACGTGCGGATCCCGTTCGACACGGGCGGCCCGGACGGCAAGGGCGAGGCGGAGGTGACGCTCGACCCCGGCAGCACCGCCGAGAACGAGCTGCACCTGCTGATCACCGCCCCCGACGGCCAGGCCCGCGACGTCCCCGAGGTGAAGGTCTCCTTCACGCTCCCGGCCCAGAAGATCGGCCCGATCCCGGTCACCCTGGGCAAGGTCGACACCGGCCACTGGAGCGCGGAGAACGTCCAGATCCCGATCGCCGGGCAGTGGACGCTCGCGGTCACCGTACGGACCTCGGACATCGACCAGGTCACCCGCACCGAGACAGTGAAGATCAAGTGACGAACGACCCGGTCCGCCGGCCGATCTCGCGGCGCCGCCTGCTCGGCACCGCCGGTGCGGCCGGCGCCGCGGGGCTGGTCGTGGGCGGCGGCTCCGCTGTCGCGGCGAACGCGGCCCGCGGCGAACCGGCCGCGCTCGCCTCGGTGGGCGCCGCACGCGTGCCCTTCCACGGCGTCCACCAGGCCGGCATCGTGACCGCGGCGCAGGCGCACGGCCACCTCACCGCCTTCGACCTGACCGCGGACGCCGGGCGCACGGGCGCCGCCGCGCTGCTGCGCCGCTGGTCGGCGGCGGCCGAGGCGATGACGGCGGGCCGGGTGCCCGCCGGCGACGACCAGATCGCCCTGGACGCCGGACCGGCCGCGCTGACCGTCACCTTCGGCTTCGGCCGCTCCTTCTTCGGCCGGACGGGGCTGCGGGCGCAGGCACCCGAGGCGCTGGCCCCGCTGCCGCCGTTCTCCGCCGACGCGCTCGACCCACGGCGCGGCGAGGGCGACCTGTGGATCCAGATCGGGGCGGACGACCCGCTGGTCGCCTTCCACGCCCTGCGCGTGCTGCAGAAGCAGGCCGCGGGAACGGCGGCACTGCGCTGGCAGATGACCGGCTTCAACCGCGCGCCCGGCGCCACCGCCGTCCCCCGCACGACGCGCAATCTGATGGGCCAGATCGACGGCACCAACAACCCGAAGCCGTCCGACCCCGACTTCGGGCAGCGGGTCTTCGTGCCCTCCTCCGGCGCGCCGGAGTGGATGGCCGGCGGCTCGTACGCGGTGGTGCGGCGGATCCGGATGCTGCTCGACTCCTGGGACCACCTCTCCGTGGAGCGGCAGGAACGGGTCATCGGGCGCCGCAAGTCCGACGGTGCCCCGCTGTCCGGGGGCGGCGAGGCCGCAAAGCCGGATCTGAACAGGATCGAGGCGGACGGCCGGACCTTCGCCATCGCCGCCGACGCCCACGTCCGGGTGGCCGCCCCGGAGTCCAACGGCGGCGCGGCGATGCTGCGGCGCGGCTTCTCGTACCACGACGGTTTCCGCGAGGACGGCGCCCCTGACGCCGGGCTGCTCTTCGTGGCCTGGCAGTCCGATCCGCTGACGGGCTTCGTCCCCGTGCAGCGCAAGCTCGACCGGGGCGACGGGCTCTCCCGCTTCCTGCGGCACGAGGCGAGCGGGCTGTTCGCGGTGCCGGGCGGTGCGGGGCCCGGCGAATACGTGGGGCAGCGGCTGCTGGAGGCGTAGGGCGCGCGGCCGCACCTCCCAGGGGCCCTCCGGTGAACAACCGGTGGGCCCTTCGGTTGTCCACCGCGTTATCCACAGGCCCTGGGAGCAACCTGGGGATAAGTCGACACGTCTGTGATGGCGAGTAGGGACCAGATCGACAAATCGGCACAGGGGCGCCATCCCGGCACACAGACCCCCAGGTCGGTATTCGTCAGCCCAATACCTTCGAACAACTCGATAGAGGGAAGAATTCTCACTCGAAAGGGAGTGTGAGTGGGGTTTGGCCGGGGAATCCATGGGCCCGCGACCGGCCGACGGAATGATCGACTCCACCGTCCACAGTTCATCCACACCCGCTGTGGACAAGCCGGTGGAATACCCGGCCCCCTGTGGATAACCCGTCCCGCCGGACCTGCTCCAACTGCCGTTGTCCACAGGGCACATGCCCTCGGGGGAGGGACGTGCGGAATTCGGTTGACGGACACTTTAACGTCATTTTCGGCTGCCGCGCATTTCCGGGGCCCCGCCTTTCAAATCGGACATAACGCTACATAAAGCACTTAACTTGTCGCGTTCGGGCCCGTCGCACCGGTAGCCTGTCCCCGTGATTGACCTTCGCCTGCTTCGTGAGGACCCCGACCGTGTGCGCGCCTCCCAGCGCGCCCGTGGAGAGGACGTCGGCATCGTCGACGCCCTGCTCTCCGCCGACGAGCGGCGCAGGTCGTCCAGTACCCGCTTCGACGAGCTGCGCGCCGAGCAGAAGACGCTCGGCAAGCTCGTCCCCAAGGCGCAGGGGGACGAGCGGGCGGAGCTCCTCAAGCGGGCCGAGCAGCTGAAGGCCGCGGTCAGGACCGCCGACGCCGAGCAGCACGAGGCCGCCGAGGAGGCGCAGCGCCTGCTGCTCCAGCTGGGCAACATCGTCCACCCCGACGCCCCGATCGGCGGCGAGGAGGACTTCGTCGTCAAGGAGGTGCTCGGCACCCCGCGCGACTTCGCCGCCGAGGGCTTCGAGCCCAAGGACCACATCGACCTCGGCGAACTGCTCGGCGCCATCGACGTCGACCGCGGCGCCAAGGTGTCCGGCTCGCGCTTCTACTACCTGACCGGCGTCGGCGCCCTGCTGGAGCTGGCCCTGGTCAACGCGGCCGTCGCCCAGGCGACCGCGGCCGGCTTCACCCCGATGCTGACCCCGACGCTGGTCAAGCCCGAGGCCATGGCCGGCACCGGCTACCTCGGCCAGGTCGAGGACGACGTGTACTACCTGGAGAAGGACGGCCTGTACCTGGTCGGCACCTCCGAGGTCCCGCTCGCCGCGTACCACATGGACGAGATCATCGACGCGGCCAAGCTGCCGCTGCGCTACGCCGGCTTCTCCCCCTGCTACCGGCGCGAGGCCGGCTCGTACGGCAAGGACACCCGCGGCATCATCCGGGTGCACCAGTTCGACAAGGTGGAGATGTTCGTCTTCACCCGCCCCGAGGACGCCGAGGCCGAGCACGAGCGCCTGCTGGAGTGGGAGAAGCAGTGGCTGACCTCGCTGGAGCTGCCGTTCCGGGTGATCGAGCTGGCCTCCGGTGACCTCGGCTCCTCCGCGGCGCGGAAGTTCGACTGCGAGGCGTGGATCCCGACCCAGGGCAAGTACCGCGAGCTGACCTCGACCTCGAACACCACCGAGTTCCAGGCCCGCCGGCTGTCCGTCCGGATGCGCGACGAGAACGGCACGCGCGCCCTGGCCACCCTCAACGGCACCCTGTGCGCCATCCCGCGCACGATCGTCGCCATCCTTGAGAACCACCAGCAGGCCGACGGCTCGATCCGGGTCCCCGAGGTGCTCCGCCCGTACCTGGGTGGCCGTGAGGTGCTGGAGCCGGTGGCCAAGTGACTCCTCCGCTCCCCTACCGCCTGGTCGCGACCGATCTCGACGGCACGCTGCTCGGCCCCGACCACACCGTCTCCGAGCGTTCGCGCCGGGCGCTCGCCGCGGCCGTCGCGGCGGGGGCCGCGCACGTCGTCGTCACCGGGCGCCCGGTCGCCCGCACCCGGCACGTGCTGGAGTCGCTGGGCTACGAGGGCCTCGCGGTGTGCATGCAGGGCGCGCAGGTCTACCACGCCGGCGAGCGGCGGCTGCTGACCTCGGTCACCCTGGACCGGCAGACGGCGCGGCAGGCGCTGGAGAAGATCGAGGCGGCGACCGGCCGGCTGGCCGTCGCCGCCGCCCTCGACGGCATGGACGGCGACATCGTCCTCGGCCCCGGCTACGAGCTCTTCGAGTCGGAGCTGCCGGTGGGCCAGGCCGACGCGCTGGACGAGCTGTGGACGGCGCCGATCAGCAAGCTGTACATCCAGCACCCGCAGCTGAGCGACGACGAACTCGCCGAGGCGGCCGTGACGGCCGCCGGCGGCCTGGTCGGGGTCGTGATGTCGGGAGCAGGCATCGTCGAGCTGCTGCCGCTGGGGCTGTCCAAGGCCAGGGGCCTGTCGCTGGCCGCCCGGCGGCTGGGGCTGACCGCCCCGGACACCATCGCCTTCGGCGACATGCCCAACGACCTGCCGATGCTCGAATGGGCCGGGTACGGCGTCGCCATGGGCAACGCCCACGCGTCGCTGAAGTCCGTCGCCGACGAGGTCACGGTCTCCAACGCCGAGGACGGCATCGCCGTGGTTCTGGAGCGGCTCTTCCCGGCCGCGTGAGCCCGCGGCAGGCGAGTCCGATCAGCAGCGCGGTGACGTGCCCGAGGTCGGTGTACGTCCGTCCGGGCTGCAACAGCGGGTAGGCGAGGCAGCCGGCGACGGCCGCGAGGTACGCCCAGCGCCACGGGGGACGCAGCAGGTACGTGAGCACGCCCGCCACCCCGGCGAGCCCGTAGCTCACCCCGATGTCGACGGTGTGCGCCAGCGACGGCGACAGCCGGTCGGCGTGGATGCCCAGGAAGACGGCCTGCTGGCTGATGAGGGTCGCGCCGACGTGCGCGAGGGCGACGACGGCGAGCCAGCGGCGGGTGCCGAGCCGGCGCTCGGCGGGGGCGTGCACGATCTCGTAGAAGAGGAAGTACACCAGGAAGGCCGGCGGGGACTCGATCCACAGCGCGCTGACGATCAGTACGCGGACCGGGTGGCTGCCCAGCTCTTCCAGGTTGGTGCTGTTGTGGTGCAGCAGGAAACCGCGGATGTGCGGCGGGACCGCCTCCAGGACACCGCTGGTCACCGCCAGGACGAGCAGCCAGGTGTGGGTGCCGGGGGTGGCGCGCACCCAGGCGCGGGCCTGCGCGAACAGCAGACGCGCCGTGTCGCCCGGAGCGACACGGCGTCGCCTGCCGCCGGCGTCGTGCGCCGGCTCGTTCGATGCCATCCCCACCATCTTGGGGCAGGGACGGCCGAGGCACTCAGCCGGTTCAGGCCGCCTTGATCGCCGAGACGTCGAAGGTGAGCTTGACCTTGTCGCTGATCAGGACGCCGCCGCCCTCGAGGGCCGCGTTGTAGGTCAGGCCCCAGTCGGCGCGGTTGACGGTGGTCGCGCCCTCGAAGCCGACGCGCAGGTTGCCGTACGGGTCGGTGGCCGAGCCGTTGAAGGTGAAGTCGATGGAGACCGGCTTGGTGGTGTCCTTGATGGTGAGGTCACCGTGCATGCGGTAGGTCTCGGCGTCGACCTGCTCGGCGGAGCTGCTGCGGAAGGTGATCTCCGGGTGGGCGGCGGCGTCGAAGAAGTCGCCGGTGCGCAGGTGCTCGTCGCGCTGGGCCTGGTTGGTGTCGATGCTGACGACCTTGATCTTCAGCTCGGCGGAGGAGTTGGCCGGCTTGGTGCCGTCGAGCTTCAGCGAGCCCTCGTACTCCGTGAACTGGCCGCGCACGGTGGTGACCATGGCGTGGCGGACGGAGAACCCGATCTCGCTGTGGGTCGGGTCGATCGTGTACTCGCCGGTCAGGTTCGCCAGGTCGGCGGTGGCCACGGCGTTCGCGGTGCCCGTGGTCTCGGCGTCGGTCTTGCGGCTGAACAGGCCCATGATGGCTTACTCCTCGTCGGGGGTGGTTGGTTTATGTTTCAACCTCTTGCACCGTAGCGCCATTCCCTTGAATTCTCAAGGAGGAGTGTGACGGAGCCCACTTTCGGGGGAACACCAGGAACCGCCTCCGACGCCGGCCACGGGCGGCGAGGCGCAGGTCGATGCGCCGGGCGAGCTCCGGGCGGAAGAGGGCGACGAGCAGCCCCAGTGCGACCAGGAACACACCGACGGCACAGAGCAGCGGAGTCTCGGACGTCACTCAGCACATCAGACAATCCGATGCGCGGCGGCGCGAGGAAACAAGGCCGCCCGGGCGGTGAGAACCACCCGGGCGGCGCAGTCCGCGGTACGGCGGGGCTACTCCTCGCCGGCCAGCGTCAGGGCGCGCATCCGCTGCGCGGCGTAGCCGGTGGCGAGCACGGTGACGCCGATCAGCAGCACCACCGCCAGCGGCAGCCCCACGTCCGACGTGATCTGCCCCTCGCCCGCGATCCGCTGCGCCAGCGCCAGCGCCCACTGCTGCACGCTCAGCGTGCGCGCGCCCGGCACCAGCGAGCCGATGAGCGACTCCCAGATCAGCGCGTACACCAGGCCGAAGACCACGGCCTGCCGGGTCACGACCCCCAGCAGCAGGAAGAGCGCCGCGTAGGTCACCGAGGCGACGGCCGCGGCCACGGTGAAGGCCACCGCGATGCCCTGGCTGTTGCCGTTGAGGATGAACCCGGCGATCAGCGTCGGCACGGCGGAGAAGACCACCGAGACACCGATCGCGACCAGCAGCTTGGTGATGATGATCGTCGGCCGCGGGACGGGCTTGGCCAGCAGGTAGACGATCGACCCGTCGTCGATCTCCGGCCCGACGGCGCCCGTGCCGGCGAAGACGCCGACCAGCGGGACCATCGTCGCCAGGGCGAAACCGCCCAGGACCGACGTGGCGGTGGAGTCGTCGGCACCGGTCAGCCCGCGCACCGCCGCCGAGATGAGGATCAGCAGCGCGGGCAGGGCGAACAGGACCAGGGCCCGGCGCCGGCCGAGCAGACCCCGGTAGGTCAGCCGGGCCACGGTGGGATTGAACAGTGGGAACACAGGAAGCTCCTCGTCCTATGCCGTGACCAGATAGGAGAACACGCTCTCCAGGGACTCGTCGGAGGGCGAGACCGTGAAGAGCCGGATGCCGCGCTCGCGGGCGACCCGCGGGAGAAGTTCGGTGAAGCCGGCGAAGTCGATCGCCTGGATCCGCAGCGCCCGCTCCTTCCAGTCCAGCTCGATGGCGGCCGTGGAACCGTCCGCGATCAGCGCGGCGGCCAGCGCCCGGTCGTCGCTGGACCGCACCAGATAGCGGTGCGGCCGGTCCGTCATCAGCCGGCGGATCTTGCGGAAGTCGCCGGAGGCGGCGTGCCGGCCGGCGACGACCACCTCGATGTGGCTGGCCAGCTGCTCGACCTCCTCCAGGATGTGCGAGGAGAACAGCACCGTGCGGCCCTCGTCGCCCATCCGCCGCAGCAGCTCCATCAACTGCAGCCGCTGGCGCGGGTCCATGCCGTTGAACGGCTCGTCCAGCAGCAGCACCGACGGGTCGTGCACCAGCGCGGAGGCCATCTTCGCGCGCTGCCGCATGCCCTTGCTGTACGTGGCGATCTTGCGGTCCTGCGCGAACTCCATCTCGACGGTGGCCAGCGCCCGCGCGGCCGCGGCGCCCGGGTCAGGCAGGCCGTGCAGTTCCGCGTTGGCGACGACGAACTCCCGCGCGGTCAGGAAGTCGTACATCGCCTCCCGCTCGGGCACGACGCCGATGTGCCGGTAGACCTGCTCGTTGCGCCAGATCACCGCACCGTCGAGGGTCACGCTGCCGACCGAGGGGGCCAGGAAGCCGCCCATCATGTTGATCAGGGTGGACTTGCCCGCGCCGTTGGGGCCGAGCAGACCGGTGACGCCGGGGCCGATCGTCATCGTCACGTCGTTGACGGCGACGACATTGCCGAACCAGCGGGACACATGGTCGATGGACAAGGTGGTCACGACAGGACGGCCTTTCGGTAGCGGCGCATCAGCAGGCCGAAGGAGCCGGCGATCGCGGCGAGCAGGACAACCACGTAGGCCACGCCGGCCATCGCGTTCGGCGGACCCGCGGCGTCGACGAAGGAGGACGAGGCACCCAGCACCCAGGTCTGCGCCCCGTCGATCAGCGTGATCGGCGAGAACAGCCCCAGCCAGCCGATCACGTCCTTGTCGCCCTGCACGGAGGCGACCGCCTGGACACTGGAGACCGCGCCGTACGGCAGCGTGAACGCGGCGATGATCGCCGCGACACCGAAGCCCCGGCGCGGGGTGAGCGCCGCGATCACCAAGCCGACGCCCGCGTAGAGCATCGACAGCAGCAGCTCGGCCAGCAGGGCCTTGGCGAAGCCCGAGGTCTGGTCGGAGAAGTCGAACTTCCCCAGCAGCGCGCCGATGTAGAGGATCAGCACGGGGGTCGCGGTGAGGATGAAGATCGCCGTGGTGAGCGCAGCGAACTTCGCCGCGACGTAGTCGACCGCCTCGATCGGGCGGGAGAAGTACAGCGGCGTCACCTTGAAGCGCAGGTCCAGCGAGACCGCCTGGGGCGCCTGCGCCGCCAGGAAGAGGCCGATCACCGCCTGCATGATGATCGCGTACCGCGTGTACTCGATCGGCAGCTCGGTCATTTTCGTGCCGATCGCGACGGCCACGATGATCGCGGCGGGCGCGCACATCACCGCGAACAGCATCATCGGCAGCACCTTGGACTTCACCGACCGGCCCAGTCCGTAGGCACCGCGCAGACTCTGCGTGTACAGCGAGCGCCTGGCGTACGCGCGGCCCAGCCGCGGCCCGTCGTAGTGCCGGTACCCGATGTCGTGAATGACGTCCTGGGCGCCGCCGGCAGCCGGCCCGCGTCCCTCAAGCTGCGTCACGGTCGTCCCCTCCCCGGAAGATCTCGGCGATGCGGTGGCGGCGCTGCTCCATCCGGACCAGGCCGGAGCCCAGTTCCGCCACGGCGTCGCGCACGGTGTCGTAGGTCTCGTCGCCGTCTATGTCGACGTGCAGCAGATGGCCTTCGGCGTGGGCGTTCAGCCCCGCGGCGGTGAGCTTGCTCAGCAACTCCTCCTCGTGGTCGGTCACCTCGACCGCGAGGGAGGCGGTGGCCTGCGTGAAGTCACTGGTGGAGGAGGCGCGCAGCAGCTGTCCGCCGTCGATCACGACGATGTGGTCGCTGGTGCGCTCCAGCTCGCCGAGCAGGTGCGAGGTGACGAGGACGGAGATGCCGAACTCGGTGTGGACACGCCGGATCAGCCCGAGCATGTCGTCGCGGCCGACGGGGTCCAGCCCGTTCGTCGGCTCGTCGAGCAGCACCAGTCGCGGGTCGTGCACCAGGGCCTGGGCCAGCTTCACGCGCTGCTTCATGCCCGTCGAATAGCCGCCCATGGGGCGGTAGCGCTCCTCGTACAGCCCGACATGGCGCAGCGTGTCGGCGGTCCGCTCACGCGCGGCCGTCGGCGGCAGCCCGGACATACGGGCCATGTGCACGACGAACTCCGTCGCGGAGACGTCCGGCGGCAGGCAGTCGTGCTCCGGCATGTACCCCACGGCGGCACGGATGTCCGCACCCTGGGTCGCCACGTCCATGCCCAGCACGGCGGCGCGGCCCTCGGTGGCCGGCGACAACCCGAGCAGGATCTTGATCAGGGTCGACTTGCCGGCCCCGTTCGCACCCACCAACCCGGTCACCCCGGGTTCGATGTCCACGGTGAGCCGGTCCAGAGCGGTCACCCTCGGGTACCGCTTCGTCAGGCTTTCAGCAGCGATCACAGTCACACCACGAACCTAGTGGTGCGAACCACACCCGTCGTCAGCCTCGGGGGTAGTCGTCCCTAGTCCTTGGGGCGGATGTTCCCGTAGGGGACGGGTGATCACCGGATACGTTGCGGTCGGCGGGCATCTCGTGCGAGAGGGGCGTGAACGGGCGTGCGGAGCGTCGGGAACGTCGCGGGCGGGGAGAGCCGGGAGGTCCGGCGGACTCGCGGGGTCCGGGGCGTCCTGGGAGGAGCGGGCAACGGGGCGTCGTCGGGACGGTCCTGGGTGTGCTGCGCCGCAGACCGGCGCTGCTGCGTTTCCGGCGTGTTCCGGCGCTGAACGCGGGGGTCCTCGGGATCCTCCTGCTCATCGCGTGGCTTCAGCCGCTGCGGGGCATCCGGGAGCGCGCGCGGCTCGACCGGTCCCGCACCACGGGGCAGTTCATGGCACTCCTGGTGTGGTTCTTCCTGCTGACCTGCACCACCACGTACGTCAACACGGCACTGCTGCAGTCCGTGCACGCGCTGGGGCAGGGCCTGCGCCCGGCCGTGCGCGTCCCGCCGCGTGCGGCGCTGCGGCGACTGCCGGCACTGCCGGCGTGGTGCCTGCCGGACAGCAGCCCGGGGAAACCGACCGCGGGGGTGTCCCGGGTCTTCGAACCGGCGGGCACGTCCTGGTCGTTGTGGACCTTCTTCGTGCTGCCCGTGAGCGTCGTCGAGGGCACCGGCCTCGTCAGCGGCCTGCGCCGCTCAGTGGCACCGGGCCGCGCGGAGCCGGTCAACCGGGTGGCCGGCGGGATACGCCTGGCCCTGACAACCGTCCTGGTGGTGATCATCGCGATCGTGGTCCTCATCCTGGCGGTCGAGACGGACAGCGTGACGGTCATGGTCGCCGCGGCGGGCTGTGTCGTCGCGCTGTTCCTCGCGACGGGCCTGCTCTCCACGACCGTTTCCGGCACCTACGACATCCACGGCATCCACGGCATGGCGCTCTACCAGCGGGCGGTGGCACGTCGGCCGGCCTGACCGGCGCGTCCTGCCGTACCCGTCGGTACTTCCTGGGCTGCCGGGGCTGCCGGTTCCGGGCGTGACGTCCGGTCCCGCGGTCCGTGGCAGCGCGTACGCGACACTCACGCGCAGAGCGCCAAGTCGCTGCGGCGGTCGGCGGCACGGGCGTGCGCCTCGGCCGCCGTCCTGGACGAGGACTCGTCGGCAGCGGAATCGGCGACGACCACCTGGCTGGAAGCGCCCTCACGGACCCTGCGGGAACCACTGCGCGGCACCGGGGAGGCGCCGTGGGCCTCGGCGCGGATGCGCTGCTTCATCGTGGGCGGCAGCGACAGTTCGCGCAGGCAGTCGGCGATACGCGGAGCGAGGACGTGCGCGGCGGACGACTCGTGCGACGACGTGGACCCCGGTGACGACCCTGTTGGTGCCGATGCCATCGCGGCGCGGTGGGCGAGGGCGGCGCGATGTGCCGTGCCCTGCCGTGTCGTGCGGTCGGGCCGTGGCCGGGCGGCGGGAACGAGGTGGCGTGCGGACCGCGCGCGGGGCGGGCGCACGGGTTCGCGGCGTTCCGCTGCCGCGCCCGTGGGTGGTGCGTTCACCTCCCTGCCGGTCGCGGCGAGCAGCGCCTCCACCAGGGAGAGCGGGGCGGCCTCCGGTCGCGGGGCGCCGGCGGCCGTGGTACGGCCGGCCGGGACGGCGAAGCCGAGACCGGCGATCACCTTGAGCAGGAGTGTGACGAAGACGTTCCAGAACGCCTTGGCGAAATTGTTGGCAGCCATGACCTCTCACTTCCTCGTGAGTCGGGGAGCGACTAGTCCGATGATGCGGAAGTGAGCACGAAATGCCCGGAAGCGCACCTCGAGAGTGGCGATATTCCGATCAACACCACCCGGGTGGCCCAAGCGGGGTCCCATCGCCCCCGTTCGGAGGCCCGCTCACCTGACAATCTCCCGAGTTGCGGACCCCGCAGGCCGGTGTTATTTCCCGGTAGTCCCCGTGCCCCGCTTGGGGCGGGACGTGGCCACGGCGTCCCGCACGACCCGCTCGACGTGCCGCCGGCGCGGAGAACCACCCGCCCTGACGAAGCCCGGGAGACAGTTCCCGCGCCGGATACGTTGGCCTCCGTGTCCTTCCGGTTCTCCTTCACGGGCCCTTCGGCGCCTGCGGTCGCACCCGTTCGCGCGACGCCGCCGGAACCCCTCGAGGACCTGACCGTGTACGGATGCGGGGTCCTGGCCCGGACGGACGCCGCCTTCCACATCGGCGGATTCGGCTGGGACGACTGGCACTTCGATGTGGGCTACGACATGTCGGCCTTCGTCGAGGAGCTGCCCGGGCTGATCGACGGCCTGCGCGCGGGCCGGGAGACGGAGTTGGACCTCTGTCCGCAGGGCGTGGAGCGCACCTTGACGTTCCGGCCCGACGGCGAGCGGGTGCGCATCGGTTGCGTGTCACGGACGTCCTGGGTGCCGCGACCGGATGTCGAGGTGCGCGCAGCCGACGAGCTGATGGACGACTGCGTCCGGCTCGCCACTGACGTCGCGACCGCCATCGCGGCCGTCGCGCCCGCGCTCGCCCCTCTGCCGCCGTTCGAAAGCTGGTTGCGGGGAGACGTCTGACGCCCGGGCCGTATGGTCGTCCTATGCGTCTGAGCACTGTGATTCTGCCGATCTACCGTTGGGCCGCGGAGGGGCGGGAGGTGTGGCGGCGGGCCGAGCAACTCGGCTTCCACACCGGCTGGACCTACGACCACCTGTCGTGGCGGAGCTTCCGGGACCTGCCCTGGTACGGGGCGGTGCCGACGCTGACGGCCGCGGCCGCGGCGACCGAACGAATGCGGCTGGGAACGCTGGTGACCTCGCCCAACTTCCGGCACCCGGTGACGCTGGCGAAGGAACTTATCACCGTGGACGACGTCAGCGACGGCCGCCTCACGCTGGGCATCGGCGCCGGCGGGACCGGCTTCGACGCCACGGCGCTGGGGCAGGAGGCGTGGACACCCCGGGAGCGGGCGGACCGCTTCGGGGAGTTCGTGCCGGTGCTGGACCGGCTGCTGACCGAGCCGGTCGTGGACTACGAGGGGGAGTTCTACTCGGCGCGCGAGGTGCGGAACATCCCCGGCTGCGTGCAGCGGCCGCGGATCCCCTTCGCCGTGGCGGCCACCGGGCCGCGCGGGATGCAGCTGACGGCGCGCTACGGACAGGCGTGGGTGACCTACGGCGACCCCAAGGGCCCGGCCGACGTGCCGGTCGAGGACTGCCCGGCCGTGGTCTCCCGGCAGTTCGACAAGCTGGAGATCGCGTGCGCGGAGATCGACCGCGATCCGGGCGAGCTGGAGCGGGTGCTGCTCACCGGGTCCACGGCGGAGCGCCCGCTGGAGTCCCTGGACGCCTTCGTGGACTTCGCCGGGCGGTACGCGGAGATCGGCATCACCGAGATCGTCCTGCACTGGCCGGTGCCGGACTCGGTCTACGCGGCCGACGAGAAGATCTTCGAGCGCATCGCCACCGAGGCCCCCGCGCAGCTCAGCTGAGGCTGAGCCCGGTCCCCCGCCGCCGCCATTGAGCCGGCAGCACCGGCGACGCGACCGGCGGGGGACCGGCGGGGGACCGGCCGGGCAGACGTCGAGGTGGCTGATCCGGCAGGTGTCGGAGGGCACGGCGGACCGCGGGTCGACCGCGGTGCCGTCGCCCGCGACGCGCCGGCGGCGGCCCGCCGGGACGGAGGCGGTGGGCCGCTCGCCGGGCTCGATCATGATCCAGCGGCCGCCGGTCGTACGGTGCCACAGGGCGGGGCGGCCGCACCGGGCGCAGGTCGTGGCGGTGCCGGCCGCCGGATCGGGGGCGGGGGCGGGGACCGGGGCGGGTATGTCCCCGCGGGAGGCGAAGCCGATCCCGTCCAGGACGGTCGCCACGGCGTCGGCCAGGAGCACCGGCTCCCGGTCGGGCTGTTCCTCACAACGCGTCATGAGTGCCATGCCGCGATGGTGGCAGCCGCCACTGACAATGCCGCGGCACGGAATGTGGCGGTGATCGCACCCGCCCCCCGGCTGCAGCCATCGCGGGCCGGATGAGCGACCATGGGGCGGTGACCTCAGCCACCCAGCATCCCCCGTCCCCGGACGCCCTCCGCGCGGTCCCCGCACCGCGGCTGATCGCCACCGATCTGGACGGCACGCTGCTGCGCGACGACAAGACCGTCTCCGCGCGGACGATCGCCGCCCTCGCGGACGCGGAGGCGGCGGGTGTCGAGGTCTTCTTCGTCACCGGCCGCCCGGCCCGCTGGATGGACGTCGTCGCCGAGCACACCGCCGGCCACGGCATGGCCATCTGCGCCAACGGCGCCGCCGTCTACGACCTGCACCGGGGGCGGCTGCTCGCGTGCTATCCGCTCGACGCGCGCGACGCGCTCTCCGTCGTCGCGGCCCTGCGCACCACCGTGCCCGGGACGACCTTCGCGGTGGAGCTGACCGGCGGCTTCGCGTACGAGCCGGACTACCCGCCGTACTCGCCGGTGCCCGACGCGCTCGTGGCACCCGTCGAGGAGCTGCTCGGGGCGGCCGGAGGCGGCCAGCCGGTGCTGAAGCTGCTGGCCAAGCACCCCTCGATGGACCCGGACGTCTTCCTGCGCACGGCGCTGGCCGCGGCCGGGCAGTACGCGGAGATCACCCGCTCCAGCGCCTCCGCGCTGCTGGAGATCAGCGGCACCGGGGTCAGCAAGGCGACCACGCTGGCCCGCTGCTGCGCCCAGCTCGGGATCGGCGCCGACGAGGTGGTCGCGTTCGGCGACATGCCCAACGACCTGGGGATGCTGTCGTGGGCGGGCACCTCCTACGCCGTCGCCAACGCCCACCCGGACGTGCTGGCCGCCACCACGCACCGCACCGCGGCCAACGAGGACGACGGCGTCGCGCGGGTCATCGAGCGGATCCTCGCCGACCGCTGACCGCCGGGCCGGGCACCGTCACAGGGGCGCCTCCCACGCCAGGACGGTGCCCTTGCCGTCCGGGCCCGGCCCGAAGGTGGACTCGCCGCCCAGCGACTCCGCGCGCCGCGCCAGGTTGCGCAGGCCGCTGCGCCGCCCGGTCTCCGGGATGCCGACCCCGTCGTCGGAGACGATGAGCCGGACGCCCTCCAAGCCCTCACCGAGTACGGCGGTGGCGTCCACGATCACCTCGACCCGGGTGGCGCCGGCGTGCCGCAGCACGTTGGACAACGCCTCCCGGAGGGCGGCGATGAGGTTGCGGGCGCTGAGCGCACCGACCCGTGAGTCGACCGGTCCCACGAAGCGCACGGAGGGCTGGAACCCCAGGCCCCGGGCGACCACGGAGGTCTCCCGCAGCACCTGGGCGCGCAGGCCCGCCGGGGCGTCGTCACCGGGCTCCTGCTGGAGGGCGAAGATCGCGGTGCGCACCTCCTGGATGGTGGCGTCCAGCTCGTCGACGGCGTGCGCAATGCTCGCCTCGGCCTCGGGCGGCACCGACTTGCGGATGGCCCCCTGGAGCATCAGCCCGGTGGCGAAGAGCCGCTGGATGACCAGGTCGTGCAGGTCGCGGGCGATGCGGTCGCGCTCCTCGTACACCGCCAGCCGGTTGCGGTCCCGCTGGGCCTCGGCGAGCAGCAGCGCGAGCGCGGCCTGCGCGGCGAACTGGGCGGCGAAGACGTGGTCGTCCTCGGTGAAGGCCGGGGCGCCGCGGACCCGCGGCAGGGCCAGCGCCCCCATCACGTGCCCGCTGCTCAGCAGCGGCAGCATCATGCTGGGCCCGAAGCGGGGGGTGATGGTGGCGCCCATGCGGTCGTCGGTCGCCGCGTCCTCGATGTGGACCGGCTCCCCCGCCAGCAGGGGCGCCGCGGCCGGGCTGTCGGCCTCCAGGACAGTGCCGACCAGGCCGGCCGGGTGGTCGGCCGAGGCCGCGACGACCTCCAGGCCGCCCTCGGCGGTCGGCAGCAGAACGAGGCCCGCGTCGGCCTCCACCAGCGCACGGGCCTGCTCGGCGACGACGTCGAGTGCCCCGGCCCCCGGGTTGCCGAGCAGTGCCGTGGTGACGGCGCCGACCGCGTCGAGCAGCTTGGCGAGTCGTTCTGCCATACGGCGAGCGTAGGCCGCGAGCGGCCCTCACGCCGGTGCGGGAAGCGCCGCGGTCCGCCCGTCAGCTGCGCGTTCGCGCTCCAGGGTGCGGCGGAAGGGGCCCTCGGTGACGGCCAGCTCGTCGTACGTGCCGCGCTGCACGACCCGTCCGCGGTCGAGGACGACGATCTCGTCGACGTCGGCCAGTCCGGTGAGGCGGTGCGTGATCAGGACGGTCGTCCGCCCGGTGGTCGCGGCCAGCAGGTCGGCGGTGAGGGCGTCGGCGGTGGCCAGGTCGAGGTGTTCGGCGGGCTCGTCGAGGACGAGGACGGGGAAACCGGCGAGCAGGGCGCGGGCCAGGGCGAGGCGCTGGCGCTGGCCGCCGGACAGGCGGGTGCCGTGCTCGCCCACGGGGGTGTCGAGGCCGAGGTCCAGCCGGGCGGCGGCCAGGGCGCCGGTCAGTTCCGCGTCCGCGGCCCCGGGGCGGGCCATCCGCAGGTTCTCCCGGACCGTGCTGTCGAAGGCGTGCGCGTCCTGCGCGCACAGCCCCACCATGCGGCGGACGGCGTCGCCGTCCAGGGTCGTCGCGTCGGTCCCGGCGAGGGTGTAGGAGCCGGACTCGGGGTCCAGGAAGCGGAGCAGGACGTGGGCCAGGGTCGTCTTGCCCGCTCCGGAGGGGCCCACGACCGCGACGCGGCGGCCGGGGGTCAGCTCCAGGTCCACGCCGTCGAGGGCGGGTGCCGCCTGCCCGGGGTGCCGTGCGGTCAGGGCACGCAGCACGACGGGGTGCGGTGCCCGGGGCGGCCGGGCCGGGTGCTCCGGCTCGCGTACCGGCTCGGGGGTGTCGAGGACGTCGTGGACGCGCTGTGCGGCGCGCAGGCTGCGGCGGCGGTGCTGGGCCGCGACGGGCAGGTTCGTGACCGCCTCGAACGCGGCGAGCGGGGTGAGCACGACCACCGCGAGCGCGAGGCCGCCGAGCCGGCCGGCGGCGGCCGCCTGCACCCCGGCGACCGCGCAGGCGACGACGGTCAGCCCGGTCAGCAGGGTGCCCAGGCCCGTGCCGAGCGCCGCCCCGGTGGCCGAGCGGGCCGCGATCCGGGTCAGCGCGCGGTCCGCGTCCGCGGCCTTCGCGCGTCGTGCGGGCAGGGCCCCGGCAACGGTGGACTCGGCGGTGCCGGTGAGCACGTCGACGACCTGGGCGGCCAGTTCGCCGCGTGCCGGGGCCAGGGCGCGCTCCGCCCGCCGCGACAGGGCGGCGGACAGCGCCGGTACGGCGGCTCCCGCCGCGAGCAGCCCCACGGCGAGGGCGGCGCCGGCCTCCGGCAGCAGCCAGGCGGTGAACCCGGCCGCCACCGCGCCGGTGACCGCGGCCGCGGAGGCGGGCAGCAGCCAGCGCAGGAAGTAGTCCTGGAGGGAGTCCACGTCCGCGACGAGGCGGGAGAGCAGGTCACCGCGGCGGACGTCCCGCAGCCCGGCCGGCGCGAGGCGTTCCAGCCGGCGGTAGACCGCGACCCGCAGGTCGGCGAGCGCGCGGAACGTGGCGTCGTGCGAGACCAGGCGCTCCGCGTAGCGGAACGCGGCCCGTCCGATGCCGAACGCGCGGGTCGCCGTCACCGCGACCATCAGGTAGAGCACCGGCGGCTGTTGGGAGGCCCGGGCGATCAGCCACGCGGAGGTCGCCATCAGGCCCACCGCGCTCAGCAGGGCGAGCGCGGCCAGCATCACGGCGAGCGCGAAGCGCGGCCGCAGCGGGGACGCCGCGGCCCGCACCCGCCGTGCCGCGCCGGCCTCCCCCGGCCGGGTCGCGACGGTGTGGACGGGTTCAGCAAGTTCGGCAGGGTTGGCGGGTTCGGCGGTCACCGGCGTACGGGTGGGGAGCGCGGCGGCCGGCACCGGAGGGCGGACGTCCGCGCGCACCGGCCCGTCGCCGAGCCGGATCTCGCGGTCCGCGATCGCCAGCAGCGCGGGCCGGTGGACGACCAGCACCACGGTGCGGCCGACGGCGAGCCGCCGGACCGCGTCGACCACGGCTGCCTCCGTCTCCCCGTCCAGTGCCGCCGTGGGCTCGTCCAGCAGCAGAACGGGCCGGTCGGCGAGGAACGCCCGGGCGAGCGCGACGCGTTGGCGCTGTCCCGCGGAGAGTCCGGCGCCTGCCTCGCCGACCCGGCGGGCGGGGTCGAGTTCCGGCGCGCCCGCCTCGCGGAGAGAGGCGCGCACAGTCGCGTCGTCGGCGTCCGGCCGGGCGAGCCGGACGTTGTCGGCGAGGGTGCCGGCGAAGAGATGGGGGCGCTGCGGGACCCAGGCGATGTGCCGGTGCCAGTCGGCGAGTTCGAGGTCGTCCAGGGCGGTGCCGCCGACCAGGACGCGCCCGGCGGTGGGCCGGGTGAAGCCGAGGAGCACGCTCAGGAGGGTGGACTTGCCGGCCCCGCTGGCCCCGGTGATCGCGACCGTCTCGCCGGGGGAGACCCGCAGCGTCACCGGGGCGAGGCGGCCGGCGACGGTCAGGCCCTCGGCCTCGACGGCCGCGGTGCGCGGGTCGGGGGCGGCGGCGTCGCCGCGGGGCGGGGCGGGGGTCTCCAGGAGCGCGAAGACCTCGTCGGCGGCCGACAGTCCTTCGGCGGCCGCGTGGTAGTGGGTGCCGACCTGCCGCAGCGGCAGATAGGCCTCGGGGGCGAGGATAAGGATGACCAGCCCGGTGTAGAGGTCGAGTTCGCCGTGGACGAGGCGCATCCCGACGCCGACCGCGACGAGGGCCACGGAGAGGGTGGAGAGCAGTTCGAGGGCGAAGGAGGAGAGGAAGGAGATGCGCAGGGTCCGCATCGTGGCGCGCCGGTAGTCGGCGGTGACGGCGCGGATGGACTCGGCCTGCGCCTTGGCGCGGCCGAAGACCTTGAGTGTGGGCAGCCCGGCGACGACGTCGAGGAAGTGGCCGGACAGCCGGGCGAGCAGCCGCCATTGGCGGTCCATGTGGGCCTGGGTGGCCCAGCCGATGAGGGCCATGAAGAGCGGGACGAGGGGCAGGGTGAGGGCGATGGTGAACGCCGACACCCAGTCCTCGGTGACGATCCGGGCGAGCACGGCGGCGGGAACGACGACGGCGAGCCCGAGTTGTGGCAGGTAGCGGGCGAAGTAGCCGTCCAGGGCGTCGATTCCGCGGGTGGCGAGGGTGGTGAGTTCGCCGGTCCTGCGGTCGGTGAGCTGGGCCGGGCCGAGCAGGGTGGCGTGGTCGATCAGCCGGCCCCGCAGGGTGGACTTCACGTCCGCCGCTGCCCGGTGGGCGCACAGTTCGGTGAGCCAGGAGACCAGGGCGCGGCCGACGGCGACCGCGGCGAGCAGCAGCAGCGGGGTGCGCAACTCGCCGGTGCCGAGGCCGTCCTGGAACCCGCCGACCACGATCTTCGCGAGCAGCATCGCCTGGGCGATGACCAGCCCCGCGCCGGCGAGGCCCAACAGGACGGAGACGGCGAGGAAGACGCGGGTGGCACGGGCGTACCGCAGCAGCCGCGGGTCGACGGGTTTCACGTGAAACAGCCCCTCGGGTCGCTCAGTGCGCTTCGGCGATGTGCTGGGTGCCGATCCGCTTGCGGAACACCCAGTACGTCCAGCCCTGGTAGATCATGACCAGCGGCGCCGCGATCCCGGCGCACCAGGTCATGATCTTCAGGGTGTAGGGGGTCGAGGATGCGTTCTCGACCGTCAGGCTCCACGCCGGGTCCAGCGTGGAGGGCATGACGTCCGGGAAGAGCGTCAGGAAGAGCGTCGCCACGACGGCGACGACCGTGACCCCGGACAGTGCGAACGCCCAGCCCTCCCGGCCGCGCAGGTTGGCGCCGAGAGCCCCGAGCAGCGCGAGCACCGCGATGATCACGGTGGCCAGGCTGGCGGTGTCTCCTCCGTGGCCCTGTGTCCAGGCCAGGAACGCCGCGGCGAGCACCACGGTGAGCGCGCCGGCCCCGGTGGCGAAGCGGCGGGCCCGCGCGCGGATGTCGCCGAGGGTCTTGAGCGCCGCGAAGACCGCGCCGTGGAAGGTGAAGAGGCTGAGCGTGACCAGACCGCCGAGCAGCGGGTACGGGCCGAGCAGGTCCCAGACCTGCCCGGTGTACTCACCGGACCGGTCGATGGCCACCCCGTGCGCGATGTTGGCGAACGCCACGCCCCACAGGAACGCGGGGACGAGGGAGGTCCAGAAGATGGCCCACTCCCAGCTGCTCTGCCAGCGTTCGCCGGTCCGCTTGGCGCGGTACTCGAAGGCGACGACGCGGATGATCAGGCAGAGCAGGATCGCCAGCAGCGGCAGGTAGAAGCCGGAGAAGAGGGTGGCGTACCACTCGGGGAAGGCGGCGAAGGTGGCGCCGGCGGCGGTGATCAGCCAGACCTCGTTGCCGTCCCAGACCGGGCCGATGGTGTTGATCAGCACGCGCCGCTCGGGGCGGTCGCGGGCGAGCAGCCGGGTGAGCACGCCGATGCCGAAGTCGAAGCCCTCGAGGAAGAAGTAGCCGGTCCACAGGACGGCGATGATGACGAACCAGACGTCGTGGAGGTGCATGCCGTCTCTCCCTAGTACGAGAAGGCCATCGGGCGGTCGGCGTCGCTGTCGCCGCCGATCTTGGTGGGGGGATTCAGGTCCGTCTCGGTGAGCTCGGGGGGTCCGGCCTTGGCGTACTTGACCAGGAGCCTGATCTCGACGACGGCGAGGACGGCGTAGAGCGAGGTGAGGACGATCAGCGAGGTGAGCATCTCGGCGGTGGAGACGCCGGGGGAGACCGCGTCCTCGGTGCGCAGCAGTCCGTAGACCACCCACGGCTGGCGGCCGTTCTCGGTGAAGATCCAGCCCCAGGAGTTGGCGATCAGGGGGAAGCCCATGGTGAGCAGCCCGATCCGCCAGTACCAGCGCGACAGCTTCGGGGAGAGGGCGGTGTTCCTGGTGAGCATCAGGTGCGGCGGCTCGTCGTCGGCGGTGCGCCGGTCCTCGGCGAGCCAGAACCTGCGGCGGGTGAGCCAGAGTCCCGCGAGGCCGACCGCGAAGGACGTCATGCCGAAGCCGATCATCCAGCGGAAGCCCCAGTAGGCGACGGGGATGTTGGGGCGGTAGTCGCCGGGGCCGTACTTGCGCTGTTCGGCCTTGTTGACGTCGTTGATGCCGGGCACGTACGAGTCGAAGTCGTCGTGGGCGAGGAAGGACAGCACGCCCGGGACCTCGACGGCGACGGTGTTGTGGCCCTTCTCCACGTCGCCGTAGGCGAAGATCGAGAAAGGGGCCGGGGACTGCCCGTCCCACAGGGCCTCGGCGGCGGCCATCTTCATCGGCTGCTGCTGGTACATCACCTTGCCCAGCCGGTCCCCGCTGAGGGCGGTGAGCAGTCCCGCGACGACGGCGGTGACCAGGGCGAGGCGCAGCGAGGTCCGCATGACCGCGACGTGCTTCCTGCGGGCCAGGTGGTAGGCCGATATGCCGATCATGAACGCGGCGCCGGTCAGGAAGGCCGCGGTCAGCGTGTGGAAGACCACCACGACGGTGGTGTTCTGGCTGAGCACGGCCCAGAAGTCGGTGAGTTCGGCGCGGCCGGTGGCCTTGTTGTAGCGGTAGCCGACCGGGTGCTGCATCCAGGAGTTGGCGGCGAGGATGAAGTACGCCGACAGGATCGTGCCGAGCGAGACCAGCCAGATGCAGGCCAGGTGGATCTTCTGGGGGAGCTTGTCCCAGCCGAAGATCCACAGGCCGATGAAGGTGGACTCGAAGAAGAAGGCGATGAGCGACTCGAAGGCGAGCGGGGCTCCGAAGACATCGCCGACGAAGCGGGAGTAGTCCGACCAGTTCATCCCGAACTGGAACTCCTGGACGAGGCCGGTGGCCACGCCCATGGCGATGTTGATCAGGAAGAGCTTGCCCCAGAACTTGGTCGCTCCCAGGTACTTCTCCTTGCCGGTGCGGACCCATGCCGTCTGCAGACCGGCGGTCAGGGCCGCGAGGGAGATCGTCAGGGGGACGAAGAGGTAGTGGTAGACGGTGGTGATGCCGAATTGCCATCGCGCGACGGCCACGGAGTCGAGTGCCAGCTCCACGTCACGCCTCCTGTTCTGGTGCGCTTGTGAAAGTGAACGCATTCACAAGCTCAGTATGACCTACACACTTTTGCCCCCTCACACCGGGGGGTGGGAGGGGGCAAAAGGGGAGAAGCAGCAGGTCAGGACCGCGGAACGGGCTCCGGCACGGTGACGGTCGTCAGCAGGCCGCTACAGCTCCTTGCGGAAGGCCTCGGCCGTACGCAGCAGCACGTCGTTGGCACCGGTCTCGCCGATCGTGATCCGCACACCCTCACCGGCGAACGGCCGCACCGTGACCCCCGCGCTCTCGCACCGGGCCGCGAAGTCCGCCGTGTGCTCCGCCAGCCGCAGCCAGACGAAGTTGGCCTGCGTCGCCGGGACCGTCCAGCCCTGCGCGGTCAGCCCCTCGTACACCCGGGCCCGCTCGGCGACCAGCGCGTCCACCCGGTCCAGCAGCGCCTCCTCGGCCCGCAGCGAGGCCACCGCCGCGTCCTGGGCGAGCTGGCTGACACCGAAGGGGACGGCAGTCTTGCGCAGCGCCTCCGCCACCGGCTCCTGCGCGATCGCGAAGCCGACCCGCAGGCCGGCCAGGCCGTAGGCCTTGGAGAAGGTGCGCAGCACGGCGACATTGGGGCGGTCCCGGTAGACCTCGACGCCGTCGGGCACCTCGGGGTCGCGGATGAACTCCTTGTACGCCTCGTCCAGGACGACCAGCACATCGGAGGGGACGCGGTCCAGGAAGCGCTCCAGCGCGGCACGGTGGACGACGGTGCCGGTGGGGTTGTTGGGGTTGCAGACGAAGATCAGCCGCGTGCGGTCGGTGATCGCGTCCGCCATCGCGTCCAGGTCGTGCCGCTCCTCGGCGTCCAGCGGGACCGGCACCGCGAAGGCCCCGCTGATCTGCGTGATGATCGGATAGGCCTCGAAGGACCGCCAGGCGTAGACGACCTCGTCGCCGGGGCCGGAGGTGATCTGCAGCAACTGCTGGGCCACGCCGACCGATCCGGTACCGGTCGCGATGTGCTCCACGGGAACGCCGAAACGGGCCGCCAGCTCGGTCTGGAGCGCGGTGCAGGCCATGTCGGGATAGCGGTTGAAGCTCCCCGCGGCGGCCGTGACCGCCTCGAGGACACCGGGCAGCGGCGGGTAGGGGTTCTCGTTGGAGGACAGCTTGTAAGCCGTCACGCCGTCCTCCACCGCCGGGGGTCGACCCGGCTTGTAGGTGGGGATACCGTCCAGTTCGCGGCGCAGTCGGGGGTTCATGCCCACACCATACGAGCGGCCCAGCGCTCTGGGGAGGCCCTGATGCACGCGAGAAACAAGGGGCGCCCGGCCCGGGTGGCGTGCTGGACGAAGCGGTGCGCGCCGGTAGCGCGCGCGGTGGCGCGCATCCCTCGTAGGGGTGAGTTGATACCGCTTCGGACCAGGGGGCAATGCCCCCGCGATCCCGCCGGCCGGTCGCGCATCCGCGGGTCGAAACCTGATGCGACCTGCGCATTCAAGGCCCTGCGCCGGACCTCGGAACGCAGAAACGTCTCTGTCAATGCGCCACGCGGGCCCCCCGCGAACGGACCACCCGAGCCCTACTATCACCACGCCATGACAGCAGCAGGGAACCACCAGGCGAACCGGCCCGTCGGACGCCGGCTGGAGCGGGCGGGCATCAGGGACGTGGCCGCCGCGGCCGGTGTCTCGATCACCACTGTCTCCGACGCGCTCAACGGCAAGGGCCGGCTGCCCGACGCCACCCGCGCACATGTCCGCGAGGTCGCCGACCGGCTGGGCTACCGCCCCTCGGCCGCCGCCCGCACGCTGCGGACCGGCCGGTCGGGGCTCATCGGGCTGACCGTGACGACCTACGGGGAAGAACCTTTCACCTTCACCGAGTTCGCCTACTTCGCCGAGATGGCCAGAGCCGCCACCTCCGCCGCGCTCGCCCGCGGCTACGCCCTCGTCATCCTGCCCGCCTCGTCCCGCCACGACGTGTGGAGCAACGTGGCGCTCGACGGCACCGTCGTGATCGACCCCTCCGACCACGACCCGATGGTCACCGAACTGGTCCGGCAGGGCATCCCCGTGGTCAGCGACGGCCGCCCGGCCGGCAGCCTGCCCGTCCAGGCCTGGGTCGACAACGACCACGAGGCCGCCGTGCTCGGCATCCTGGAGCACCTCGCCGACGCCGGCGCCCGCCGGATCGGCCTGCTCACCGGCACCAGCACGGACACCTACACCCGGCTGTCCACCAGCGCCTACCTGAGCTGGTGCGAGCGCGTCGGACAGGAACCGGTGGTCGAGTCCTACCCGGCCCACGACCCCTGCGCCGGAGCCGTCGCCGCCGACCGGCTGCTCGCCCGCCCCGACCGGCCCGACGCGGTCTACGGCCTCTTCGACCCCAACGGCACCGACCTGCTGGCCGCCGCCCGCCGCTACGGGCTGCGCGTCCCGGAGGACCTGCTGCTGGTGTGCTGCAGCGAGAGCATGGTCTACGCGGCCACCGAGCCGCCCATCACCACGCTCTCCCTCAAACCCGGGCGCATCGGCACCGCCGTCGTCCAACTGCTCATCGACGCCATCGAGGGCGTGGACGGCGGCCGGCCGGTCCAGCAGGTCATGCCGACCGATCTCATCGTCCGCACCTCCTCGCAGCGGCGCTCCCCCAGCACCACGGTGAACCCGCCGCGCGGGCCCTCCCGGGGATGAGCGGTACGGAAAGCGGACGGGTCGGGAGCGCGGCGGCGGACCCGCGAGCCCGTCCGGGCGGAGGCGCATCCTCCGGGGCGCGATGAGCCCGTCCCGGGGGGATTTGTCCGGACCGGAGGAAATCGCTATCACCAGGTGTGTCACGCCGCGACATCGTCATTCCTATGATGGGCGGATGGTGGCGCGACGGTGGAGGGTTCGATGACTCAGGGGGCAGGTCAGGGACCCATGCTCGGCACGGGGTCCGGCGGGCGTCCGCACGGTGCGGAGGCCGCGGCCCAGAGTGCGCCACCGGCGCCTCCGGGCCCGCAGTCCGGCACCGGCTACGAGCCCACGCTCGTCGAGGAGGTGCCGCTCCCCGAGGAGTACACACCCACCCAGCGCGATCTCCCGGTCATCGGCGCCGCCGACGAACCGCCGCTCGGACCGCTCTACGTCGTCGGCGACGTCCACGGCTACCTCGGCGAGCTCTGCGAGGCCCTCTACGCGATCGGGCTGATCGACGCCGAAGGCCACTGGGCGGCGGGCAACGCCCGCCTGTGGTTCCTCGGCGACTTCACCGACCGCGGCCCGGACGGCGTCGGCGTCATCGACCTGGTCATGCAGCTGTCCGCGGAGGCCGCCGCGGCAGGCGGCTACACCCGCGCCCTCATGGGCAACCACGAGCTGCTGCTCTACGGCGCCCACCGCTTCGGCGACACCCCGGTCAACTCCGCCGCCGGCACCGCCACCTTCCTGGCCGCCTGGCGCCTCAACGGCGGCCAGACCAGCGACATGGAGCGGCTGGAGGACCACCACATCGCCTGGATGTCCCGGCTCGACGCGGCCGCCCTCGCCGACGACCACCTCCTGCTGCACTCCGACACCACCGCCTACCTGGAGTACGGCGAGACCATCGACGCCATGAACGACGCGGTCACCGGCATCCTCCAGCGCGGCGACGCCGACGAGTGCTGGGAGCTGTTCCGCAAGTTCACCCGGCGCTTCGCCTTCCGCGGCGAGGACGGGGCGCAGGCGGCCCGGGAACTGCTCGGCACCTACGGCGGCCGCCGGGTCGTGCACGGCCACAGCCCCATCCCGTACCTGCTCGGCGAGGCCGGCGGCGAGCACGCCGCGGACTCCCCCGACCGGACCGCCGTCGTCGAGGGACCGCACGTCTACGCCGACGACCTCGCGGTGGCCATGGACGGCGGAGTGACGATGGAGGGCAAACTCCTGGTCGCACGCCTGCCGTTGTAGCCGCCGAAACCCCCATTTTCCGGAAACACTCTGTCACCCCGTCACCTCCGCGCTCTACCATCGGGTTATCCGTAGGCAGCTTCTCCTCCGCTTCCGCCCAGCCGGTCCGGAAATCCAGTGCGGACCCCGGGGCGGCACCGGAGACGGAGCATCGGGGGATGCACATGAACAGCGCTCCACATCTGCTCACCGAGGACCGCCCGGAGTTCGAGCGCGTCCTCGACGCGGCACTGCACTCGGAAGGCACCCGGGCCGCCCTCGCGGACGCCCGGAACGCGCTCAACACCGAGCAGTTGCGCACCATGGCGCTCAGCGCCGCCGCGCCCATATCCGCCTGCGCGGCGCCGGAGTACGAGAGTTACCTCAAGGCCCGCGAGGCGCTGTCCGAGCAACGCCGTGAACAGCGGGTCGCCGCCGTCTCCGGCATCGGCTACGCCGCGGCCGCACCGGGGGTCGCCGACGGTTCGGGCGCCGGGCTGTTCGCGATCGTCGCCGTCCTCACACCCGTCCTCGCCGGCACCGCCGCCGTGATCTTCCTGGTCCTGGGCTACGCCCTGGCGCTCGGCCACTCCGAGCCGGACATCGCCGCTCCCCTGCGTCAGGCCGGCTGGCTCTTCGCGGCGGTCGCCGCGTGCGGCATCGTCGTCGGCATGATCGGGCTGCTCCTCACGGCCCTGCGCAACAGCTCCACCGCCCGGGCCGACCGTCCACCCGACGAACCGCCCGAGATCACCGCGGCCCGCGAGATCTGGCGCCGGGCCCTTCTGGAACGCGGCCTCCAGCCCTTCATCGACGCGGCCCTGGCCAAGGCCGCGGACTCCGCCCCGCCCCCGCCGGACCGCCGCAATGGCGACGGCAACCACCGCATGCCACGCCTGGGTTACTCCCGCCCCGACTTCTCCAGCCCCGGCCCGGAGTCCTCCCCGGAACCCGGGCACCGGTTCACCAGTCCCGACTACTCCAGCCCCGACTACTCCAGTCCGGACTACGGCGGCCCCGACCACGCCCCCAACTGACCCCCACGGCCCCCGCCCCCGAGTCACCCCGGGGCCGGGGGCCGTGCCGTGCGCCTCCGTGCGGAGCGTCGCGCGCCGGGCCCGCCACCTGCCTGCGCTGAGACGTCCTACGATGCGTCAGTCCTCCGGCGGATCCGGATCATCGTGCGGCAAGGGGAATCCATGCGCCTGTCCAGCTACGTCGGAAAGGCCGCCATGTGCACGGCAGCGATACCCCTCCTCGCCGGGTGCACGGGGGAACAGGACGCGGGCGGGGCCGTGGAGCGACCCGCCTCCTGGACGAACCTGCCGGTGCGGACCGGCGCGCGGGACGTCGTCCACACGGACACCAAGCACCGGTCGTACGAGGTCAGGATCACGGTCAAGAGTCTGGTCCGGGGCTCGGAGGAGGACATGCGGGGCGCGCGCGTGGACGAGGAGCTGCAGGACCTGGTCCCCCACTACCTCACCTTCGAGGTCGCCAACATCGGCCGGAAGACGATCCCCGCCGCCTCCATGGTGGACAGCCATTTCGCACTGAACGGCACCGACTGGGCGCGTGGGGAGAAGGTCTGGATCAGCGGCGGCAGGCCGGGCGGGATCGACCTGCCCTGCGCGGACACCGCGCCGAAGACACTGGCGCCCGGCGACTCGTACACCACCTGCGTGACCTACGCGCTGCCCGAGGGCGTCGGTGTGCTGTCGCTGACGCACAACGCCGACGGCTACCTCGACGAAGGTGGCGCGGTCGCCGCCTGGCCCGTCGAGGGCGGCCTCGAGGCGGCGTCCGCCGGGCTGGCGGAGCCGGGCGACATCATCCCCGTCCAATGGGACGCCCGCGAGGACGGCGTGCTCGAACTGCCCGCCACGCTGGTGTCCGTACGCCGGGGCAGCCCGGCCGATCTCGCGCGCCTGGATCTCGATCTCAACGAGAACGAGCGGCGCGGCATCCCCTACTACGCGTCGGTCACCTACACCAACACCGGGTCGAAAGACCTCTACACCGACCAGGCCGGCCAGGTCCGCCTGCTCACCGAGAGCGGTCGGCAGATCCCGGGGAAGACCCCCTTCGTCCGTGACACGAAGATCCCGGGCTGTCCGTCCGACTGGGTCGCCCGGACGATCCCGCCGGGCGGCAGCGTGACGGAGTGCAGCGTCCACCTGGTGACGGACGACGGCGACAAGCCGTTCGCGGTGGGTTTCAAGGAGGCGGGCCGGCCAGGACTGGTGGCCTGGTCGACCCCCCTCCGCTGAGGCGGCCGGGTCAGCCGGCCGAACTGCCGCCCGTCTCCGCCAGCGGCAGGTAGACCCGGTTGCCGGAAGCCGCGAACTCCGCGGACTTCTCCGCCATGCCGGCCTCGATCTCCTCGGCCGTGCCGCCGTGCTGCCGCCGGATGTCCTGGGAGATCTTCATCGAACAGAATTTCGGGCCGCACATCGAGCAGAAGTGCGCCGTCTTCGCCGGCTCCGCCGGCAGGGTCTCGTCGTGGAAGGCCCGTGCCGTGTCCGGGTCGAGGGCCAGGTTGAACTGGTCCTCCCAGCGGAACTCGAAGCGCGCGTCGGACAGGGCGTCGTCCCACTCCTGGGCGCCGGGGTGGCCCTTGGCGAGGTCGGCCGCGTGGGCGGCGATCTTGTAGGTGATCACGCCGGTCTTGACGTCGTCACGGTCGGGCAGGCCCAGGTGCTCCTTCGGCGTGACGTAGCAGAGCATCGCCGTGCCCCACCAGGCGATCATCGCGGCGCCGATGCCGGAGGTGATGTGGTCGTAGGCGGGTGCGATGTCGGTGGTCAGCGGGCCGAGGGTGTAGAACGGCGCCTCCTCGCAGATCTCCTGCTGCAGGTCGATGTTCTCCTTGATCTTGTGCATCGGGACGTGCCCGGGCCCCTCGATCATCGTCTGCACGCCGTGCCGCTTGGCCACGGAATTGAGCTCGCCGAGCGTGCGCAGCTCCGCGAACTGGGCCTCGTCGTTGGCATCCGCGATGGAGCCGGGGCGCAGGCCGTCGCCGAGGGAGTACGTGACGTCGTAGGCGGCGAGGATCTCGCAGAGCTCCTCGAAGTGCTCGTAGAGGAAGCTCTCCTTGTGGTGGGCGAGGCACCAGGCCGCCATGATCGAGCCGCCGCGGGAGACGATGCCGGTCTTGCGGCGGGCGGTGAGCGGGACGTAGCGCAGCAGGACGCCCGCATGGACGGTCATGTAGTCGACGCCCTGCTCGGCCTGCTCGACGACCGTGTCCTTGTAGATCTCCCAGGTCAGCTCCTCGGCCTTGCCGTCGACCTTCTCCAGAGCCTGGTAGAGGGGGACGGTGCCGATGGGGACGGGGGAGTTGCGGAGCACCCATTCGCGGGTGGTGTGGATGTTGCGGCCGGTGGACAGGTCCATGACCGTGTCGGCGCCCCAGCGGGTCGCCCAGGTCATCTTCTCCACTTCCTCCTCGATGGAGGAGGTGACGGCGGAGTTGCCGATGTTGGCGTTGACCTTCACCAGGAACCGCTTGCCGATGACCATCGGCTCGATCTCCGGGTGGTTGACGTTCGCCGGCAGCACCGCCCGGCCCGCCGCGATCTCCTCGCGGACGACCTCGGGGGCGACGTTCTCGCGGATCGCGGCGAACTCCATCTCCGGGGTGATCTCGCCGCGCCGGGCGTACGCGAGCTGGGTGACCGCCTGCCCGCCGCGTCCGCGCCGCGGCAGGCGCGGGCGGCCGGGGAAGACGGCGTCCAGGTTGCGCAGCCCGCCGCGCGGTGAGGTGTGCTTGAGGCCGTCGTCCTCGGGGCGGACAGGGCGGCCGGGGTACTCCTCGGTGTCGCCGCGGGCGACGATCCAGTTCTCCCGCAGCGGCGGGAGGCCGCGGCGGACGTCGGTGGTCACGTTCGGGTCGGTGTACGGGCCGGACGTGTCGTACAGCGTCACGTCCTGGCCGTTGGTCAGGTGCACCCGGCGGACAGGGACCTCGATGTCCGGGCGGGACCCGGTCACGTAGCCCTTGTGCCAGCCGATTTCGCGCGCGCGTGCATCCTGCATGGTCATGAGACCCACTCCCTACGCCGGCATTACCCGGTAACAGGTTCAGCGGTCGGCGCAGCTGGTGGCCCTCGGCCGGTCAGCGCCCTCTCAGCCCGGTGCTCCGAGCTCCCGCGGTGTGCAAAGGTGGAACCACGCTAGCGGGTCTTCTCCGGCGCGCACCAGTGCGCCTTGGGATGATCGGCGCGTGGACTCCCCTCATGCGCAGCCCCCCGGCCCCGGCAACGGCCACGCCCACGGCCCCGGTCACGGGCACAGTCACGGCCACAGTCACGGCCATGGCCACGGTCCGGTGCCGCCGGTCTCCCGGCATCTGCGGAAGGTCATCGCCGCGGTGCTGATCCCGTTCGTCGCCGCGGTGGTGGTCGGGCTGGTGGTGCTCTGGCCGAACGGGGTGCCGGCCCACAAGCGCTCGGGCGTCGGTTTCGACCAGCAGACGCAGTCGGGCCGGGTGGTGCGGGTGGAGAACGTCAAGTGCGCGGACGTGAACGCGGAGCCGAACACCGGCGAGCCCGGCGCGACCCCGCCGAAGACCCCGTCGATCTGCGAGCGGGCGACCATCCGCGTCACCTCGGGCAAGGACACCGGCCGTACCTTCACCGAGATCGTGCAGCCGACCCAGACCCGGCACTACACCGAGGGGCAGAAGGTCCTGCTGTCCTACGCGCCCGGCGCGCCGAAGGAGTTGCAGTACTCGGTCACCGATGTGGACCGGGCGCTGCCGCTGTGGCTGCTGGCCGGGCTCTTCGCGGCGGCGGTGGTCGTGGTCGGGCGGCTGCGCGGGTTCCTGGCGCTGGCGGCGCTGATCGTCAGCTTCGCGGTGCTGACGCTGTTCATCCTCCCGGCGATCCTGCACGGCAGCGATCCGCTGCTGGTGGCGGTCATCGGCGGCAGCGCGATCATGCTGATCGCGCTCTACATGTGCCACGGCCTCAATGCCCGTACCTCGGTGGCCGTCCTCGGCACGCTCTGCTCGCTGCTGCTGATCGCGCTGCTGGGCTCGGTGTTCATCGACTGGGCGGTGCTCAGCGGCAACACCTCGGACGAGACCGGGCTGATCCACGACCTCTATCCGGGCATCGAGATCCACGGTCTGCTGCTGGCGGGGATCGTGATCGGCTCGCTCGGTGTGCTGGACGACGTGACGGTCACCCAGACCTCGGCCGTGTGGGAGCTCCGGGACGCCGATCCGGGCGCGAGCTGGCACAAGTTGTACCGGGCGGCGATGCGCATCGGGCGCGACCACATCGCCTCGGTGGTCAACACCCTGGTGCTGGCGTACGCGGGCGCCGCGCTGCCCCTGCTGCTGCTGTTCTCGATCGCGCAGCGCGGCGTGCTGGCGGTGGCGGGCAGCGAGTTGGTGGCGGAGGAGATCGTCCGGACCCTGGTCGGCAGCATCGGGCTGGTGGTGGCCGTGCCGCTGACGACCGCGCTGGCCGCGCTGGTGGTGTCGGCGGACCGCTCCGGGAGGGACACTGTCCCCACGGGCGGCGGGCGCCGCCGGCGCCGGGCACGGTGAGTTCCTGAAGTACGGGGGTGGACGGGGTGGTCGGGCTCCAGGGGAGGGTGACCGGGGCCGTGGGCCCGGGGCTGGTCGGCGAGGTGATCGTGCAGGTCCGCGGGGGTGCGGAGGCCTTCCTCGCGTACCCGGCGACCGAGGGGGAGAGCATCGGGAAGGGCACGGTCGTGGTGGTCGTGGAGTATCTGCCGCCACGGACCGTGTATGTCGCGCCCGCCTACGGCTGACGGGCCCGGGGACGAGACGGGGACGGGTCAGGGCGGCTTCGTATCAAGAATGCGACAAGGATCCGCCAGGATCTTTCGGCGCGACTTGCGCAGGCGCACACTCCCGTACGCGGCCCCGATCGGGGCCAATCGTAAGGGGGCGTGTGCCGATGGTGATCGGCGTCGCGGCGGGCGCGGTGCTCGTCGCTCTCATTGTGGTGATCGTGCTGTTCCGGCTCATGTGGCGGGTTGCCGAGCCGAACGAGGCCCTGGTCATCTCGGGTTCCAAGCACCGTGCGGACGGGGTCGGGGAGGGCATGGGGTTCCGCGTCGTCACCGGTCGCGGAACGCTGGTGATGCCCGGTGTCCAGGTGGTGCGGAAGCTGTCGCTCGACCTCAACGAGGCCGAGCTGAACGTGGACTGCGTCACCCAGCAGGGCATCCCGCTCAAGGTGCACGGCGTGGTCATCTTCAAGGTCGGCGACGACTTCGTGTCGATCGCCAACGCCGCACGGCGTTTCCTGGACCAGCAGAAGTTCATGGCCGAGCGGGTGCACAACGTCTTCGCCGGTCATCTGCGGTCCATTGTGGGCGGGTTGACGGTGGAGCAGATGATCCGCGACCGGGAGCGGCTGACGGCCGAGACCCGGGCGGCGTCGGGTTCGGAGATGGAGAAGCTCGGCCTGATCATCGACTCGTTGCAGATCCACGAGATCGTCGACCCGACCGGGTACATCAAGAACCTCTCCGCCCCGCACGCCGCCGCCGTCCACCGCGACGCGCGGATCGCGCAGGCGGAGGCGGACCGGATGGCCACCGAGGCCGAGCAGCAGGCCGCGGCGCGTATGGCGGAGGCCACCCGGGACAGCCAGATCCTGCAGGCCGGTTACATGGCCGAACGGGACAAGGCCACCGCGGCCGCGCAGCAGGCGGGCCCGCTCGCCGAGGCCGCGGCCCGGCAGGAGGTCGTGGTGCAGGAGACCCGGGTCGCCGAACTGGAGGCGCAGCGGCGCGAGCAGCAGCTGCAGGCGGACGTCCGCAAGCCGGCGGACGCCTCCGCGTACGAGAAGCGGACGCTGGCCGAGGCCGAGCGCGACGCGCGGATCTCGGCGGCCGAGGCGAAGGCCAAGGAGACGGAGCTGGCCGCGGTCGCCGAGGCGAACCGGGTGAAGTCGGCCGCCGCCGCGCAGGCGGAGCAGACGAAGCTCAGCGGTCTGGCGAGCGCGGCGGCCACCCGGGCCACGGGTGAGGCCGAGGCCGCGGCCACCCAGGCGCGCGGTCTGGCGGAAGCCGAGTCGGCGAAGGCGAGGGGTCTGGCGGAGGCCGAGGCGATCAAGGCCAGGGCCGCCGCGCTGGCGGAGAACCAGGAGGCGGTCGTCGCCCAGCAACTGGCCGAGAACTGGCCGGAGATCGTCCGGGCCGGCGCGTCCGCCTTCGGCAACGTCGACCACATGGTGCTGCTCAACGGCGCGGACGGCATGTCCGAGATGTTCGCCAAGGCGCTCACCATGGGCGGCACGGGCCTGGGGCTGGCCCGTCAGCTGCTCGCCCAGATGAACGGTGGGGCCGCCGAGCCGTCGTCCAATGGCTCGGCGCCGCAGCGCCCCGAGCACGTCCCTGTCAAGGACTGAGCGGCGCGCTCCCGCGGGGTCCGGTCGTCTCCGGGCCCCGCGGGGTCACCACCGGTCGTGGGAGTCCGAGGACGACGACGAGGTGACCTTCTTGACGACGAACACCAGTCCGCCGACGAGCGCCACGAAGATCAGCACCTTGAACAGCAGCCAGAACAGGAAGCCGACGGCGCTGGCGATCATGCCGCCGAAGACCACGATCGCGATGACCGGCACCGCGATCCACTTGACCCACCAGGGAAGGCCCTCGAAGAGCTTCACCGTTTCCTCCTCCGTATCGTCTTCGTCCTTGGCTCAAGGCTAGGGCCGCGGGGGCCCCGCGCGGAGGCCCGGCGGTCCCCATCCGTCCCTGACCGTCCCCCTAGGGACCCGGGGGGACGTCCCTCATCCCTCGGGCGGCGAGAAGACCACCAGGACCCGCAGGTCCTCGCTGACGTGGTGGAAGCGGTGCGGCACCCGGGCCGGCACATAGACCACGCTGCCCCTCGCGACCTGCGTCGTCTCCTCCCCCACGGTGATCAGGGCGCGGCCGCTCACCACGAGGTAGATCTCGTCCTGGCCGTGCGGTTTCTGCGGGTCGAGCTCGCCGGCGCCCAGCGCGTAGAGCCCGGCGGACATGTTCCGCTCCCGCAGGAAGCTCAGGTACGCGCCGTTGTTGGCGGCGCGTTCGGCCTCCAGGTCGTCCAGCCGGAACACCTTCAATTGCCCGCTCCCTTGCACCCCTGTGCCTGCGCGATCTCTTCTGCGACGATCTCAGCCATGATGAACTTCGTCGTCAAGACGCTCGCGAACGCCGGGGCCCTGCTGGTGGCCATCTGGCTCGTGGGCAGCATCACGCTCACCGGTGACGACACCGCGCACAAGGCACTCACCCTGGTCCTGGTCGCGCTGGTCTTCGGCCTGGTCAACTGGCTGGTGAAGCCGTTGGTGAAGCTGCTCTCGTTCCCCTTGCTGATCCTCACCCTGGGATTGTTCACCCTGGTGGTGAACGCCCTGATGCTGTGGCTGACCTCCTGGCTGTCCGGCAAGCTGGGACTCGACTTTCACGTCGACGGCTTCTGGGCTGCCGTGCTGGGCGGTCTGATCATCAGCATCGTGTCCTGGGCGCTGAACATGGTCCTTCCCGACGAGGACTGAGCGCGGGGGCTGCATCATGGAGGCCATGAGCGCTCACCCCTCCCGCGACCCGTTCCGCGTGTGCTTCGTCTGCACCGGCAACATCTGCCGGTCGCCCATGGCCGAGCACGTCTTCCGCGCCCGTGTCGAGGAGGCCGGGCTGGGCGGCCTGGTCGTGGTCGACAGCGCGGGCACCGGGTCCTGGCACGAGGGGGACGGCGCCGACCACCGCACGGTCTCCGTGCTCCGTTCCGCCGGGTACGGGCACGACCACGTCGCCCGGCAGTTCCAGCCCGAGTGGTTCGCCGGCCTGGACCTGGTCGTCGCCCTGGACACCGGCCACCTGCGGGCCCTGCGGCGCCTCGCGCCGACCCCCGAGGACGCCGCCAAGGTACGGCTGCTGCGCAGCTGGGACCCGGCGGTCGCGGACTCGGCGGACGGCACGGGACTCGACGTGCCGGACCCCTACTACGGGGACATGGACGGCTTCGAGCTCTGCCTGGAGATGTGCGAGGCCGCGGCCGACGGGCTGCTGGCCGACGTGCGCGACGCCCTCGGCGAGCCCGCCCCGGCACCATGAACCGGCCCGGCGGCCTCGGCGGCCTCGCTGCCGACGTATCAGCCCTGCTGGGCCGCGACGTGGGCGACCCGGTCCCGCTGGGTGGCGGCTCCGTCTGCACGGCGGCCCGCCTCGGCGGCCCCGCCGGCCACGACGCGGTCTTCGCCAAGACGCTCGACGGCGCCCCGGACGGCTTCTTCACCGCGGAGGCGGCGGGACTGCGGCTGCTGGCCGCCACCGGGACGGTCGCGGTGCCCGAGGTATGGGCGGCCGACCGGTACACCCTGGTCCTGGAGTGGATCGAGCCCGGGCCCGCCACACCGTCCCAGGCCGAGCGGCTGGGCCGCGAACTGGCCGCGCTGCACGGCGTGCGGGCCGCTTCCTGGGGCACCGCGGGCCCCGGCTTCATCGGCCGGCTCCCCCTGCCCTCACCCGCCGGAACGCCCCCCGCCGCCCCGGAGCAGTGGGCGGACTTCCACGCCGAGTACCGCCTGCTGCCCTTTCTGCGCCGGGCCGCCGACGGCGGGGCGATGGCCCCGGCCGATGTGCGGGCGGTGGAGCGGGTCTGCGCACTGCTGCCGCGGATCGCGGGCGCCCCGGAACCGCCCGCGCTGATCCACGGCGACCTGTGGTCCGGCAACGTCCTGTTCGCCGCCGACGGCCGCGCCCGGCTGGTCGACCCGGCCGCGCAGGGCGGCCGGCCCGAGGCGGACCTGGCGATGCTGGAGCTGTTCGGCTGCCCGCAGTTGCCGCGGATCCTCGCCGCGTACGAGGAGGTGCGCCCGGTGCCGGGCCGGCGGGAGCGGGTGGCACTGCACCAGTTGCACCCCCTGCTGGTGCACGCGGCTCTCTTCGGCGGCCACTACGGCGCCGCCGCCGGCACCGCCGCCCGGGAGGCCCTGTCGCGGGCATAGCCCCTGATCAGGTTGGATGGGCGGTACACCGACATGGCCCGCCGGCAGGTCCGACGCGGCGGGGAGAGCGAGGAGAGCGCGATGACGGAGTACGAGAACGTACCGGGGGACAGCACGCGCAGCGTGCACGCCGGACGCCCGGAGGCCCGCCCGCACGAACCCGCGCTGCCCGGCCCGGTCTTCGCCGCGCACTTCCACCTGCCGGGCGACGTCACGGGCCCGTACACCTACGGCCGCGACGAGAACCCCACGTGGACCCGGCTGGAAGAGGCGATCTCCGCCCTGGAGTCCCCTGACGCCGACGCCGAGACGCTGGTGTTCTCCTCCGGCATGGGCGCGATCTCCTCCGTGCTGCTCTCCCAGGTGCGCACCGGGGACACCGTGGTGCTCCCCTCGGACTGCTACCAGGCCACCCGGAGCCTCCAGTCCCGCCTGGAGGACTACGGGGTGGCGGTACGGCTCGCCCCCACCGCCGGCGACGCGCAGGCGGAGGTGCTCCAGGGCGCGAAGCTGCTGTGGATCGAGACCCCGTCCAACCCGGGCCTCGACGTGTGCGACATCCGGCGGCTGGCCGACGCGGCGCACGCCGCGGGCGCGCTGGTCGCGGTGGACAACACCCTGGCCACGCCGCTGGGTCAGCGCCCGCTCGACCTCGGCGCGGACTTCTCCGTGGCCAGCGGCACCAAGGCCCTGTCCGGCCACGGCGACCTGCTGCTGGGCTACGTGACCACGCGCCGTCCCGAACTCGCCGCCCAGGTGCGGCTGTGGCGCAAGACGGTCGGCGCCATCCCGGGCCCGATGGAGTCCTGGCTCGCGCACCGCTCGCTGTCCACCCTCGCGCTGCGCGTGGACCGGCAGGCGGCCAACGCCCTCGCGCTGACCGGCGCGTTGCTGGAGCGGCCGGAGGTCACCGGTGTGCGCCACCCCGGTCACCCGGAGGACCCGGCGCACACCGTTGCCGCCGCGCAGATGAACCGCTTCGGCAGCGTCGTCTCCTTCACGCTCCCGGACAAGGCGCACGCCGAACGCTTCCTGTCCGCGCTGCTGCTGACGACGGAGGCGACCAGTTTCGGCAGCGTGACGAGCACGGCCGAACGGCGGGCGCGCTGGGGCGGGGACGCGGTGCCCGAGGGCTTCGTCCGCTTCTCGGTGGGGGTGGAGGACGCGGCCGACATCGTGCGGGACGTGCTGCACGCGCTCGACGCCGCCAAGTAGCGCCCACTGTTCATCAGGAACAGATATATCTACGTAGGCGGCGCTACGCAGAATGGGTGGCCCGAGCCTCCCCCCTCGTGGCTCGGACCACCCTGGCTTTACGCGCGGAGATCCGCTCGAACAAGGCTAGTTGACTCTGCGTCAGTGTCCAATCACAGTTCCGATGCAGACCTATCGATATATTTATAGTTGCGGACACGACAAACCCTTCAAGGGAGCGGTTCCATGGATCTGGCTCTGCTGCGCACGTTCGTCACGGTGCACCGAGCCGGATCCTTCACCAGGGCCGCCCAGCTGCTGGGGCTGTCCCAGCCCGCCGTCACCAGCCAGATCCGCAGCCTCGAACGGCAGGTCGGCAGGCCCCTGTTCCTACGGCTGCCGCGCGGCGTCAGCCCCACACCCGTCGGCAACGACCTGGCCCACAAGGTCGCCCCGCATCTCGACGCCCTCATGGAGATCACCCAGGGGGACCTCGCCGAGGAGTCCGGCAACCGCACCGTCCACCTCGCCGGCCCGCCCACCTTCACCTCGCTGCGCGTCCTGCCCGCCCTGGCCCCGCTGGTCGCCGAGGGCCTGCAACTGCGCATAGCCCTCGCCGGTGAGGACGAGGGGCTGGCCGGTCTCGCCGCCGGCCACCACGACGTGTCGCTGGGCACCCTCCGCCCGCGCGACCGGCTGCTGGCCGCCACCCCGCTGTGGGACGAGGAGCAGATCCTGGTCGCCGCGCCCGTCTGGCAGGAGCGCATCGGCGGCCCGCAGGCGGTGCACACCCACGGGCCGCGCGTCCTGGACGACGTCCCGGTGATCTCCTACGACGAGGGCATGCCGCTGCTGGACCACTACTGGTCGGCGGTCTTCGACAGCAGCCCCGCCATCGTGCCCGCGGTCGTGGTGCCGGACCTGCGGGCGGTGCTGGAGTGCGTGACGGCCGGCGTCGGCATGGCCGTGCTGCCGCGCTACCTGTGCGGCGAGGCGCTGGCCGAGGGGTCCGTCGCCGCGCTGCTGGAGCCGCCGGTGCCCCCGCTGCGCACCTACTTCGTCTCCGTGCGCGCCGGGACGATCGCCCTGCCGCACATCGCGCGGGTGCACGAGCAGCTCGTGCGCGCGGCCGCCGGCTGGTGAGCGCGCGCCGGGCGGCCGGCGGGTGACGCCCGAGGGAACTGCGCGTTCCGATTCGCCGTCCCGGAGGCGTTTGCGCCCTCCCGCGCCGCGGCAGATCTCAGGCATGCCCCCGGACACCGGAACACCCGCCCCACCCGCTCCGCCGACCGCGCCGGCCACCCGGCCCGTGGTCAAGCGCACCGCCCGCGCCATCCTGCTGGACGGCGACTCCCTCGTGCTCATCAAGCGCACCAAGCCCGGTCTCCACCCGTACTGGGTCACCCCCGGCGGGGGCGTGGAGGCCGAGGACTCCACCGTGGTGGAGGCCCTGCACCGCGAACTCGACGAGGAGCTCGGCGCCAAGGTCACCGATGTGGTCCCCGCCTTCGTCGACACCGTCGAGCACATCGCCGGCGACGGCTCGCACGGCGTGAAGGTGCAGCACTTCTTCGTCTGCCGGCTCGCGTCCATGGATCCGGCCCGGCGGCACGGCCCCGAGGTGGACGAACCCTCGGGGACGTACGAGATCGTGCGCGTGCCCTTCAGCCGCGTCGGGCTCGCCTCGGTGGAGGTCGTCCCGCTCACCCTGCGGCACTACCTGGACGGCAACATCGAGGGCGTACTGGGACTGCTCTCGTCCGACCTGGGCTGATCCGGGCGGCCGGTGGTGCGGCAACGTTTTTCCTCGTGAGGGCGGGGGCGAGGGGGTGCCCGGGTGCGTCAGTCGCCGGCCGCGACCAGTTCCTCGATCAGGTCGTGGCGGATGCGCTGCGAGGGGATCCCGCTGCGCAGCAGGCTGTCCACGCCCCTGCGGATCATGCCGGGCGGCCCGCTGAGATAGGCGTCGAACTCCGGCCAGGGGCCGTACTGGTGGACGATCTCCGGCAGCTGCCCGTGCAGGCTGCCGGGCCCGCCCTCGGAGACCACCGGGCGGACGGACAGCCACGGGTGCGTGCGGTCCAGCCGCAGCAGGGTGTCCAGGTCGTACAGGTCGTGGTCGCTGCGGGCGCCGTAGAAGACCTCCATGGCACGCCGCCGGCCGTGCTCGGCGACGTCCTCCACCAGCGCCTTGATGGGCGCGATGCCGGTGCCGCCGCCGAGGCAGAGCAGGCCGTTGTCCGCACTGTGGTCCACGACCATGGAGCCGGACGGGGGGCCCAGCCGGAGGATGTCGCCCGGCTGCGCGCGGTGCACCAGCGCCCTGCTGACCCAGCCGGCCGGGACGGCCTTGACGTGGAACTCCAGCAGGCCGTCGGCCCCGGGGGCGGACGCGAAGGAGTAGTGCCGCCACACGCGGGGCCACCAGGGGGTCTCCAGCGTCGTGTACTGCCCGGCGAGGAAGGGGTAGGGCTGGTCGGGCCGGACGGTGACCACGGCTATGTCCGGGGTGCGCAGGTCGTGCGCGACGATCTCGGCGTGCCACCAGGCCGGGGCGTGCTTCTCGTCGGCGGCCGCGGCGTCGATCATGATCTGGGAGATCGCGGTGTAGGCGCGGACCCAGGCCGCCTCGACCTCCTCGTCCCAGATGTCGGCGGCGTAGCGCGTCAGGGCGCCGATCAGGCATTCGCCGACCGCCGGGTAGTGCTCGGGGCGGGTGCCGTACTTGCGGTGCCCGCGCCCCAGATGGGCCAGGTATTCGGTGAGCGTCTCCGCGTCGTCAATGTGTTCGGCCGCGGTGAGAAGCGCTTTCAGCAATCGGTCCCGCTGGGTGTCCATCGCCGCCGGGAAGAGTTCGCGCAATTCCGGGTGGCGTATGAACAAAAGCGCATAGAAATACGACGTTGTTTTGTCAGCCACCGGGGCGACCGTTTCCATCGTCCTGCGGATCAGTGCCGCGTCCGCGCTCACCCCCGGTTCCGCGGGCCGCGGTTCCGCCCGCGGCGGCACGTCCGGGACCTGCGGGGGCGGGGGCGGGGGCTGCGGGTCCGCGGCGGGCGGGGGCGGTCGGTGACCCGCGGGGCCGGCGGCGGTCGCCGGTCGCGCGGACATCCGCTCGGCACCCGTGCCCACCGGGCGTATGGGCCGCACCGGTCTGCTGGGAATCCCGCTCCCGGGGGCCCTCGCGCCGCCCGCCGTGCCGTCGTGCTGCGGCCGCGGCCCGTCGGGGGGCCTTCGGGGGCTGAACCATCCGTCGGTGTCGGCGTCGGCCCCCATGCCGGGCCCGCCCGCGTTCGTGGTCAGAGCGTCCATGATCAGCTTCGCCTCGAGCTTCTCCGGGTCGGTGTCCGTCGGTGACACACGTTCTGCGCGGAGAGCCTGCCAGGCGCATGGGCCCGAACGGACAAATAGCCGGAAGTACGGGAAACGCAAAGAGAAATCCCGTTAGGCTCGTTCGCCTACGGAACCCTGCCCGGAGCCGTGCGTTCCCTATTGCCGCGGCATGCGCGCCCGAGGGGAATTCGGCCGGTCACCCCGTGACGCGTGCATATGCTTCCCGCAAATCACGTCCGGCGTACGTGTGGGTCGCCAGACCGCTCACATGGTGGTCGCCGTTGACGGCCACCGAGACCGGAACCGCGGCGAAGAGCGCGGTGTCCGACATCGAGTCCCCGTACGCCACGCACTCCGCGCGGCTCACCCCGTACCGGGCGCACAGCTCGTCCGCCGCCGCCACCTTGGACTGCGGGACCAGGATCCCCGACCGGTCCAGCAGCGCGTCCGGCGCGAACGGCACCGCGGGGAACGCCGACGCCCGCACCGCGTGCGCGCCCCAGGCCAGCAGCCGCCGCACGAAGAAGTCCGGCGAGAGCGAGATCACGGCGCAGTGCTCGCCGCGGGCCGCGATGTCCGCCCACACCTCGCGTATCCCCGCGAGCCACGGAGCGCCCTCGAAGGCCGCCGTGAGGTGGGCGCCGGTCAGCCGCCCGTACATCCCCCAGGCGCGCTCGGCGTAGCCGGGCGGGTCGATGGCACCACCCGCCAGCGCCGTCTCCAGCTCGCGGAACTCGGCCACCAGGCCCAGCTCGCGGGCGAGTTCCATGCTGGCGGAGGAACCATGGATCAGCGTCCCGTCCATGTCGAAGATGTGCAGCCGTCCCACGTGCCCTCTCTCCCCTCACCCGACCCCGGCACGGTACGCGACGGCTCAGCCCGCGCCGAACAGCCGTACCGCCTCCCCCGCCGCCCCGCGCACCGCGGGCCTGCGGTCCGCCGCCCGCCAGGCCAGCGCCACCGTGCAGCGCACGTCCCCGGCGAGCGGCACGATCACCACATGGGAGCGCGCGTAGTGCTCGTCGGTGGACGTACTGGCCAGGGCGCAGCCCCGGCCCGCCGCCACGAGCTCCAGTGTCTCCTCCAGCGACCCGGACAGGACCGTCCCGGCCACGTCCGCAACCCCCACCGCGGCAGGGTGCCGGAAGCCGGAGTACGCCGCGTCGGCGGTCCTCGGCAGCACCCACACGCGGCCGCCCAGCTCCTCCGGGGTGACCTCGGCGCGGCGGGCGAGCGGATCGCTCGCGGGCAGCGCCACGCAGCGCCGGTCGGTCGCGATCGTCACCATCTCCAGCCCGGGCGCGTCCAACGGCGGCCACACGATGGCCAGATCGGACTGCCCGGTGAGCAGTCCGCACGACGGTTCGTCGACGTCGTAGCGGCGCAGCCGTACGTCACCGGCGACCCGGGACTCCACCGCCCGCAGCAGGTCGCGGGTCCTGCCGGCCGCCGCCTCCCCGAGGAAGCCGACCGTGAACGGCCGCGGGACCCCGCCCAGCAGCCCCTCCAGCTCGTCGGCCGCGTCGACGGCCGCCATCGCGTGGGCGAGTATCCGGCGGCCGAAGTCGGTGGGCCGGACCTGCTCACGGGTGCGCAGCAGCAGCGGCTGCCCCGCCGCCGCCTCCAGCCGGCGCACCGACTCGCTGACGGTCGGCTGGCGTACCTGGAGCATCCGCGCGGCCGCCGAGAACGATCCCGTGCGCGCCACCGCGACGAACGCCCGCAACCCGGGCAAGGTCAGCGTCACAGGCGGAGGATAGCCAGCCCCGGCCGATGTCCATAGGGGAAAACTATGCCCGCCGCGCGCCCGCGCCCGGCCACGCTGCCCGTATGACAGCACCCCTGCCGCCCCGGCCGCCCTTGCCGCACCTGCCTGCCGCCCTGCCGGTCCGCCGCCTCGGCCCCGCCGACCTCGCCGCCTGCTCGGAACTCGCCGTCGGCCGCGGCTGGGGCCGCGAGGAGCACAAGTGGCGCTTCCTGCTCACCCACGGCACCGGCTGGGGCATCGACGCCCCCGACGGCCGGGGCCTGGCCGCCACCACCGTCCTCACCCGCTACGCGGGCGGCCTGGCCGCCGTCAGCATGGTGCTCGTCGCCGCCCGCTACGAGGGCCGCGGCCTCGGCCGGCGCATCATGACGCACGTCCTGGGCGAAGCGGGCGACGACACCGTCACCCTGCACGCCACGGACCGCGGCCGCCCCCTGTACGAGAAGCTCGGCTTCCGTGCCGTCGGCATCGTCGTCACCCACCGCGGCACCTTCCGCCCGCCGGCCGCCGCACCGGGGTCCCCGGCCGCCCCGCGCCCCGTCACGGAGGCCGATCTGCCGGCGCTTCTCGCCCTGGACGCCGAGGTGTTCGGCGCCGACCGCTCGCCCCTGCTGCGGGATCTCCCCCGGTTCGCCGAACGCACCCTGGTGACCGAGGAGGACGGCAGGCTGACCGGCTGGGCCTCCGCCTGGCGCAACGACGGCACCCTCGTCGTGGGCCCGGTCGTCGCGGACACCACGGCCGGCGCCCGGCGGCTCGTCACGGCGCTCGCCCGCGACGCCGGGGGCCCCGTCCGGCTCGATCTGCGCACCGAGGACCCCCTGCGCCACACCCTGCCCGGCTGGGCCGCCGGGCACGGCGTCCTGCCCGCCTTCCCCAACACCCTGATGGTGCTGGGCGACCGCGCCCTGCCCGGCGACGACGCCCGCCGTCACACACCGCTGATGGTGGCGCTCGGCTGAGCGGGGCGCACGGAGAACAAGTCCCGTGCGCCCCACGACGACTCGGGAAGAGCCGTCCGCTGCGAGAAGGAGGTCAGCGGACGTCCACGTGGTCCAGGGCTCCCCAGGTGCTGTAGTGGGTGCCGTCACCGATGTGCACGGCGCGCCAGGAACCGTCCTGGGACGCGGTGACGGTCTTCTGGAAGCGGCCGTTCGCGTCGGCCTTGACCACACCCGCCTTGGTCCAGTGCCCCTTCGTGTCGCGCAGCCAGACCTCGACCGTGCCGCCGCGGTACACCGTCCACGTCCTGCCGCCGGGCCGGTGCTGCAGGACGCCGGAGATCACCAGCTTGCCGCCCTTCCTGACCGGTTCGGGAGCGGCGTTGAAGGACTGGACGCGCGTCGCCGTGCGCTGGAGCCTCTTGGTGTAGCCGGTCGTCGCGACGCAGAAGTCGTTCGCCGCGTGGTACCACCGGTAGTAGCCGTCGACTGCGCCGGTGAGCCGCACCGAACCCCGGCCGGCGCGGTTCGACCTGCCGGTCCCCACCTGCTGCCATCCGGTGCGCCCGTCGGCGGACCGCTGCAGCGCCATCACCTGGCCCTCGACCACGCAGTCGCCGGCCCCCTTGACCGTGAACGAAGCGGTGAGCACCCGGTCGGCGGTGATCGAGTACGGCCCGGAGCTGAGCGTCATGTAGTCGGGAATCCCGACCTGTATGCCCTTCCCCGGGACACTGGCGGTGTCCAGGAACGGGTCACCGGGATTGCGCCTGTCCGGTTCGACGACGAGGTCCCCGTCCATGGTGACGTTCATCGACGTCGCCCACGTACCGTCCGCTCCGGAGGGGCGTTCCGCCCCGAGCATCACGTTCCCCCTGTCGAGGTACGTGACAATCACGCGAACGCCGCCGACGGGCCGCCACACGATGCCGTCCTGGCGTTCCGTGACGCCCTGGGCCGTCACCACGCGCTTGCCGCCGACCGTCGGGCCCTTGGTGAACTTCGTCCCCAGCCGGACCTTCGACACCTTTCCGAGGGTGTCTTCGTAACCGACCACGGTGTCCCAGTTGTCCGCCTTCGCTCCGCCGGCGGGGTCGATCCGGTGGGCCGCGAACATGCGGACGGTGAAGTCGCCGGCCGGGTACACCTGGTCCTGGGTGTCGCGCGCGGCGACACGCTTCGGGGCGGAGGAGAACCGGCCCTCTTTGTCGGTGACGACGGTGGCGAAGGGAAGATCGACGGTCTTGACCGTGCCGTCGGCCGACTGCGTGATCCGCTGGACGATGTCGACGGTCCCGCCCGCCACCGGCACGTCCGGCCCACCGGCCGGATCCTGCCCCACGAGCCGGCCCGAGAACGCCAGCAGGCGGTGCTGCCAGTCGACTGCGGGAGCACTCCGCCCGAGGTCCTGGAAGGCGTACGCGCCCTGCCCGGCCAGTGCGGAAGCGGACGCCGGCACCGCCGTCCCGGCGCCTCCCGAGGGCTCGGCGGATGCGACCCCGGGCATCCCGACCGCCAGGACCGCCGCCACGACGACGGCGCATCTCCCCGCACTGCTCCGTCCGATCCGCCCACGCTGAATCGACATGAACCCACCCCTGTAGCAAAAAGTGATCGCGACTCCCGTAGGACCATCGGCCGGACGCCAAGGTTGTAGCCGGCAGGCGATGCGCCGTCAGTCGTCCGCCCACCGCGCCGCTCCGCTCGCCCCGCAGTGCGGAAACCCCTGCGTGCGCTGTCGGCCTTCACCGTTAAGGTGTGCTGGCTCGCACACTCATCCGGTGCGAGCGGGGGGCGCGGCAGTGGTCTGCCGCCGTATCACCAATCGGAGTACCTACGTGAAACTCACGCACCTGCTGGTCGCCGCTGCCGTGGGACTGCCGGCCTGTGCCGTCATGACCTCGTCGGCAGCGGCGGACTCGTGGCTCGACGGCTCGGTCAAGGTCTCGATGCCGAACGCCGTCACCGTCAAGGGGGGCTGGGCGCAGGGCACGCTCACCGTGGCCAACCCCAGCTCCAAGACCCTCACCGGCCAGCATGTCTTCTGGGACATCAGCACCATGGACCGGATGGACCCGATGCCGGCCGGCTCGGTCCTGATGGACTGGGCGGACGGCAGCGGCGACACCTGGCACCGGGCGCCGCTCAAGGTCCTCTACCCGTTCGGCTCCAAGCCCTCGGATTGGCCGTACCCCGTCAACCTGAACTGGCAAATGGGACCGGCGAGCGGCTTGACCCTGAAGCCGCACACCAGCCACACCTACCGGATCCGCGTGTCCATGCCGCAGTCGAGCATGACGGAGCCGATCCACACGCTGAACGTGGGGGCGCGCCTCGGCGGCGGCACCGACAACCAGGGCGGCCCGCGCACGCTGGTCGGCAACGGGGTCGCCGAGCTCGCGGTGCGCGGCATGGTGCCCAAGGTGCTCGGCCTGCCGACCACCGTGCCGGTGGACCTGCGGGCGGTCGGCTTCACCCTCGACATCCGCACGCAGTACAAGGCGGACTGGCGCCTGAAGGAGGCCGGCTTCGGCATCGACTCCGGCTGGTCGGACAAGAACCCGCCCGCCTGCGACGCCCGCATCGAGATCCGCGACCCGCTCTTCGGAACCTGGAACCGGGTCGGCACCAACATGTTCCTCCCGGGGCAGATGACCGCCCTCAACCGCTGGGCCAGCGGGCCCGTCGACCACCGCGTGGTCACCGCCCGGCTGCTCCTGGGCGGCAATTTCGCCGCCGGCAAGCACGAGCTGTTCGCGGGTCAGTACCCGGGGGCCGGCCCCAACACCTTCTTCCCCGGCGCCAAGTTCACGGCCACCCGCCCCACCGGCGCGAAGCCCGCCTGCCTCCTGTACGACAGCACCGCCATCTACGGCTTCAACGCCTCTCCCGAGCCGGTCCGCAAGGGCGCGGCCATCACCGCCACGGGCGTGCTGGACCGCAAGTCCGGCACCACCACCAAGCCCGTCCCCGGACAGCGCGTCTCGCTGTTCTTCCAGCCCAAGGGCAGCACCAAGTGGTCGTACAGCGGTTACGCCACCACTGACGCGGCCGGCCGCTTCACCAAGAAGCTCACCGCCGCCCAGGACGGCAGCTGGATGCCCGTCTTCAACGGCACCACCACGATGCGCACTTCCCACGGCACCGCCGACTTCGTCGACGTGTCCTGACGACCTCTCCTCCGTGACCCCGGCCCACCGGGCAGGCGAGCCCTCGGCCGCCTTCCGGTGGGCCGGGCACGTGCCGGGGCCCCGCTGCCCCGCGGGCTCCAGGAGCGCCTTTCGCGTCAGGTCTGGGCCATGTCCACGAAACGCGAGTAGTGGCCCTGGAAGGCGACGGTGATCGTCGCCGTGGGGCCGTTGCGGTGCTTGGCGACGATCAGGTCGGCCTCGCCGGCGCGCGGCGACTCCTTCTCGTAGGCGTCCTCGCGGTGCAGCAGGATCACCATGTCGGCGTCCTGCTCGATGGAGCCCGACTCGCGCAGGTCGCTGACCATCGGCCGCTTGTCCGTGCGCTGTTCGGGACCGCGGTTCAGCTGGGAGAGGGCGATGACCGGCACTTCCAGCTCCTTGGCGAGGAGCTTGAGGTTCCGGGACATGTCGGAGACCTCCTGCTGGCGGCTCTCGGGACGGCGCGAGCCGCCCGCCTGCATCAGCTGGAGGTAGTCGATGACGACCAGGCGCAGGTCGTTGCGCTGCTTCAGGCGGCGGCACTTGGCGCGGATCTCCATCATCGACAGGTTCGGGGAGTCGTCGATGTAGAGGGGGGCCGCGGAGACGTCCGGCATCCGGCGGGCGAGCCGGGTCCAGTCGTCGTCGGTCATGTTGCCGGAGCGCATGTGGTGCAGCGCCACGCGGGCCTCGGCGGACAGCAGGCGCATCGCGATCTCGTTGCGGCCCATTTCGAGGGAGAAGAAGACGCTCGGCATGCCGCTGCTGACCGAGCACGCGCGGGCGAAGTCCAGCGCGAGCGTGGACTTGCCCATCGCGGGACGGGCGGCGATGACGATCATCTGGCCCGGGTGCAGGCCGTTGGTGAGGGAGTCCAGGTCGGCGAAGCCGGTGGGCACGCCGGACATCTGGCCGCTGCGGGAGCCGATGGCCTCGATCTCGTCGAGGGCGCCCTCCATGATCTCGGAGAGCGGCAGGTAGTCCTCGCTGGTGCGCTGCTCGGTGACGGCGTAGATCTCGGCCTGCGCGGAGTTGACGATCTCGTCGACGTCGCCGTCGGCCGCGTATCCCATCTGCGTGATGCGGGTGCCGGCCTCGACCAGGCGCCGCAGGACCGCGCGTTCGTGCACGATCTCGGCGTAGTACTCGGCGTTGGCGGCGGTGGGCACCGCGTTGACGAGGCTGTGCAGATAGGGGGAGCCGCCGACGCGGGTGAGTTCGCCGCGCTTGGTGAGCTCGGCGGCCACGGTGATGGGGTCGGCGGGTTCGCCGCGCGCGTACAGGTCGAGGATCGCCGCGTAGACCGTCTCGTGCGCGGGACGGTAGAAGTCGGCGCCCTTGAGGACCTCCACGACGTCGGCGATGGCGTCCTTGGACAGCAGCATGCCGCCCAGCACCGACATCTCGGCGTCCAGGTCCTGCGGGGGGACGCGCTCGAAGCCGCCGCCCCCGCGGTCCTCGTCGCGATCGTGATCGCGGTCGTCCTTGCGGCGGAAACGGGCGACGGGCTGCCGGTCGCCGGGGCCGTCCGGCGGGAAGGGCGGCTCGCCTCCCCAGTGGTCCTCCGCGGGTTCGGGCTGGCTCACCCCCCTGCCACCTCCTCCCGTGGACGCGCACCGCTCGCGCTGCGCGGCGCTTCTTTCCTACGCCATCGCTCTGACAGTTCTATGCAGTCGAGACGCCCGCGCACGCCTGTGGCACGTCGGGCGACGCCCCACGGTAGGGGTCTGCGGGGCCCGGAGCCAAGACGGTTATCCACAGGGGCTGGGGACGACCTGTTGAAGAAACGGCTCCGCCTGTGGAGAAGCCCGCCCAAGCTGTGTACAGGCCGGGGGACAGTGACGTGGACAAGCACACAATCACCCAATGATCACGGCTCTGACCTGGGCTTTCTTCATCCACCCGCTGTGGACAAGAAAAACTTCCCCCTTCGGCTCAAGATCGCGACAAACGACGCGGAGCAGATCACCCTGCGCAGCGACAGGTAATGGACGAAGTCACCTTGCGGCTATTACATGTGGATGATTACCCTGGCCGCGTGCCTCAGACCGCCGAGTTCTCCCGTCAGCAGTCCGCCCGCCGCCACGACCGCGAGATCTTCGGCCTCGCCCTCCCCGCCTTCGGCGCCCTGGTCGCAGAACCGCTCTTCCTCCTCGTCGACAGCTCGATCGTCGGTCACCTCGGCACCGCCCAACTGGCCGGCCTCGGTGTGGCCGGCGCGCTCCTCACCACCGTCGTCGGTGTCTTCGTCTTCCTCGCCTACGCCACCACCGCCGCCGTGGCCCGCCGGGTCGGCGCGGGCGACCTGCCCGCCGCGATCCGGCAGGGCATGGACGGCATCTGGCTCGCCCTGCTGATCAGCGTCGCGGCCGTCGCCGTGACCGTCCCGGCCGCACCCGCCCTCACGGGCCTGTTCGGCGCGTCCGGCACCGCCGCCCCGTACGCCGTCACCTATCTGCGGATCAGCGCACTCGGCATCCCCGCGATGCTCGTCGTCCTCGCCGCGACCGGCGTCCTGCGGGGCCTGCAGAACACCAGGACCCCGCTCCAGGTGGCCGTCGGCGGCTTCGCCGCGAACGCCGCGCTCAATGTGCTGCTGGTCTACGGCGCCGGCTTCGGCATCGCCGGCTCCGCCTGGGGCACCGTGATCGCACAGAACGCCATGGCGGCCGTCTACCTCGCCGTCGTCGTCCGCGGCGCCCGGCGGCACGGCGCCTCCCTGCGGCCCGACCTCGCCGGGATCCGGGCCTGCGCCCAGGCCGGGACACCGCTGCTGATCCGCACACTGAGCCTGCGCGCCGTCCTCATGATCGCCACGGCCGTCGCCGCGCGGCTCGGGGACGTCTCGATAGCCGCCCACCAGATCACCTTCGCCCTGTGGACCCTCGCCGCCTACGCGCTGGACGCCCTCGCCATCGCGGGGCAGGCGATCATCGGCCGGCATCTGGGGGCCGGCGACGCGGAGGCCGCCCGGGCCGCCTGCCGCCGCATGGTCCAGTGGGGCGTCGTGGCCGGCGTCCTGATCGGGCTGGCGACGGCGGTCGGCCGGCCGCTGATCGCGCCACTGTTCACCTCCGACCCCTCGGTGCACTCCGCGCTCGTCCCGGTGCTGCTCGTCGCGGCGCTGGCACAACCGGTCAGCGGCGCTGTCTTCGTCCTGGACGGGGTGCTGATCGGCGCGGGCGACGGCGCCTACCTCGCCGCTTCCACGATCGTCACCCTGGTGGTCTTCGCCCCGGTCGCGCTGGCCGTGCCCACGCTGGGCGGCGGCCTGACCGCACTGTGGTGGGCGATGGACCTGATGATGCTGACCCGGCTCGTCACCCTGCAGCTGCGCGCCCGTTCCGGGAAGTGGGCCGTCACCGGCGCGGTCCGCGCCTGACCCGAGCCCGACCGCCGGTACGGACGGCGAAGGGCCCGGAACCGCGTGGTTCCGGGCCCTTCGCTCACGCGGTGGGCGTCAGCTCGCGACGACCTCGACGTCGAGACCGGCCTCGACCTCGGGGTGCAGACGCACCGACACCTTGTGCGAGCCCAGCGTCTTGATCGGCGAACCGATCTCGACACGGCGCTTGTCCACGTCCGGACCGCCCGCGGCCTTGATGGCGGCGGCGATGTCGGCCGGGGTCACCGAACCGAACAGACGGCCGGCGTCACCCGCGCGGGTCGTCAGCTTGACCTTGACACCGGCGAGCTGCGCCTTGACGGCGTTGGCCTGCTCGATGGTCGCGATCTCGCGGATCCGGCGCGCGCGGCGGATCTGCTCGACGTCCTTCTCGCCACCCTTGGTCCACGCGATCGCGAAACCGCGGGGGATCAGGTAGTTGCGGGCGTAGCCGCTCTTGACCTCGACGACGTCGCCTGCGGCGCCGAGGCCGCTGACCTCATTGGTGAGGATGATCTTCGCCATTGCTCAGTCACCCTTCCTTAGCGAGCGGTCGAGGTGTAGGGCAGCAGCGCCATCTCACGGCTGTTCTTCACGGCCGTGGCGACGTCGCGCTGGTGCTGGGTGCAGTTGCCGGTGACCCGGCGGGCACGGATCTTGCCGCGGTCGGAGATGAACTTCCGCAGCAGGTTCGTGTCCTTGTAGTCGACGTACGTGATCTTGTCCTTGCAGAACACGCAAACCTTCTTCTTCGGCTTGCGAGCAGGCGGCTTCGCCATTGTCTCTCTCCAGTGTGATCAAGAAGTGTGGTGCGCCGCCCTCAGAAGGGAGGCTCGTCCGAGTAGCCGCCGCCGGAACCGGAGCCACCGCCCCAGTTGCCGCCACCACCCTGGCCGCCACCGGCCGGAGCACTGGTCGCCCAGGGGTCGTCGGCGGGCGCGCCGCCCTGGCCGCCACCGGAGCCACCGCCCCAGTTGCCGCCACCTCCACCCTGACCGCCGCCGCCGTAACCGCCCTGGCCGCCGCGGGAGCCGCCGGCTCCGCCGCCGCTCGCCCGGGTGATCTTGGCGGTCGCGCTGCGCAGGCTGGCGCCGACCTCGTCGACGTCCAGCTCGTAGACCGTCCGCTTGACGCCCTCGCGGTCGTCGTACGTCCGCTGCTTCAGCCGGCCCTGCACGATCACGCGCATGCCCTTCTGAAGGGACTCCGCCACGTTCTCCGCCGCCTGCCGCCAGACCGAGCACGTGAGGAAGAGGCTCTCGCCGTCCTTCCACTCGTTGGTCTGCCGGTCGAAGGTGCGGGGGGTGGACGCGACACGGAACTTCGCGACCGCCGCACCGGAGGGGGTGAAGCGCAGCTCGGGGTCGTCGACGAGATTGCCGACGACCGTGATGACGGTCTCGCCTGCCATGGTGGGTGACCTCTCGGCTTTTCTTGGCTGCTCGGTATCCCGAATGCCGTGAGCCGTCAGGCTCAGTGGGTTTCGGGGCGGAGGACCTTGGTCCGGAGAACCGACTCGTTCAGGTTCATCTGACGGTCGAGCTCCTTGACGACCTCAGGTGTGGCGTTGAGGTCGATGACCGAGTAGATGCCCTCGGGCTTCTTCTTGATCTCGTAAGAGAGACGACGACGGCCCCAGGTGTCGATCTTCTCGACCTTGCCGCCGCCCGTACGGACGACACCAAGGAAGTTCTCGATCAGCGGGGAGACAGCACGCTCCTCGAGATCGGGGTCGAGGATCACCATCACCTCGTAGTGACGCATGTGGAACCCACCTCCTTCGGACTCAGCGGCCATGGCGTTTCCATGGCAGGAGGGTTTGCATCGCGTCGCAACGGTATCGCGGGCCACCGACAACGCCCTGGGCCTTCCGTGGATCGCATCCCGGAGGCCTTGCGGACCGTTGCAGGGGCCTGCACAGACACCGGTGCAGACGGTACACACTACCCGGCCCTGTGCTTCCGGTTGAAATCCGCCGGTGGAAGCCCGCAATCTGTACACATCGGGTGTGTCCGGCGCTACGATGCGCCACTTCTCCATCACGGAGGTGCCCCATGGCACAGGCAGTACGACCCACCACCGACGCCCACCACCACCGTTTCCGGCTCTCCCGGTTCACGTTCAACAGCGACGGCCGGCCGCACCCGGTGGAGAACGGCCTCGCCGTAGCGACGCTCGTACTGGGCCTGCTGGCCTCCATCGCCGCCTTCTGGAGCGGACTGCACCTGCTGAGCTCCTGGGCCGGCCTCATCGGGCTCCTGGTCGGCGCCTACGGGCAGTACCGCTCGGTCACCACCGCGGAGCGCTTCGTCTTCATCATCGGGATGGGCCTGGCCGGCATCGGCTTCTACATCGGAATGGCCCACGGCGGACTCTTCGGCGGAGTGGTGGGCGGATAGCGAGCACGCAGCGCCGTCCCGCGACATCGGCCGCGGGACCGCCCCAGGCCCGGCTCCGGGCCGTCCGAGCCCGAGCCGCGGCCTCCGGTTGTCCACAGCCCTCGCAGGGGCGTTCGCCGTTCGCAGTAGGCTTCGGCGCAGTAGTAGTGCAGACAGAGACGCCTTAGCCGCAGCAGCGATGGGGAGCGCCCCGCATGAGCTTGACCCTGAGGACCATCAGTCGGGAACAGCACCTGGCGTACATCCAGAGCCTGCCCTCGGCGAGCCACTGCCAGGTCCCCGCCTGGGCGGACGTCAAGACCGAATGGCGCTCGGAGAACCTGGGCTGGTTCGACGACAGGACCGGTGAACTGGTCGGCGCGGGCCTGGTCCTGTACCGGCAGCTGCCCAAGGTGAAGCGGTACCTGGCGTACCTGCCCGAGGGCCCGGTGATCAACTGGTACGCGCCCAACCTGGAGGACTGGCTGCGCCCGATGCTCGCGCATCTGAAGCAGCAGGGCGCGTTCTCCGTGAAGATGGGCCCGCCCGTGGTGATCCGCCGCTGGGACGCGAACGCCATCAAGGCGGGCATCGCCGATCCGGACGTCAAGCGCCTGCGCGACGTCGAGGCGACCTTCATCGAGCCCCGCGCCTTCGAGGTGGCCGACCGCCTGCGCCGCATGGGCTGGCAGCAGGGCGAGGACGGCGGCGCCGGCTTCGGCGACGTGCAGCCGCGCTACGTCTTCCAGGTCCCGCTCGAGGACCGCAGCCTGGACGACGTCCAGAAGGGCTTCAACCAGCTCTGGCGCCGCAACATCAAGAAAGCCGAGAAGCTCGGCGTCGAGGTCGTCCAGGGCGGCTACGACGACCTCGCGGTCTGGCAGCAGCTGTACGAGGTGACGGCCGAGCGCGACCACTTCCGGCCCCGCCCGCTGTCGTACTTCCAGCGCATGTGGCAGGTGCTCAACGCCGAGGACCCCAACCGCATGCGCCTGTACTTCGCCACGCACGAGGGCGAGGCGGTCGCCGCCGCCACGATGCTCGTCGTCGGCCGGCACGTCTGGTACTCCTACGGGGCCTCCGCCAACCACAAGCGCGAGGTGCGGCCCAGCAACGCCATGCAGTGGCGCATGCTGCGGGACGCCTACGCGCTCGGCGCGAGCGTGTACGACCTGCGCGGCATCAGCGACTCCCTGGACGAGAGCGACCACCTCTTCGGGCTCATCCAGTTCAAGGTGGGCACCGGCGGGCAGGCTGCCGAATACTTGGGCGAGTGGGACTTCCCGCTCAACAAGCTGCTCCACAAGGCGCTCGACATCTACATGTCGCGTCGCTGACCCGCCCGTCCGTCCGCCGACCCGAAAGGCCACCCCACTCGCGATGGCGCTCTCCCTGTACGTCGACACCGTGCGCTGGCGCGCGCACCAGCAGTCCGTGGCGGAGCAGTTCCCGGGGCTGATCCCGGTCTGCAAGGGCAACGGATACGGCTTCGGCCACGAGCGCCTGGCGGAGGAGGCCATCCGCCTGGGCGCGGACATCCTGGCGGTCGGCACGACGTACGAGGCCGCGCAGATCAAGGACCTGTTCGGCGGCGACCTGCTCGTTCTCACCCCGTACCGGCTGGGCGAGGAGCCGGTACCGCTGCCGGACCGCGCCATCAGGTCCGTCTCGTCGGTGGAGGGCGTGCGCGGCCTGGTCGGCGCGCGGGTCGTCATCGAGGTCATGAGCAGCATGAAGCGCCACGGCGTGAGCGAGGACGACCTCGTCAAGCTGCACTCGGCCATCGACGACGTCCGCCTGGAGGGCTTCGCCATCCACCTGCCGCTGGACCGCACGGACGGCTCCGACGCGGTGGAGGAGGTCTTCACCTGGATGGAGCGGCTGCGCGCGGCCCGGCTGCCGCTGCACACGCTGTTCGTCAGCCACCTCAAGGCGGGCGAGCTGGAGCGGCTGCGCACCCAGTTCCCGCAGACGCGCTTCCGCGCCCGCATCGGCACCCGGCTCTGGCTCGGCGACCACGAGGCCACCGAGTACCGCGGCGCGGTCCTGGACGTCACCCGTGTCGCCAAGGGCGAGCGCTTCGGCTACCGCCAGCAGAAGGCGGGCGAGGACGGCCACCTGGTGGTCGTGGCGGGCGGCACCTCCCACGGGGTGGGCCTGGAGGCACCCAAGGCCATGCACGGCGTCATGCCGCGGGCCAAGGGCGTCGCCCGGGCGGGCCTCGCCACCATCAACCGCAACCTGTCGCCGTTCGTGTGGGCGGGCAAGCAGCGCTGGTTCGCCGAGCCGCCGCACATGCAGGTGTCGATCCTCTTCCTGCCGGGCGACGTGGCCCCGCCCGCCGTCGGGGACGAGCTGGTGGCCCATCTGCGGCACACGACGACCCAGTTCGACCGCGTCGTCGACCGCTGACGCCGGGCTCCGGGCACAAGGAGGCCCCCGCGCCGCGAAGGGCTGCGAGGGCCTCAGGAGCGCCGGGGGATCAGGCGGGCGGGTTCGGGTCCACTCCCCAGCGCACGGGCTGCTGGACCGGCGTCCCGGGCCCGTACGCGGCCTCCGGGCCGGCGAACGGGGCGGCGTGGCGCGCACGGTGGCCCGAGCCGCCCAGGGAGAACTTGTCCCTCGCCCCGTCCAGTACACCGCCGGAAGGGTCGTCCGAGCCGTCCCGGCGGACCGGGTCGCGCTCGGGGAGGAGCACGTCGCGGACGACGACCGCGCACAGGTAGAGCGTCCCCACCAGGTGCACCGCGATGGCGAGGTCGTAGCCCTCCATCGGCAGCCCCTTGTTGCCGCCGCCCGTGGTGTACGCCAGGTAGAACCAGATGCCGAGGAAGTACATGACCTCGGCGGCCTGCCAGATCAGGAAGTCGCGCCAGCGCGGCCTGGCGAGCGCGGCGAGCGGCACCAGCCACAGCACGTACTGCGGTGAGTAGACCTTGTTGGTCAGGACGAAGGCCGCCACGATCAGGAAGGCCAGCTGGGCGAAGCGCGGCCGCCGCGGCGCCCACAGCGCCAGCAGTCCGATGCCGAGCGTCAGCACCACCATCAGCACCGCGACCGAGGTGTTCACCACGGACTGGTCGATCGAGAGGCCGGTCGTCTGCGTGAGCGCCAGCCAGAACGAGCCGTAGTCGACACCCCGCTCCTGGCTGAAGGTGTAGAACTTCACCCAGCCGTCCCAGGCGAGCAGCATCACCGGAAGGTTCACCACGACCCAGGCGCCCGCGGCCCCGGCCAGGGTGACGCTCCACGCCCTGAGTCTCCCGGCCCGCAGGGCCAGCACGAACAGCGGCCACAGCAGGAGCACCGGGTACAGCTTGGCGGCCGTCGCCAGGCCGATCAGGATGCCGGCGGCCAGCGGGCGGCTGCGGGACCACAGCATCATCCCGGCCGCGGCCAGGGCCACCGCGAACAGGTCCCAGTTGATCGTCGCGTTCAGCGCGAACGCGGGTGCCAGGGCGACCAGCAGCGCGTCCCAGGGGCGGCGGCGGTTGGTGCGGGCCACGCAGACCGCGATGACCGCGGTGCACGCCATCAGCATCCCCGCGTTGACCAGCCAGTAGATCTGCTCGCGGTGCTGGATCGTGCCGCCGTGCGGGGTCAGCCAGGAGGCGACCTCCATGAAGACACCGGTCAGGACCGGGTACTCCAGGTACCCCATGCCGCCGGAGACCGTGTCCGGGATGCGGTCGAAGTACGGCACCAGGTCGTCGGCGAAGCCGCGCCCGTAGTACAGGTGCGGGATGTCCGAGTAGCAGGCGTGGCTGTACTGCGCGTTCGCGCCGAAGAACCAGCCGCTGTCGTAGCAGGGCAGCTTCTGCACCATGCCGAGCGCGAACATCCCGATCGCCACCAGCACGATCACCCGCAGCGGGTTCCACCACCCGCGCTGCCCCACGGCGGCGAACCGCCCCAGCGGCCCCCCGATGACCTCGCTACCGGCCCGGGCGACCGGGTCCTCCTCCGTCGGAGGCACGACCTCCTCGGCCTCCCGGGCCTCGTCGGCCGCCCCGGCCTCCCGGTGGTGGTCTTCGCGCACGCTCGTCATGCGGACATCCTGCCCTACGCGGCTGAGCGGGGGCTGTCCCGATCCCGACGCGATCGCGAACGGCCGCGGCCGCGGAGGGCGTGACGCCCTCCGCGGCCGCGGATCGGTGCGGGTGTGGTCCCCGGACGGGGCCTCAGCCGGTGGCACCCTGGAAGAGGCCGGTGCCCTTGGTACTGGTGGAGGTCGGTGTCGTGCTCGGTGTGCCGGAGGCCCCGCCGTCCGTGCCTCCGCCGTCGGCGCCGCCATTGGCCCCGCCGCCGTTGCCACCGCCGCCGTTACCGCCGCCGTTACCGCCGTTGCCGCCACCGCCGTTGCCGCCACCGCCGTTCTGGCAGCCGAAGAACCCTCGGCAGGTCTCGGTCGCCGTCGCGGTGGGCGACTCGGTGGGCGGCGTGAACGTCGGAGTCGGCGGCGTGCTCGCGCTCTCGGTCGGCGTGGACGACGCGGACGGGCTCGACGACGGCGGCGCGCCCAGCTCGTCGTGGATGTCGCCGATCTTGACCGGCTTCGGGAAGGGGACGTCCTGCGTGCCCTTGAGCGCCGCCTTCATGTACTCGGTCCAGACCTTGGTCGGGATGTCACCACCGTGGATGGACGCCACACCCGCCGTGCCGTTCATGGAGAGCAGGCTGTGGGTCTTCGGGTTCTCGCGGAACATCGCGACCGAGGTCGACAGCTGCTTGGTGTAGCCGACGAACCAGGCCGACTTGTTGCTGTCGGTCGTACCGGTCTTGCCCGCCGCCGTACGGCCCAGCGCCAGGGCGTTCGTACCCGTACCCTTCTGGATCACGTTCTCCAGCGTGTCGGTGACGTTGTCCGCCACCTCCGACGGCATGGCCTCGGTGGGCTTCGGCTTGTCGAAGCCGGGCACCTCCACGCCGCCCTGCTTGACCGCCGTCACCGAGTACGGCTCGACGTGCTGGCCCGAGGCGGCGAAGGTCGCGTAGGCGTCGGCCATGCGGACGGCGCTCGGGGTCGAGGTACCCAGGGCGAACGAGGCGTTCCGGCCGGCCAGCGACTCCTTGAGGATGCCGGCCTTCTCGGCGACCGAGGCCACCTTGTCCATGCCGACGTCCATGCCGAGCTGCACGAAGGGCGTGTTGATGGACTTCTCCATCGCCTTGCGCAGTGTGATGTAGCCCCAGCGAGTCGGGTCCTCGTTCTCCTGGTAGAAGGGCGTGTTGTCCTTCTTCAGGACCCAGCTGCCGTCGTTGTTCTTGATCCTCAAATGGTCGTTGCCGTTGTACTTGCTCATCGGCGAGATGCCTTCGCCCCCGCTGCGGTACGTGCCGTACTCCATGGCGGCGGCGAGCACGAACGGCTTCCACGTCGAACCGACGGGGACACCCGAGGTGTTGGCGTTGTTGGTGAAGTGGTTGTTCTCGAAGCCGGCGCCGCCGTAGATCGCGACGATCGCGCCGTCGTTCGGCTTCACCGAGGCCGCGCCGAACTGGACGTACTTGTCCTTCTCCCGGTGCTTCGGGTCGAGGTTGTCCTTCTCGACCTGGGCGACCGCCCGGGTCAGCGCGTCCACCTTCGGCTTCTCGAAGGTCGTGTAGATCTGGTAGCCGCCCTGGTCGAGCTCGGCCCGGCTGATCTTGGAGTGGCTGAGCACGTAGTTCTTGGCGGTGTCCACCAGGTAGCTGGTCTGGCCGACCATGCCCGGCGTGGCCTTCAGGCCCTGCGGGTCGGGGTACTTGGCGACGGCCTTGTCGTACAGGTCCTTGGTCAGGTGGCCGTCCTTGTACATCTCACCGAGGATCCAGCGCCAGCGCTCCTCGGAGTTCTTCCGGTTCGTCTCGGGCGTCGCGATCGGGTCGAGGCTCGTGGCGCCGGCCGGGTCGTAGTACGTGGGGCCCTTGAGCAGCGCGGCGAGGAAGGCGCACTGGCTGTCCGTGAGCTTCTCGGCGTCCTTGCCGTAGTAGGTCTGGGCCGCCGCCTGGATGCCGTAGGCACCGCGCCCGTAGTACGCGGTGTTCAGGTAGCCCTGGAGGATCTGGTCCTTGCTGAGCTTCGTCCCCACCTTTATGGAGATGAAGAGCTCCTTGAACTTACGGCTGACCGTCTGCTCCTGGCTCAGGTAGGTGTTCTTGACGTACTGCTGGGTGATCGTGGAACCACCCTGCGCGTCACCGCCCTTGGCCATGTTGAACAGCGCGCGGCCGATACCCATGGGGTCGACGCCGGAGTCCTTCTCGAAGCTCTTGTTCTCCGCGGAGATGACCGCGTACTGCATCGACTTCGGGATCTCGGCGAGCGTGACGTTCTGCCGGTTGGCGCCGGTGCCGGTCGCCACCATGCGGTCGCCGTTGGCCCAGAAGAACACGTTGTTCTGCGACTTGGCGGCGTCGTTCTCGTCGGGGATGCCGACCATCGCGTAACCGATGCCCGCGGCCGCCACCAGGCTGCCGAAGAAGAAGACGCACAGACCCGACACGAGCTTCCAGGACGGCACCCAGCGCTGCCAGCCGTCCCTGCCCCAGCGGGGGTAGTCGAGGATGCGCTTCTTCGGCGGCTGGCCGCCGCCCCCGCGCCCGCCCCCGGCGCCCGCCTCCGCGGTGCGGCGACGGCCGCCCTTCTGGTTGGCCTGGGCCGCGCGGCGTGCGGCGGCGCGCCCCTGGTACGCGGGCTCGCCCCCGCCCCGGCGGCCGCCCTGACCCGCTCCCGGGCCCGGGACCGCGCCGTGGCCGGCGCTCTGACGTGCCCCCTGGCCCGGGCCGGACGGCCGTCCGCCCTGACCCGCGGCGGCGCCGCCCCGGGGGGGCTGCTGACGCGGAGCGCCGCCCGTGCCCTGGGCCGGACCGGGTCCGCGCGTGCCGTACGACTGCGATGGCGGCGCTTCCCGCCGGCCTCCTGGCGGCGGGGGTTGCTGCTGCGCGCCGCGCCGGGCGGCTGCGCGGCCGCCGCCGGGCGGCGTCTGCGGCGGCTTGCGACGGTGCTCGCTCATGAACAGCTACTCCTAGGACAGGCGGAATCGCCTGAAAGCGGCAGTGGTTTTCCGGTCCCCCCGGCGTGCGTTGGCCGCACTGCACCACGGACAAGGACGCTCACTCGCGCCCCACGGTTCCCGGTGCTCTGCATGGCGAACAGAGTACGCAGGGTCAAAAGACCTGCTAGCCCGATGTTCATCACATAAGGGGCGGTTGACGCTGTGCAGATTTCCCGATGTGACGTCGGTCACCGTGCGGCACCTTGCGGGCCCCGGTCGGGCGTTCTATCGTCACGATGTATCGAGCCGATACATCGCGGCGAGATAAGAGGCGACGACTGCAAGGACGGAGGCGGGAAGAGGGCATGAGCAAACGCTCGGGCATCCTCGAGTTCGCCGTCCTGGGCTTGCTGCGCGAATCCCCGATGCACGGTTATGAGCTGCGGAAACGGCTCAACACCTCGCTCGGTGTGTTCCGCGCGTTCAGCTACGGGAGCCTCTACCCCTGCCTCAAGACACTGGTCGCTCAGGGCTATCTGGTCGAGGAGACCGGCCCCGAGTCCGATCCGCTCACCACGCCGCTGGCCGGCCGGAGAGCGAAGATCGTGTACCGGTTGACGGCGGCCGGCAAGGAGCACTTCGAAGAACTGCTCGCCCACTCCGGACCGGACGCATGGGAGGACGAGCACTTCGCTGCTCGTTTCGCCTTCTTCGGCCAGACGTCCAGGGACGTACGGATGCGTGTCCTCGAAGGCCGGCGCAGCCGCCTCGAGGAACGCCTGGAGAAGATGCGCGCGTCCCTCGCGCGCACCCGTGAGCGGCTCGACGACTACACGCTCGAGTTGCAGCGGCACGGCATGGAGTCGGTGGAGCGCGAGGTCCGCTGGCTGAACGAGCTGATCGAGACGGAACGGGCGGGGCGCGGCAGGCCGCCCCTGTCCGCTGCGTCCTCCGACGCCGAGCAGGACAACCAACAGGAAAACGACGCGGAACCCGGCAGCGACCGGGGATCCGCGTGACGATCACACAGGGAGCAACCGGAATGGGTTCGGTTCGCGTAGCCATCGTGGGCGTGGGCAACTGCGCCGCGTCGCTGGTGCAGGGTGTCGAGTACTACAAGGACGCCGACCCGGCCGGCCGCGTGCCCGGCCTCATGCACGTGCAGTTCGGCGAGTACCACGTGCGTGACGTCGAGTTCGTGGCGGCCTTCGACGTGGACGCCAAGAAGGTCGGCCTCGACCTGGCCGACGCCATCGGTGCCAGCGAGAACAACACCATCAAGATCTGCGACGTGCCGCAGAAGGGCGTGACCGTCCAGCGCGGCCACACCCTGGACGGTCTGGGCAAGTACTACCGCCAGACCATCGAGGAGTCCGCCGAGGAGCCGGTGGACGTCGTCCAGATCCTCAAGGACCGCCAGGTCGACGTGCTCGTCTGCTACCTGCCGGTCGGCTCCGAGGCCGCCGCCAAGTTCTACGCGCAGTGCGCCATCGACGCCAAGGTCGCGTTCGTCAATGCGCTGCCGGTGTTCATCGCGGGCACCAAGGAGTGGGCGGACAAGTTCACCGAGGCCGGCGTGCCGATCGTCGGTGACGACATCAAGTCCCAGGTCGGCGCCACCATCACGCACCGCGTGCTGACGAAGCTCTTCGAGGACCGCGGTGTGATCGTCGAGCGCACCATGCAACTGAACGTCGGCGGCAACATGGACTTCAAGAACATGCTCGAGCGCGAGCGCCTGGAGTCCAAGAAGATCTCCAAGACGCAGGCCGTCACCTCCCAGATCCCGGACCGCGACCTGGGTGAGAAGAACGTCCACATCGGCCCCTCGGACTACGTGGCCTGGCTGGACGACCGCAAGTGGGCCTACGTCCGCCTGGAGGGCCGCGCGTTCGGTGACGTCCCGCTGAACCTGGAGTACAAGCTCGAGGTCTGGGACTCCCCGAACTCCGCCGGTGTCATCATCGACGCCCTGCGCGCCGCGAAGATCGCCAAGGACCGCGGCATCGGCGGCCCGATCCTCTCGGCCTCCTCGTACTTCATGAAGTCCCCGCCGGTGCAGTACTTCGACGACGAGGCGCGCGAGAACGTGGAGAAGTTCATCCGCGGCGAGGTCGAGCGCTGATCGGCGGTTCAGCCACCGTTCACCGCCCGTCGCACGACGCGACCCATCAGGCCCCCGGGTATGACACCCGGGGGCCTGTGCGTCGTGTGAGGCTGTGCGCATGCCCGTCGTACGCGATCTCCGTCTGCTGCTGCGCTTCCGCGACTTCCGGTGCCTGCTGGCGGTGCGGCTGCTGTCGCAGCTCTCCGACGGGGTGTTCCAGGTGGCCCTGGCGGCCTATGTGGTCTTCTCCCCGGAGAAGCAGACCTCCCCGGCGGCCATCGCGTCCGCCATGGCCGTGCTGTTGCTGCCGTACTCGCTGCTGGGGCCGTTCACGGGCGTCCTGCTTGACCGCTGGCGGCGGCGGCAGGTGCTGCTCTACTGCAATCTGCTGCGCGCCCTGCTCTCGGCCGGTACCGCCGCCCTGATGCTGCTGCGGGTGCCGGACTGGCTGTTCTATCTGTCGGCCCTCTCGGTCACCGGCATCAACCGCTTCGTCCTGGCCGGCCTGTCCGCCTCGCTGCCGCGTGTGGTGGACGGGGAGCGCCTGGTGATGGCCAACTCGCTCTCACCGACCGCGGGGACCCTCGCGGCGACCGCGGGCGGCGGGATGGCGTTCCTGATCCACCTCGGGGTCGCCGAGGGCCGGGCGTCCGACGCGCTGGTCGTTCTCCTGGCGGCCCTGATCTATCTGTCGGCCGGGCTGACCTCCCTGACCCTGGGCCGCGACCTGCTGGGCCCCGATCCCACCCGGGTCCAGCCGCGGTTCGGCGAGGCACTGCGCAGCACGGTCGGCGGCCTGCTCCACGGACTGCGGCACCTGCGGGAGCGCCCGCGGGCGGCGCGTGCGATGGCCGCCATGACGGCGATGCGCTTCTGCTACGGCGGGCTGACGGTGACGGTGCTCATGCTGTGCCGGTACGCCTGGGCCGGCGGCGGCGCGGGCGACGGCTCCGGTGGGGACGGGCTGGCGCTCCTGGGCCTGGCGGTGGCCGCGTCGGGGGCGGGGTTCTTCGTCGCGGCGGTGATCACTCCGTGGTCGGCGGGACGCTTCGGGGCCTTCGGCTGGATCACCGTCTGCGCGGCTTCGGCAGCCGTCCTGCTGCCGGGATTGGGGCTGCCCTTCCGTCCGGTCCCGATACTCGTGGCGGCCTTCGTTCTCGGCGTCGCCACGCAGGGAGCCAAGATCGCCACCGACACGGTCGTCCAGTCCTCGATCGACGACGCCTACCGCGGCCGGGTCTTCTCCCTCTACGACGTCCTCTTCAATGTGGCCTTCGTCGGCGCGGCAGCCGTCTGCGCCCTGATCCTGCCCGCCGACGGCCGCTCCGCCGCCCTGGTGATCGGGCTGGCCGTGATCTATGCCGCGGTGGCGGTGAGCACCGCACGCACTCCGCTCCGTTCGGCGTGAGACGCGGCGCCATCGTCATGTTTCACGTGAAACATCCACCCCGTCATGCCGGAGGGGGTCATGTTTCACGTGAAACATGACCCCCTCCGGCCTCCTCGCGGCCCGGGACGACTCCCGGCGACGCCCGGCGCGTGCGGCTCAGCCGCTCTGCGCGGCCCACCACTCCTTGAGCGCCGTCACCGCGGCCTCCTCACCGAGCGGGCCGTGCTCCATCCGCAGCTCCAGCAGATGCGCGTAGGCCTTGCCGACCTCCGGCCCCGGGGAGATCCCCAGGATCCCCATGATCTGGTTGCCGTCGAGGTCGGGCCGGATCGCGTCCAGCTCCTCCTGCTCCCGCAGCCGCTCGATGCGCTCCTCCAGCCCGTCGTACGTACGCGCCAGGGCGGCGGCCTTGCGCTTGTTGCGCGTGGTACAGTCCGAACGGGTCAGCTTGTGCAGCCGCTCCAGCTGCGAGCCGGCGTCGCGGACGTAACGGCGCACCGCGGAGTCGGTCCACTCGCCGGTGCCGTAGCCGTGGAAGCGCAGATGCAGCTCGACCAGCCGAGCGACATCCTTGATCGTCTCGTTCGGGTACTTGAGTTTCGCCAGCCGGGTCTTGGTCATCTTCGCGCCCACCATCTCGTGGTGGTGGAAGGAGACCCGTCCGTCGGACTCGAAGCGCCGGGTGCGCGGCTTGCCGATGTCGTGCAGCAGGGCCGCCAGGCGCAGCACGAGGTCCGGCCCGTCGGTCTCCAGGGCCATCGCCTGGTCGAGCACCGTCAGGGTGTGCTCGTAGACGTCCTTGTGCCGGTGGTGCTCGTCCCGCTCCAGCATCAGCGCCGGCAGCTCCGGCAGCACCCGGGCGGCCAGGCCGGTCTCGACCAGCAGACGAAGGCCCTTGCGCGGGTGGTCGGAGAGGACCAGCTTGTTCAGCTCGTCCCGGATCCGCTCCGCGGAGACGATCTCGATCCGGTCGGCCATCTCCGTCATCGCGGTGACCACCTCGGGGGCCACCTCGAAGTCCAGCTGGGCCGCGAAGCGTGCCGCCCGCAGCATCCGCAGCGGGTCGTCGGAGAAGGACTCCTCCGGAGTGCCCGGCGTCCGCAGCACCCGCTGGGCCAGATCACTCAGTCCGTCGTGCGGGTCGACGAACTCGGGGTCGGGCAGTGCGACCGCCATCGCGTTGACGGTGAAGTCCCGGCGTACAAGATCTTCCTCAATGGTGTCGCCGTAGGAGACCTCCGGTTTCCGGGACGTGCGGTCGTACGCCTCGGAGCGGTAGGTGGTGATCTCGATCTGGAAGCCGTCCTTGCGGCAGCCGACCGTGCCGAAGGCGATGCCGACCTCCCAGACCGCCTCGGCCCAGCCGCGGATGATCCTGAGCACATGGTCGGGCCGGGCATCCGTGGTGAAGTCCAGATCGTTGCCGAGCCTGCCGAGCAGGGTGTCGCGGACCGAACCGCCGACGAGGGCAAGGCGGAATCCGGCGTCCTGGAAGCGGCGGCCGAGGTCCTCGGCCACCGGCGCGATGACGGGCGCCGGCTTCAGGGTCTGGGGGGCGTTGTTGGCATTCGGCACAACAGAACAGGGTACGTGCCCCTGCGCCCTACGGCGGACCGGTTTAGTGTCGTCCCATGATCGCCAAGGACCTTCCGCGGCCCTCATTGTGCCGATCTTGTGGCCCAGCCGCAGCACTTGGACTCATCGAGCATCGTTACCATTCCAGGACGCACATCCGATGACGACGAGGGACGGCCAGCGCGTGGGCGAGGCGGCACAGCACCCTGGGACAGCTCCGGCCCGTACGAGGCCGCGTCGAGCGGCGGCGCTGCTCGCCGGAGCCGCGATGTTCGCCGGGCTGCTCCAGGCCCAGACGGCTCCCGCAGCCCACGCGGACTCCTCCGGCCAGGCCGTCGACGTATCGGTGGACTCGCTGTCCCCCGCCGTCCCCACCAAGGGCGACACCCTCACCGTGACCGGCACGGTCACCAACAAGGGCAAGCAGACCATCACCGACGCCGAGATGGGCGTCGAGGTCGCCCCCGGCGGCCCCCTGACCAGCCGCAGCGCCATCGGCACCGCCGCGGGCCGCGGCACGTACAGTCCCGGCATCGACGGCTACGAGATCTCCGGCCGCACGGCCGCCCTCCAGGACCTGTCGGCCGGCATGAGCCGCTCCTTCACCCTCAAGATCCCCGTCAAGGACCTGCACCTGGGCGCCGACGGCGTCTACCAGCTCGGCGTCTCCCTGGCCGGGCAGACCCGCTCCACCGGCTACCGCCAGATCCTGGGGGTCGAGCGGACCTTCCTCCCCTGGTACACCACCGCGAGCGCCAAGAGCACCCGGTACACCTTCCTGTGGCCGCTGATCGACCGCCCCCACCTGGCCGTCCGCAGTGAGGGGGACGACCAGCAGAGCCCGATCTTCCTGGACGACCATCTCGCCCAGGACCTGGCCCCCGGCGGGCGGCTCCAGCAGTTGGTGACCCTCGGCCGGAATCTCCCGGTCACCTGGGTGGTCGACCCGGACCTGATCGCCACCGTCGACGCGATGACGCGGCGCTACCAGGTGGCCGGTCCGGGCGGTGATCTCGATCACACCACGTCCGGCACCGGGACCGACGACGCCAAGCGCTGGCTGACCGACCTCAAGACCGCTCTGACGGGCGACGAGGTGATCGCCCTGCCGTTCTCCGACCCGGACATCGCCTCGATCGCCCACCACGGCAAGAACGTCGCCGGGACACTGGCCCACCTCAACACCGCCACCGAGCTCGCGGCCACCACGTTCGAGACCGTCCTGCACATCACACCCGCCACGGACGTGGCCTGGCCGGTGCAGGGCGCCGTCGACCCGTCCATCGTCGACGTCGCCACGTCGGCGGGCGCGGACAAGGTCATCGCCCGCAGCGACAGCCTCGGTGAGCCCAGTAAGCCCAGCTACACGCCGACCTCCGCCCGCCCCATCGGGGGCGGCACCACCGCCGTGGTGGCCGACGCGGGGCTCTCCGAGGGCTTCGAGGGCGACATGATGCGGGCCGAGAACGCCACGCTGGCGATCCAGAAGTTCCTCTCCCAGACGCTGATGGTCACGATGCAGGCGCCCGACCGGCAGCGCAGCATCGTCGTCGCGCCGCAGCGCATGCCCAGCGCCTCGCAGGCCCAGGCGATGGCGCAGGCCATCGCCTCCGTCGAGTCGAGCGCCTGGGCCGAGGCGGCCGACTTCTCCGCCGCCGCCAAGGCCACCCCGGACCCCCGCGCCAACCGCAAGGTGCCGCGCGGCAGCGCCTACCCGTCGAGTCTGCGCAAGCGGGAACTGAGCACCGAGGCGTTCCGGCAGATCCAGGCCACCCAGGCCAGGCTCAACGGCTTCCTGGTCATCCTCAGCCGCAAGGACCGGGTGACGACGCCCTTCACCACCGCGCTGCTGCGGTCGATGTCCACCGAGTGGCGCGGCAACCCCGGGGGCGCCGCCTCCTTCCGGTCGGCCATCGGGACATACCTCTCCGATCTCATGGGGCTCGTCCAGATCCTGCCCAAGACCGGTACCCTCACCCTCTCCGGCCGCAGTGGCACCATCCCGGTGACGGTGAAGAACGAGCTCGGCCAGACCATCGAGGGGCTGACGCTGGAACTCAGCTCCAGCCAGGGCAACAGCATGGACCCGGGCGCCCCGCAGCCGGTCACGGTGGAGGGCGGACACACCCGGTCCCTGAAGTTCGCGGCGACGGCGGCGCGCAACGGTCTCAACACCATCACCGCGCAGCTCTACACCAAGGACCACGTCGCCTACGGCAAGCCGATCACCTTCACGGTGGACGTCACGTCGATCACCTCCACCGTCATGGTGGTGATCGCCGCCGGTCTGCTGCTGCTCGTCCTTGCCGGCGTGCGGATGTACCACCAGCGCAAGCGCCGTGCCGTCCCCGGGGACGGCGGGGACGACGAGGGTGACGACGAGGACGCGAAAGCGGCCCAGGACGGGGAAGACGCGGAGGAGAACACCGCCGACGGCACGGTCAAGGGCACCGCGGGTGCCCAGGACGGCGCCGCGCCCGGGCAGCCGGGTGACCCGGCGGCGGACACCGCCGCGCAAAGTAAGGACCCGTCCGGGACGGGTGAGAAGGTGGACCGATAGTCAGCGAGTCAGGGGCCGATGAGGTGGGGCAGTGATGAACGCGCCGTACGACGGTGAACGCGAACGGGAAGCGGGGGAGCGGTTCCCCGCCCAGCCCGGACAGCCCCCCGCCGTGCCCGACCCGTATCTGCAGGACACGTATGCCCGCGATCCGTACCAGCGCCAGGACCCCACCGCGCAGGACCCGGTGGACGAGGCGCTGTACGACCGCACCGCGCTGCCGGCCCCGGGCTACGGCCAGCAGCCCTACGGCCACCAGCCGTACCGGATGCCCTACGCCGACGACGCGGCCACCCGCTACGTGGGCGTCGACGAGCTCGTCTCGTACGCCCCCGACGAGCAGGGCGCCCAGGCGCCCCAGCCGGACGCCTACGCGCACCTCTTCCGGGACGACCCGGAGCCGCCCGCTCCCGAGCCGGAGCCCGTGGTGGAGCCCGTCCAGGCCTCGGCGGGCAGCCGCGGCAGCAGCCTGCTGAAGTCCAGCGCCGTCATGGCGGCCGGCACCCTGGTCTCCCGGCTCACCGGCTTCCTGCGGACCCTGGTGATGGCCGCCGCGATCGGCGTCGGCACCCTGAACGACGGCTACCAGGTCGCCAACACGCTGCCCACGATGATCTACATCCTGGTCGGCGGCGGCGCGCTCAACGCGGTCTTCATCCCGCAGCTGGTGCGCGCCATGAAGAACGACGAGGACGGCGGCGAGGCCTACGCCAACCGCCTGCTCACGCTGGTCGTCACCGGCCTGGCGCTCGTCACCGTGATCTGCGTGGTCGCGGCCCCGGTCTTCATCCAGGCGATGTCCCACGACATCGCCTCCGACCCGGTCCGCTTCGAGGTCGCCGTCACCTTCGCCCGCTACTGCATCCCCACGATGTTCTTCATGGGTGTGCACGTCGTGCTCGGCCAGATCCTCAACGCCCGCGGCCGGTTCGGCGCGATGATGTGGACCCCGGTCCTCAACAACATCGTCACCATCGCCACCTTCGGCGCCTTCATCTGGGCCTTCGGCTCCTTCACCACGACCGGGGTCAGCTCGGCGACCATCACCCCCGACGGCGTCCGGCTGCTCGGCATCGGCACGCTGCTCGGACTGGCCGTGCAGGCGCTGTCCATGCTCCCGTACCTGCGCGACGCCGGCTTCCGCATCCGCCCCCGCTTCGACTGGCGCGGCCACGGCCTCGGGCACGCGGCCCGGCTGGCCAAGTGGACCTTCTTCTTCGTCCTGGCCAACCAGATCGGCATGATCGTGCTGACCCAGTTCGCGACGGCGGCCGGCGCGACGGCGGAGAAGGCGGGCCAGGAGGGCACCGGCATCACCGGCTTCAACTACGCGCTGCTGCTCTGGCAGATGCCGCAGGCGATCATCACCGTCTCCGTCATGACCGCCGTGCTGCCGCGGATCTCCCGCGCCGCCGCCGACGGCGACGCCGCGGCGGTGCGTGACGACCTCTCCTACGGCCTGCGGACCTCGGGGGTGGCCATCGTGCCGTGCGCCTTCGCGTTCCTGGCCCTCGGCGTCCCGATGGCCACCCTGCTGTACAGCGGCTCCGGCAGCGGCGCACTGAACATCGGCTTCATCCTGATGGCCTTCGGCCTCGGGCTGATCCCCTTCTCGGTGCAGTACATCGTCCTGCGCGGCTTCTACGCCTACGAGGACACCCGCACGCCCTTCTACAACACGGTGATCGTGGCGGCCTGCAACGCGGTGGCCGCGGCGCTGTGCTTCTTCCTGCTGCCCGCCCGCTGGGCGGTCGTGGGCATGGCCGCCGGCTACGGACTGGCCTACACGATCGGCGTGGGCGTCGCGGTGAAGCGGCTGCGCCACCGCCTCGGCGGGGACATCGACGGCAAGCGCGTGGTGCGCACCTACGCCCGGCTGTTCGGCGCGAGCATCCCCGCCGCGGCCGGCGCCGGGGCCGTCGTCTACTTTGTGTCGCAGTCGCTGGGCCACGGTGCCGCCGCCTCACTGCTGTCACTGGTCCTCGGCGGCCTGGTGCTGGGCGGAATCTTCTTCGTCGCGGCCAAGCGCATGCGGATCGAGGAGATGACAGCCATGGTCGGCATGGTCCGTGGCCGGCTGGGCCGCTGAATTCACGCCGCGGTGCAACTATCGCCCGCTCTCGCGTGTCGTGCATAGCGGTGGACTGTTGGCACAATTGTCCTTGGCTGTGTTGTCAGATCTTGCAACGGATGGGGAGGCAGGAACGACGGTGGCGGAACGGAGCACGGCTGCCGTCGGAGTGGCCAACGAGAGCGGCGACAAGCCGCTCACCGCTCACGCGGACAGTGCCACGGCCGACGAGGCGACCGACCTGAGCGAAGAGCAGGACGCACCGCAAAAAACCCTCCCCGAGGAGACAGCACCGACCAGGAACGCGCCGCCGGAGCTCCACAGCGGCCACAAGCTCGCCAGGCGGTACCGCCTGGAGGACTGCCTCACCCGTGTCGACGGCTTCAGCAGCTGGAAGGCCTTCGACGAGAAGCTCCGCCGCGCCGTGGGTATCCACATCCTGCCCGCCGACCACGGCCGCGCCCGCCTGGTGCTGGCCGCGGCCCGTTCGGCGGCACTGCTCGGCGACCCCCGCTTCGTCCAAGTCCTCGACGCCGTCGAGGAGAACGACCTGGTCTACGTCATCCATGAGTGGCTGCCCGACGCCCGTGAGCTGAGCGAGCTCATCGCCGTCGACCCGCTGGAGCCCCACGAGGCCTACCAGATGGTCAGCCAGGTCACCCAGGGCATGGCCGCCGCCCACCGCGAAGGCCTGGCCCACCTCCGGCTCAACCCCGACGCCGTGCTCCGCACCGAGGCCGGCCAGTACCGCATCCGCGGTCTGGCCGTCGCGGCCGCGCTGCGGGGCATCACCTCCGAGCGCCCGCAGCGCGAGGACACCGAGGCGATCGGCGCCCTGCTGTACGCGTCCCTGACGCAGCGCTGGCCGTACCCCGAGGACGCGTACGGGCTCAGCGGCCTGCCCAAGGACGTGGGTCTCGTCGCCCCGGACAAGGTGCGGGCGGGGATCCACCGGGGGCTGTCCGAGCTCGCCATGCGGGCCCTGGTCAACGACGGCGCCACGGCGTCCCGCGAGCCGGGCCCGTGCGCCACCCCGGAGGAGCTGGCGAAGGCGGTCGCCGCGACCCCCAAGATCCGGCCCCCGGAGCCGTCCACGGCCCCGTACTCGCGGACGACCTACCAGCAGGGCGCCTACCGCCAGCCCGTCTCCCACCCCTCCACGCATGTCACCACGGTGCTCCAGGCCACCCCGCCCCCGACCCTCACCGGGCGGACCGGGAAGGCCCTCAAGTGGTCCGTGTCGGCCCTCCTGATCGCCGCCCTCGGTCTCGGCAGCTGGCAGGTCGCCGAGACGCTCATGGACCGCGAGAACCAGTCCAAGGACGGCGGTACGACCACCTCCCACACCACGGGCGGCAGTGACAGCCCCAGCGGCACCGCACAGCTGACGTCCGGCAAGCCCGTCGCCATCACCGGGGCCCAGGACTTCGACCCGCTGGGTACCGACGGTTCGGAGAACCCCCGGGACGTGGGCAACGTCTACGACGGCAAGGCGTCCACCTTCTGGGAGACCAGTTGGTACACCCAGGCCGACCTCGGCGGCCTGAAGTCCGGTGTCGGCGTCATCGTCGACCTGGGCAGCGCCCAGCAGGTCGGCAAGGTGAAGGTCGACTTCATAGGGGACGACACCACCGCCGAGCTGATGGCCGCGGACGCGGGCGCCGACTCCATGCCGACCGCTCTCGACGACTTCACCAAGGTGGCCGACGCCTCCGGCGGCAAGGTCACCTTCCAGCCGGGCAAGGCGGTCAAGACCCGCTACCTCCTGGTCTGGCTGACCCGGCTCCCCCACACCGACGAGGGCAACTACCGCGGCCGGATCTCCGAGATCAAGGTCAGCGGCTAGCGGAAGAACGGGGGGAGTGTGCCGAAGCAGAACACGGGCGGGGAGGTCGCGGACAGCGACCTCCTCGCCCGTCATGTAGCGGGGGATCCGGACGCCTTCGCGGAGCTGGTCCGCCGGCACCGCGACCGGCTGTGGGCCGTGGCACTGCGGACGCTGGGGGACCGCGAGGAGGCCGCTGACGCCGTCCAGGACGCGCTGATCTCCGCCTTCCGGTCCGCCCATACCTTCCGCGGACAGTCCGCCGTCACGACGTGGCTGCACCGCATCACCGTGAACGCGTGCCTGGACCGCGCCCGCAAGGCGGCCTCCCGCCGGACCTCGTCGGTCCTCGACGAGAAGCAGTTCGAGGAGCTTCTCGAACCGCACGAGTCGGCGGCGGCACCGGCGGAGCGGGGGGAGCTCCATCGGGAGCTGCTCCAGGCCCTGGCGACGCTGCCGGCCGAACAGCGTGCCGCCCTCGTCCTGGTCGACATGCAGGGCTACCCCGTGGCGGAGGCCGCGGCCGTCCTGGACGTGCCGCCGGGGACGGTCAAGAGCAGGTGCGCCCGAGGGCGGGCACGGCTGCTGCCGCTCCTCACGCATCTGCGCGAAGGGCCCTGGAGTAGCCCCGATCGGGGTGGGGGAAGGAACCGGACGGAGAACGCATCCGTCCCAGAGACGGAGTCCGGGCCGGGCCACGGGATCACGAAGGGCGGAGGTGGACATCGATGACGTCACCGGCGGGAACGAACGAACATCCCGAGGTCGCCGAGATCTCGGACTTCACCGAGGGCATCCTGCCGCCCCAGCGGTCCGCCTCCATCCGAGGCCACCTCGACGACTGTCCTCTCTGCGCCGACGTACGCGACTCCCTGGAGGAGATCCGCGGACTGCTCGGCACGCTCCCCGGGCCGCCCCGGATGCCCGCGGACATCGCCGGCCGGATCGATGCCGCGCTCGCCGCAGAGGTCCTGCTGGACTCCACCGCCCCCGATGTTTCACGTGAAACATCACCCGTGGCGGCGGCGACGCATGTTTCACGTGAAACATCGCAGGGCGCCGGACGGGGACCCGTCGGCCGTGCCCCCGCCACGACCGGTCCGGGTCGCTCTCCGGTCCGCTCGCGCCGTAGCTGGCACAAGGGGCTGCTGCTGACCGTCTCGGCGATGGCGGTGCTCGGTCTCGGCGGGCTGGCCGCCGCCCTCGTGGAGTCCTCGTCCGGGCAGACCGACATGTCCGCCAACGCGGACACCAAGGACTCGGCGGCCGTCGCCGGCCAACCGGACGAGCGGGCCGAAGCGGCCGACCCACTCCGCACGCAGGTGCAGCAGCTCCTGTCGGGCGCTACGGCCAACCGCGCTCAAAGCAACCCCAACGCGGAGTCCCCCCTCATGGACGTCAACGGCATGCCGCCCTCATGCGTCCTGCGGGCGATCGGCCGTCCGGACGACGACACCCTGCTCGCCTCCCGTCGGGGGGCCTACGAGGGATCGGACTCCTACCTCGTCGTCCTCCCCCATCCCGGCGACCGGTCACTGGTCGACGCCTTCGTGGTGGATGCCTCCTGCACGGCCGCCACGCCGTCCGCAACGGGCACTCTGCTGCGTGAGGAGACATACCCTCGTTAGGGCCGGAGCGCTGGGAATGCGGGACCCGTAGGATCCGTTAGGCGGATACAACAGTCCCGCCGGGACACCGGCGCAGCTGGCAGACAGAGACGAGGAATGAACCCGTGAGCGACGTCCGAAACGTGATCATCATCGGTTCCGGGCCGGCGGGCTACACAGCCGCGCTGTACACCGCACGCGCCTCGCTGAAGCCTCTGGTCTTCGAGGGAGCGGTGACCGCCGGCGGTGCACTGATGACGACGACCGAGGTGGAGAACTTCCCCGGCTTCCGCGACGGCATCATGGGCCCGGACCTGATGGACAACATGCGCGCCCAGGCCGAGCGCTTTGGTGCCGAGCTGATCCCGGACGACATCATCGAGGTGAACCTCGACGGTGACATCAAGACCGTCACCGACTCCGCGGGCACCGTGCACCGGGCCAAGGCCGTGATCATCGCCACCGGCTCGCAGCACCGCAAGCTCGGCCTGCCCAACGAGGACGTCCTGTCCGGCCGCGGCGTCTCCTGGTGCGCCACCTGTGACGGCTTCTTCTTCAAGGACAACGACATCGCCGTGATCGGTGGCGGCGACACCGCGCTGGAGGAGGCGACCTTCCTCTCCCGGTTCGCCAAGACCGTGACGGTGGTCCACCGCCGTGACACCCTGCGTGCCTCCAAGGCCATGCAGGAGCGTGCCTTCGCCGACCCCAAGATCAAGTTCATCTGGGACAGCGAGGTCGACACGATCCACGGCGAGGGCAAGCTCGCCGGTCTGACGCTGCGCAACACCAAGACCGGCGAGACCTCGGAGCTTCCGGTCACCGGCCTGTTCATCGCGATCGGCCACGACCCGCGCACCGACCTCTTCAAGGGCATTCTCGACCTGGACGGCGAGGGTTACCTCAAGGTCGAGTCCCCCAGCACCCGCACACGGATCCCCGGTGTCTTCGCCGCGGGTGACGTGGTGGACCACACCTACCGTCAGGCCATCACGGCGGCCGGCACGGGCTGTTCCGCCGCACTGGACGCGGAGCGTTTCCTCGCCGCCCTGAGCGACGCGGAGGCCGAGCACACCCGCGAGCCCGAGCAGACCACCGCGGCAGTCTGACCTGCCCCCCACCGAAGTACCCGCACAACACCCCGAGGAGACACCCGTGGCCGGCAATACCAAGATCGTGACCGATGCGACCTTCGACGAGGAGGTCCTCGCCAGCGACAAGCCTGTCCTCGTCGACTTCTGGGCCGAGTGGTGCGGTCCCTGCCGCCAGATCGCCCCGTCCCTGGAGGCGATCGCGGCCGAGCACGCCGAGCAGATCACCATCGTCAAGCTGAACATCGACGAGAACCCGGTCACCGCCGCCAAGTACGGCGTCATGTCGATCCCGACCCTCAACGTCTACAAGGGCGGCGAGGTCGTGAAGACCATCGTCGGCGCCAAGCCGAAGGCCGCCATCGAGCGCGACCTCTCCGACTTCATCGGCTGACGCACCGGTCCTGACGACGGACAGCGAAAAGGCCCGCCCCTTTCTCCGGGGGCGGGCCTTTTCACGCTCTCACAGCGGGCGCAGTGCGGGTTCCTTCTGGACGGCTCCCAGCAGGCGGTCGATCGCCAACTCCACGTCCTCACGCCAGGAGATCGTCGTCCGCAGCTCCAGCCTCAGCCGGGGGAAACGCGGATGGGGGCGGACCGTCTTGAAGCCGACCGCCAGCAGATGCTCCGCCGGCAGCACGCACGCGGGCTCCTCCCACCGCGCGTCGCCGAACGCCTCGATCGCACGGAAGCCACGCCGCACCAGGTCCTTGGCGACAGTCTGCACCAGCACCCGGCCCAGTCCCTGGCCCTGGAAGCCCGGCATGATCCGTGCCGTCATCAGCTGCACCGCGTCGGCGGAGACGGGACTCGTGGGGAAGGCCGTGGAACGCGGCACGTATGCGGGCGGCGCGTAGAGCACAAAGCCGGCGGGAACCTCGTCCACATAGACGACCCGGCCGCACGATCCCCATTCCAGCAGGGCGGCCGATATCCAGGACTCCTTCTCCAGCTCCGGTTTCCCGGCCTGGACGGCGGCCTCACCGCTTACCGGGTCGAGTTCCCAGAAGACGCACGAGCGGCAGCGGTTGGGGAGATCCGGGAGGTTGTCCAGAGTGAGCGGAACGAGCCGACGCCCCATGAGGTCAGACCCTCGTTTCTGTCGTGGACCCAACTGCCGACGAAGCCACCCACCGCCCCCAGCCCCAGTCCCGCGGCCAGGAGAGCGGCCGTCTGCCAATCGTGCTCCACACCAGCGCGCCGCACCGATCGCATGGGGACCTCCGCCTCGGGGGGTCGTGCTCCATCTGGTAGGCATCGTATCCGCGGGAGGACATGTCCGACACCGGACAACGCCAACGGCCCAGCAAAAAGCGGGCCACATTCCCGGAAGGGAACGTGGCCCGCTGTCCTGTGCTGAGTCGGCCCTGAGGGCCGGGCGGTGAGGCCGGCCTCACTCCTCGTCTTCGTCGGTCTCCTCGGTGAGCGACCGCTGAAGGGTGTTGCTCTCGCCGGGAGCCATCGAACCGAGAATGCGCTCCAGATCTTCTATCGAGGCGAACTCGACGACGATCTTCCCGCGCTTCTGGCCGAGGTCCACCTTCACCCGGGTGTCGAAACGGTCCGACAGACGGAGCGCCAGATCGGTGAGAGCGGGGGAGACCCGCCTGCCGGCCCGTGGTGTCGCGGACTTCCGGACGGGTGCGGTCTCGGAGTTCATCACATGCACGATCTCCTCGACCGCACGCACCGACAGCCCCTCGGCCACGATCCGGCTGGCGAGCTTGTCCTGGTCCTCCACGTCCTCCAGGGCGAGCAGGGAGCGGGCGTGCCCGGCAGAGAGCACACCGGCCGCCACACGGCGCTGGACGGGCGCCGAGAGCTTCAGCAGCCGCAGGGTGTTGGAGACCTGGGAACGGGACCGGCCGATCCGGTCGGCCAGCTGCTCATGCGTACAGGCGAAGTCCTTCAGCAGCTGGTCGTAGGCGGCCGCCTCTTCCAGCGGGTTCAGCTGCGCCCGGTGCAGGTTCTCCAGCAGCGCGTCGAGGAGGAGCTTCTCGTCTTCGGTGGCACGGACGATCGCCGGAATGCGATCCAGCCCGGCCTCGCGGCTGGCCCGCCAGCGACGCTCACCCATGATGAGCTCGTAGCGGTCGGTGCCGGTCTGCCGGACCACCACCGGCTGCAGCAGACCGACTTCCTTGATGGAGGCGACGAGTTCGGCCAGGGCGTCCTCGTCGAAGACTTCACGCGGCTGCCGGGGGTTGGGGGTGATCGCGTCGAGCGGAACCTCCGCGAAGTACGCCCCCGCCACCGGAGCCGGCCCCTGGTCGACGGTCCCTTCCTGCGTTTCACGTGAAACAGGGATCTCCACGGTCCCACTGTGCTCAGGCAGAGCGGCAACCTTCGCCACCGCGATCCCCCGCTCCGGCGCCAGGACCGCCACAGCGGGAGCGGCCGCGGCCGCCGCCGTGGCCACCGCGGTCGCGGCTGCCTGGTCCGCACCGTTGGGTGCGGCAGGAATCAGCGCGCCAAGACCACGGCCGAGCCCTCTGCGTCGCTCACTCACTGGATCCCCTCCGTGCTGCTCTGTTCGTTGAACTCACTACCGCCCCCGAGACCCCGCATCGCCATCTCCCGCGCCGCCTCGAGATAGGACAGCGCCCCGCTGGACCCCGGGTCGTAGGTCAGCACGGTCTGACCGTAGCTGGGCGCCTCCGAGATGCGGACGGAGCGCGGAATGCTCGTGCTCAGCACTTCCTTGCCGAAGTGGGTGCGCACCTCCTCCGCGACCTGTGAGGCGAGCCGGGTCCGGCCGTCGTACATGGTGAGCAGGATGGTGGAGACGTGCAGCTTGGGATTGAGGTGGCCGCGCACCAGCTCCACGTTCCGCAGCAACTGCCCCAGACCTTCCAGCGCGTAGTACTCGCACTGGATCGGGATGAGCACCTCGGCGCCGGCCACCAGGGCGTTGACGGTCAGCAGACCGAGCGAGGGCGGACAGTCGATGAGGATGTAGTCGAGGGGCTGCTCATAGGACTCGATGGCCCGCTGCAGCCGGCTCTCTCGTGCCACCAGGGACACCAGCTCGATCTCCGCACCGGCGAGGTCGATCGTGGCGGGGGCACAGAACAGCCCCTCCACGTCCGGGACCGGCTGCACGACATCGGAGAGCGGCTTGCTCTCGACCAGGACGTCATAGATGGATGGCACCTCGGCGTGGTGGTCGATCCCCAGCGCCGTGGAGGCATTGCCCTGGGGGTCGAGGTCCACGACGAGTACCCGGGCCCCGTGGAGGGCCAGGGAGGCCGCCATGTTGACGGTCGTGGTCGTCTTGCCGACGCCGCCCTTCTGGTTGGCGACGACGATCACTCTGGTCTCGGCTGGGCGGGGGAGTCCTTCACCGGCCCGCCCCAGAGCCTCGACGGCCAGTTGGGCGGCTCGGCCGATGGGGGTGTCGTCCATCGGGGGCGGTGTTTCACGTGAAACATCCTCCCCGAACAGCTCGGTACGGGGACCGGGGACCGGATCGGCCATCGGTCCCGCGATGTTGGCGTCGGACCGCAAGGATTCACTCTCCTCGACTACAAGCTCGCAATGAACAGAGCCTGCCATGCTTTCGGGGTCGCGAACCAGTGAGGCCCGTTCTCCTGTGGATGAATCCTCCGGTCGGCTCGCCGGAGCGATCGATTCCGAGGCCCGTTGGGTCAGCGATTCGGCCGCCGCACGGGCGCGACCGAGGATTCCTGGAAGCAGAGAGCGCCGTTTCACGTGAAACACGATGCGCAGGCGCGCATCTGTTTCCTATCCGACACTCCGGGTTGTCCTGGTTTGACCGGTTGTATGGAGCACAGTCGGGGGATGTCGCCAACGTCACATTCAGCGCTGGCGACGGCGGTTGGCCCGGGCGGCCTTGGCGCGCCGGGTCGCGGCACGAACACCGCCGGGGCTCTCCCCCGCCAGCACTCGGACCACGGTGGACTGGGGGTCCACCACCCCTTCGCCGACCTGGACCACGGAGGTCTCGGCAGCACCGAGCCGGCTGAGCGCGGCCCGGGCGGCCTTCAGCTCCTCCGCAGCGGTGTCCCCCTTCAGCACGGCCATCTCGCCGTGCGGACGCAGCAGCGGCATCCCCCAGCCGGCCAGCCGGTCCAGCGGGGCCACCGCGCGGGCGGTCACGACATCCACCGGGGGCAGCTTGCCGATCATCTCCTCGGCCCGCCCACGCACCACCCCGACATTGTCCAGGCCGAGCAGCCGGACGGCCTCCTCCAGGAAGGTGGTCCGGCGCAGCAGCGGTTCCAGGAGCGTGATCGTGAGATCGGGGCGGCTCAGCGCCAGGGGAATGCCCGGCAGGCCCGCTCCGGAGCCGACGTCGCAGACCGAGGCGCCGTACGGGATCACCTCCGAGAGGACCGCACAGTTCAGCAGATGCCGCTCCCACAGCCGGGGAACCTCCCGCGGCCCGATGAGCCCGCGTCCCACCCCCGCGTCGGCCAGCAGCTCCGCGTAGCGCACCGCGTCCGCGAAACGCTCCCCGAAGACCTCCCGCGCCACTTCCGGCGCCGGGGGGAGCTCCGCCGCTGCTTCCGTCACGAGAACTGTCCTTCCGTAGTGCGGGGTCCTCAGAACCACGAGGGGCCGTCATCAGGCTGACAAGATTCGGCCCCGCCTGCGAGCAGACGGGGCCAGGTAGGTACGCCGGCGAACCGGAGCGGGAAGGCGATCAGGCGGGAAGAACGACCACGCGACGCTCGGGCTCCTCGCCCTCGGACTCGCTGCGCAGCCCCGCCGCGGCGACGGCGTCGTGCACGACCTTCCGCTCGAACGGCGTCATCGCCTTGAGCTTCACCGGCTGACCGCTCTCCTTGACCTCCTCGACGGCCTTGACGCCCAGGTCCGTCAGCTCGGTGCGCTTGCGCGCCCGGAAGCCGGCGATGTCCAGCATCAGCCGGCTCCGGTCACCGGTCTCCCGGTGCACCGCAAGGCGGGTGAGCTCCTGGAGTGCCTCCAGAACCTCGCCGTCCCGACCGACCAGCTTGTTCAGATCACGGCTCGACGACTCGCCGACGATGGAGACCGACGCGCGGTCGCCCTCGACGTCCATGTCGATGTCACCGTCGAGGTCTGCGATGTCCAGCAGCCCCTCGAGGTAATCGGCCGCGATCTCACCCTCCTGCTCGAGGCGGGTCAGCGCGTCGGTGGTGTTGCCGTCCGTCACGACGGGGCTCCTCTACTACTTCTTCTTCGACAGGTTCGGCTTGTCCGCACCACTGCTGGGCCTCGGCGGCTTGTTGCCCGCGGCGCCACCACCGCCCTGCTTGGGCTTGCTGCTGCCCGCGGCCGGCTGGGCGGACCCGCCCGTCTGGCGCTGGGACTTGGTCTGCCGCTTGGGCTGCGCGCGCTTCACCGGGGCGACGTCCTGCGCCTCCTTGGCGGCGACAGGCTCCTCCTTGAGCATGCCCTTGGCCTTCAGGCGCTCCTGGCGCTGGTTGTAGGCCAGGCTGCCCGGCGTCGGGTTGCGGCGGATGACGAACATCTGCTGGCCCATGGTCCACACGTTGGTGGTCAGCCAGTAAATGAGGACACCGACCGGGAAGTTGATACCGAAGACGGCGAACATGATCGGGAAGACGTACATCAGCATCTTCTGCTGCTGCATGAACGGGGTCTTCACCGTCATGTCGACGTTCTTGGTCATCAGCTGGCGCTGCGTGTAGAACTGCGAGGCCGACATCAGAACGATCATGACGATCGTGACGATGCGCACGTCGGTCACGGAGGCACCGAGCGAGGCGAGCTTGTCGGCGCCGTCGGTGAACTTCGCGGCGAGCGGGGCGCCGAAGATGTGGGCCTTCTGGGCGCTGGCGACCTGCTGCGCGCTGAGCACACCGACCTGGTGGCCCTGCGCGATGTTGCTGAGGACGTGGTACAGCGAGAAGAAGAAGGGCGACTGCGCCAGGATCGGAAGGCACGAGGAGAGCGGGTTGGTGCCCGTCTCCTTGTACAGCTTCATCATCTCTTCGGACTGGCGCTGTTTGTCGTTCTTGTAGCGCTCCTGGATCGCCTTCATCTTCGGCTGGAGCGCCTGCATGTTCCGGGTCGCCTTGATCTGCTTCACGAAGAGCGGGATCAGGCAGATCCGGATCAGGACCACCAGTGAGACGATCGACAGACCCCAGGCCAATCCGCTGTCCTTGTCAAAGACAAGGCCGTACAGCGAGTGGAACTGGACAATGATCCACGAAACTGCGTCGTAGAGGGGGTTCAAGATCCCCACGGTCAGGCTCCTTGGGCATTAGGGGTCTCGACGGGCTCGGGAGTAGCGGACCCGCCTGCCGTGCCGCCCCGGAGGGCTTCACGCAGGCGAGCGTGCCACGGCGGTCGCTTACGGGGCGGGACATGGTCCACGCCGCCCAGCGACCACGGGTTGCAACGCAGGATCCGCCACGCGGTCAAGGCGGTGCCCTTGATCGCGCCATGCCGATCGATCGCCGTATACCCGTAGTGAGAACACGAGGGGTAGTACTTGCAGACCGGACCGAGCAACGGGCTGATGGTCCACTGATAAATCTTGATCAACACCAACAGCGGGTACTTCATCTCGCCACCCCCAGGAGCCTCCCGAGGGCGGCATCCAGGTCTCGGGCCAGCTGTGAATGGTCTGCGTCACCCGCACCGGGCAGCGCTCGTACGACTACCAGGCTACCGGGGGGCAGCACGGACAGACGTTCGCGAACAAGGTGACGAAGTCGACGCTTGACCAGGTTCCGGGTCACAGCGCCTCCGACGGCCTTGCTGACAACGAAACCCGCACGCGCCGGGGGAGCACTTCCCCCCGCCGCGTGCGGGTCCTTTGTCTCACTGTCGGTGCGCAGGTGGACGACCAGCAGGGGTCGTCCGGCCCGCCGTCCTCGACGTACCGCGCTCGCGAAGTCCTGTCGCCGCCTCAGCCGATTCTCGGTGGGCAGCACGACATCACACCTCGCGCTTCGGTGCGATCAGGCGGACAGACGGGCGCGGCCCTTGCTACGGCGGGTCGCGAGGATGGCGCGGCCGGCACGCGTACGCATGCGCAGCCGGAAGCCGTGGGTCTTGGCGCGACGACGGTTGTTCGGCTGGAAGGTGCGCTTGCTCACTCGGGGGCTCCAGGATGAATCGTGTGTTGGCGGGGCGTCGCCTGGCTGTCACCGTGCGCCCACGAGAAACTCGCGGAACATCCCAGGTGTGCACCGCTCAACGATCACCACGGTGATCCTCGCCCATCGGTAGGCAGGCGGCAGCAGCCATCGACAACTCGACCTGGTTACGGTACGCGCGGCTGAGGCATCAGGTCAAACCAGCGGGCCCGGCGGCCCGTGGGCGCCGCCATACGGACGTGGTTTTGCACACCCTGTGGACAACGACTTGAACCAGGCAGGCCCGGCTGACTACCGTGGCGGAACCCCAAAACATTCCCGTCCGTCCCAAGAACCACACCTTCGTGGGACCCATCGGCACCGACCAGCGACCGAGAGAGCGTGCCCTGTGGCTGACGTAACTGCCGATCTTGCCTCAGTCTGGCCAAGGGTCCTGCAGAAACTCCTAGTCGACGGCGACGATCTGAAGCCGAAGGACGCGGACTGGCTCCAGCGCACGCAGCCGCTCGCCCTGGTCGCGGGTACCGCCGTGCTCTCGGCTCCCAACGAGTTCGCCAAGAGCGTGCTGGAGGGACGACTCCTCCCGCTGATCACCGAAGTGCTCAGCCGTGAGTTCGGTCACCCGGTGGGCATCGCCATCGCCGTCGCCTCGGGCAGCGAGCAGGAGGCGGCTCCTCCGCCGCCGCCCGCCCACGAGATGCCGCAGGGGCCGTACGACCCCGAGCCGTCCCCCTACGACGAGCCGCAGCACGGCTACGGGGAAGGCCCGCGCATGCGCCGCGCCTACCCCGAGCACCAGGCCGGCGCCCCCGGCGGCTGGCCGCCCCGCGGTCCCGAGGACCACTGGCAGCAGCAGCGGCTCGCCGACTTCCAGGAGCGCGAGCCCTATCCGTCGCCCCCGTCGCGCTACGAGATGCCGCCGGCGCACCAGGTCCCGCCCCGCCGCGAGCCCCCCGCGACCCCGTTGCCCCCGATGCCGGCCCCCCGCACACCGGGCGGCCACAACGGTGGCGGTCCCGTCGGCCCCGGAGGGCACGGCAACCACAACAGCCACAGCAACCACGGCGGCCACAGCGCTCATTCCGGCCACAGCGGCGGCCCGGGCGCGGGCCCGGGGGGCATGGGCACGGGTTCGGGCGGCTCCGGCGGACCTGCCGAACCGACCGCCCGGCTGAACCCCAAGTACCTCTTCGACACCTTCGTCATCGGCGCCTCCAACCGCTTCGCGCACGCCGCGGCGGTGGCGGTCGCCGAGGCGCCGGCCAAGGCGTACAACCCGCTGTTCATCTACGGCGAGTCCGGCCTCGGCAAGACCCACCTGCTGCACGCCATCGGGCACTACGCGCGGAGCCTGTACCCGGGGACCCGGGTCCGGTACGTGAGCTCGGAGGAGTTCACCAACGAGTTCATCAACTCCATCCGCGACGGCAAGGCGGACGCGTTCCGCAAGCGGTACCGCGACATGGACATCCTGCTCGTCGACGACATCCAGTTCCTGGCGAGCAAGGAGTCGACGCAGGAGGAGTTCTTCCACACCTTCAACACCCTGCACAACGCGAACAAGCAGATCGTGCTCTCCTCGGACCGGCCGCCCAAGCAGCTGGTCACCCTGGAGGACCGGCTGCGCAACCGCTTCGAGTGGGGCCTGATCACCGACGTCCAGCCGCCGGAGCTGGAGACGCGGATCGCGATCCTGCGCAAGAAGGCCGTGCAGGAGCAGCTCAACGCCCCGCCGGAGGTGCTGGAGTTCATCGCCTCCCGGATCTCGCGCAACATCCGCGAGCTGGAGGGCGCGCTGATCCGGGTGACCGCGTTCGCGAGCCTCAACCGGCAGCCGGTGGACCTCCAGCTGACCGAGATCGTGCTCAAGGACCTGATCCCGGGCGGCGAGGACTCCGTTCCGGAGATCAGCGGCCAGGCGATCATGGCGGAGACGGCCTCGTACTTCGGGCTGGACGTGGAGGACCTCTCCGGCTCCTCCCGCAGCCGGGTGCTGGTCACGGCGCGCCAGATCGCCATGTACCTGTGCCGTGAGCTCACGGATCTGTCGCTGCCGAAGATCGGCGCGCTGTTCGGCGGCCGTGACCACACGACGGTGATGCACGCCGACCGGAAGATCCGTTCCCTCATGGCCGAGCGGCGGTCCATCTACAACCAGGTCACCGAGCTCACCAACCGCATCAAGAGCTGACCGCGGTCCTTTGCCGGCCGTCTCCTGCCGGCCGTTTCAGCGGCCTCCACGGCTTCCGTACGTCCTCAGCATCTCCTCAGCGCCCCGGGGCCAACTCCCGGGGCGCTTCGCTTTGTTCGAACGCGCCGGCCGTGAGCCGGGCACAGGAACGTCTCTCCACAGCGACGGCCGGGTTTTCCCCGTCCACAGCCTGGGGATGCCCGAGTTGTCCAGAACTCGTCCACAGCCGGGGCTGTGGGAGACTCATCGCGCCTGCTGGGAGGCGTGTGGATTTGTGGGCAACCCGGATCCACAGACTGTGGACGTGCGGACGGCCTCCGGGGACGTCCACGAAGTTGTCCACCGGTCGCCCACAGGATCGGGGCGGTTGTCCCCACATCCGGGTGGCTTCTCCACAGTTCTGTCCACTGTTCGGCAACCCGACACGGCCCATCACCGGTCGGAGTGAACCGCGTCACACCAACGTGGTGGGTTGGGCTGGGGAGAACCTGGGTATTCCTGGGGACAGGGCTGGGGAGAACCGGCACCGACCTGTGCATCGGGTGTGCACAACGTCGGGCTGTCCACAGACGGGGCTGTTTGTCCACGGGCTCCACCCACAGGCGCGGTGGACAAAAAACGCGGCCTGACCTGCGCAGGAACCACTTATCCACGGTATCCACACCCCCTATTACTACGACCAGGGATAGATACCGGGAGACCTGCTTCGAAGCGGGGCCTGTGCACAAACGAGCCGTCGACCGCCCGACCCCTCCCGCTCCGGCTTGACCCCAACGCGCACCGCATGTCGGTGGCGGCTGTCAGACTGTTCCCCGGCAAGAGGGCCAGCAGGGCCAAGAGACAGTCGGCCACAGACAGCCAGCAACAGCAGGAGGCGGTTCCGGTGAAGATCCGGGTGGAGCGCGATGTACTCGCGGAGGCAGTGGCCTGGGCGGCCCGCAGTCTCCCGGCCCGTCCCCCGGTGCCGGTCCTTGCGGGGCTGCTGCTGAAGGCCGAGGAGGGCCAGCTGAGCCTGTCCGGCTTCGACTACGAGGTCTCGGCCCGGGTCTCCGTCGAGGCCGACGTCGAGGAGGACGGCACCGTCCTGGTCTCCGGCCGGCTGCTCGCCGACATCTCGCGGGCACTTCCCAACAGGCCTGTGGAGATCTCCACCGACGGTGTGCGCGTGAGCGTCGTCTGCGGCAGCTCGCGATTCACACTCCACACCCTGCCTGTGGACGAGTACCCGGCACTGCCCGCGATGCCGACCGCCTCCGGCACGGTCCCCGGCGAGGTCTTCGCCGCGGCCGCCGCCCAGGTCGCGATCGCCGCCGGCCGTGACGACACCCTCCCGGTGCTCACGGGTGTGCGGATCGAGATCGAGGGCGACACCGTCACCCTGGCCGCCACCGACCGCTACCGCTTCGCGGTCCGCGAGTTCCTGTGGAAGCCGGAGACCCCGGACATCTCCGCGGTCGCCCTGGTGCCCGCCAAGACGCTCCTGGACACCGCCAAGTCGCTCACCAACGGCGACTCCGTCTCCATCGCCCTGGCCGGCTCCGGCGCGGGCGAGGGCCTGATCGGCTTCGAGGGCGCGGGCCGCCGTACGACGACCCGGCTGCTCGAGGGCGACCTGCCGAAGTACCGCACGCTCTTCCCGACCGAGTTCAACTCCGTCGCCGTCATCGAGACCGCCCCGTTCGTCGAGGCCGTCAAGCGCGTCGCCCTGGTGGCCGAGCGCAACACGCCGGTGCGGCTGAGCTTCGAGCAGGGCGTGCTGACCCTGGAGGCCGGGTCCAGCGACGACGCACAGGCTGTGGAGCGGGTGGACGCCAAGCTGGACGGCGACGACATCTCGATCGCCTTCAACCCGACGTTCCTGCTGGACGGTCTGAGCGCGATCGACTCCCCCGTGGCGCAGTTGTCGTTCACCACGTCGACCAAGCCCGCGCTGCTGAGCGGCCGTCCGGCGGCCGACGCCGAGGCGGACGATGCGTACAAGTACCTCATCATGCCGGTCCGGCTGTCCGGCTGATGCGAGGCCTGTCCGGTCACGTCGGCCCTCAGGGGCCGACGTAGGCTCGACCTAGGTCAGGCAGGCTTCGAACGAAGGATCAACGATGGAGCTCGGTCTCATCGGTCTCGGCAAGATGGGCGGGAACATGCGCACCCGCATCCGCCAGGCCGGACACACTGTCGTCGGCTACGACCGCAACCCGGACCTCGCCGACGTCCACAGCCTGCAGGAACTTGTGGACAAGCTGGCGGCGCCGCGTGTGGTGTGGGTGATGGTGCCGGCCGGTGCCGCGACGCAGTCCACCATCGACGAGCTGGGCGAGCTGCTGTCCCCCGGGGACGTGGTGGTCGACGGCGGCAACTCCCGCTGGACGGACGACGAGAAGCACGCCGAGGAGCTGGCGGCCAAGGGCATCGGCTTTGTCGACTGCGGTGTCTCCGGTGGCGTCTGGGGCCTGCAGAACGGCTACGCGCTGATGTACGGCGGCGACGCCGAGCACGTCGAGAAGGTCCAGCCGGTCTTCAACGCCCTCAAGCCGGTGGGCAACTTCGGGTCGGTGCACGCGGGCAAGGTCGGCGCCGGCCACTTCGCGAAGATGGTCCACAACGGCATCGAGTACGCCATGATGCAGGCCTACGCCGAGGGCTGGGAGCTGCTGGAGAAGGTCGACTCCGTCACCGACGTGCGCGAGGTCTTCCGCTCCTGGCAGGAGGGCACGGTCATCCGCTCCTGGCTGCTGGACCTGGCCGTCAACGCCCTGGACGACGACGAGCACCTGGGCAAGCTCAAGGGCTTCGCCGAGGACTCCGGCGAGGGCCGCTGGACCGTCGAGGCGGCCATCGACCACGCCGTGCCGCTGCCCGCGATCACCGCGTCGCTCTTCGCGCGCTTCGCCTCGCGCCAGGACGACTCCCCGCAGATGAAGATGATCGCCGCGCTGCGCAACCAGTTCGGCGGCCACGCCGTCGAGTCCAAGAAGTAGCCGCCCCGGCGGTCATGTCCACCGGGTGCCCAGCGCGCCCACGAGGGAAGGAGGCGTCGCACAGCCATGCACGTCGCGCATCTGTCGCTCGCCGACTTCCGCTCCTACGCCCGGGTCGAGGTCCCGCTCGACCCGGGCGTCACCGCTTTCGTCGGGCCCAACGGCCAGGGCAAGACCAATCTGGTCGAGGCGGTCGGCTATCTGGCCACCCTCGCCAGTCACCGGGTCGCCAGTGACGCCCCGCTGGTGCGCATGGGCGCGGACCGGGCGATCGTCCGGGCGGCCGTGGTCCAGGGCGACCGCCAGCAGCTGGTGGAGCTGGAGATCAATCCCGGCCGCGCCAATCGCGCCCGGCTCAACCGCTCCTCCCAGGTCCGCCCACGCGATCTGCTGGGCATCGTCAGGACCGTGCTGTTCGCCCCCGAGGACCTGGCCCTGGTCAAGGGCGATCCCGGGGAGCGCCGGCGTTTCCTCGACGAGCTGCTGACCGCCCGCGCGCCCCGGATGGCGGGTGTGCGCAGCGACTACGAGCGCGTGCTCAAGCAGCGCAACACCCTGCTGAAGTCGGCGGCCATGGCCCGCCGCCACGGCGGCCGCGGTGCCGATCTGTCCACGCTCGACGTGTGGGACCAGCATCTGGCCCGGGCCGGCGCCGAGCTGCTGGCGCAGCGCCTGGACCTCACGCACGCGCTGCAGCCGCTGGCCGACAAGGCGTACGAGCAACTGGCACCGGGCGGCGGCCCGGTCGCGCTGGAGTACCGCAGCTCGGTCGGCGAGCGCATCGCGGGGGCGTCCGGCCGCGAGGAGCTGTACGGACTGCTGCTGGAGGCCCTGGGAGAGGTCCGCAAGCAGGAGATCGAGCGCGGGGTCACCCTGGTCGGGCCGCACCGTGACGACCTGTCCCTCAATCTGGGCCGGCTGCCCGCGAAGGGGTACGCCAGCCACGGGGAGTCCTGGTCGTACGCCCTGGCACTGCGGCTGGCCTCGTACGAGCTGCTGTGCGCGGACGGCGGCGAACCCGTGCTGGTGCTCGACGACGTCTTCGCGGAACTGGACGCCCGGCGCCGCGACCGTCTGGCGGAACTGGTGGCCCCCGGCGAGCAGGTGCTCGTGACGGCGGCTGTGGACGACGACGTGCCGGGCGTGCTGATCGGCGCCCGCTACGCGGTGGAGAGCGGCGGCGTGGAGCGGGTATGAGCGAGCAGCAGGCACAACCTCCCGCGCAGGACAGGCCGCTGTCCGGCGTCGACCTGGCGCGGGTGGCGCTGCGGGCGGCCAAGGAGCAGGCGCGGGCCAAGGGCGCCGCGGTCCAGCAGAAGAAGCAGGCCCGCCGCGGCGGGCTGCGCAGCGGCGCCCGGGCCGACGGCCGCGACCCGCTGCCGCTCGGTGCGGCGATCAACCGGCTGATCACCGAGCGCGGCTGGGAGGCGCCCGCGGCGGTGGGCGGAGTGATGGGCCGCTGGCCGCAATTGGTCGGTACCGACGTGGCGCTGCACTGCGAGCCGCAGCGGTACGACGAGGAGGAGCGGGTCCTCACCGTCCAGTGCGACTCCACGGCCTGGGCGACCCAGCTGCGGCTGCTCGCGCCGACCCTGGTGGCCAGGCTGAATGCCGATCTCGGTCACGGCACGGTCAAATTGATCAAGGTGCTGGGACCGGGGGGACCGGTGCGGTCGTACGGGCGTCTGAGGGCTCCCGGGAGCCGTGGGCCGGGCGATACGTACGGATAGGCCGGAAACCTGCTGTGCGTAATCAGGTCGAAGCCCTGTGCGCCCGCGTGAGCGGTTTTGAGACCCGGTGCGCGTGTAGGGAGTCGGCAGGAGGCACTTCCGACGGGTAGGCGGGAACTCAGGTACCGCCAAAGCCCCATCTATGTCGGCGCTACCGGTAGACTGGTAGCAAGACGCCCGCCCCTGGCCTCCGGCACCGGGGGATCCCAGCGGGACCCGTCGATCGATGTCGAAGTGATGCAGCCGCTCCCGCTCCGCGGGTCCCGGCTCGTGCTGTGCCAGAAAGGGCGCTTCGTGGCCGATTCCGGCAACCCCAACGAGATCAATACGTCCGCAGCCGAAGGCTCCGCCGCGCCCCCGCACGGGGGCGCGTACGACGCCAGCGCGATCACCGTCCTGGAGGGCCTGGACGCGGTTCGCAAGCGCCCGGGCATGTACATCGGCTCGACGGGCGAGCGCGGCCTGCACCACCTGGTGTACGAGGTCGTCGACAACTCCGTCGACGAGGCGCTGGCCGGTCACGCGGACACCATCGAGGTCACGATCCTCGCCGACGGCGGCGTGCGCGTGATCGACAACGGCCGCGGCATCCCGGTGGACATCGTGCCGTCCGAGGGCAAGCCCGCGGTCGAGGTCGTGCTCACCGTGCTGCACGCCGGCGGCAAGTTCGGCGGCGGCGGCTACGCCGTCTCCGGCGGTCTGCACGGCGTCGGCGTCTCCGTGGTGAACGCCCTGTCCAACAAGGTCGCGGTCGAGGTCAGGCGTGAGGGCTTCCGCTGGACCCAGGACTACAAGCTCGGTGTCCCCACCGCCCCCCTGCAGAAGAACGAGCCGGTCTCCGAGACCGGTACCAGCGTGACGTTCTGGGCCGACGGCGACATCTTCGAGACCACCGAGTACTCCTTCGAGACGCTGTCGCGGCGCTTCCAGGAGATGGCCTTCCTCAACAAGGGCCTGACGATCTCGCTGACCGACGAGCGCCCCGAGCACGCGGACCTGGAGAACGAGGGCCAGCCGCGCACGGTGACGTACCACTACGAGGGCGGCATCGTCGACTTCGTGAAGTACCTCAACTCGCGCAAGGGCGAGACGGTCCACCCCTCGGTGATCGACATCGAGGCCGAGGACAAGGAGCGCCTCCTCTCGGTCGAGGTGGCGATGCAGTGGAACACTCAGTACAGCGAGGGTGTCTACAGCTTCGCGAACACCATCCACACCCATGAGGGCGGTACGCACGAGGAGGGCTTCCGCGCCGCGCTGACCACGCTGGTCAACAAGTACGCGCGCGAGAAGAAGCTGCTCCGCGAGAAGGACGACAACCTCACGGGCGAGGACATCCGCGAGGGTCTGACGGCGATCATCTCGGTCAAGCTCGGCGAGCCGCAGTTCGAGGGCCAGACGAAGACCAAGCTGGGCAACACCGAAGCCAAGACCTTCGTCCAGAAGGTCGTCTTCGAGCACCTGACGGACTGGCTGGACCGCAACCCCAACGAGGCCGCGGACATCATCCGCAAGTCGATCCAGGCCGCCACCGCCCGCGTCGCGGCGCGCAAGGCACGCGATCTGACGCGCCGCAAGGGCCTGCTGGAGACGGCGTCGCTGCCGGGCAAGCTGAGCGACTGCCAGTCCAACGACCCGAGCAAGTGCGAGATCTTCATCGTCGAGGGTGACTCCGCCGGCGGTTCGGCCAAGTCCGGCCGCAACCCGCAGTACCAGGCGATCCTCCCGATCCGCGGCAAGATCCTGAACGTGGAGAAGGCGCGGATCGACAAGATCCTGCAGAACACGGAGATCCAGGCGCTGATCTCGGCCTTCGGCACCGGTGTGCACGAGGACTTCGACATCTCGCGGCTGAGGTATCACAAGATCATCCTGATGGCCGACGCCGACGTCGACGGCCAGCACATCAACACCCTGCTGCTGACCTTCCTGTTCCGCTTCATGCGGCCGCTGGTCGAGGCCGGTCACGTCTATCTCTCGCGCCCCCCGCTGTACAAGATCAAGTGGGGCCGGGACGACTTCGAGTACGCGTACTCCGACTCCGAGCGCGACGCCCTGATCGAGCTGGGGCGGCAGAACGGCAAGCGGGTGCGCGAGGACTCGATCCAGCGCTTCAAGGGCCTCGGCGAGATGAACGCCGAGGAGCTGCGGGTCACCACGATGGACGTCGACCACCGTGTGCTGGGCCAGGTCACCCTGGACGACGCGGCCCTCGCCGACGACCTCTTCTCGGTGCTGATGGGCGAGGACGTCGAGGCCCGGCGCTCCTTCATCCAGCGCAACGCCAAGGATGTCCGCTTCCTCGACATCTGAGTCGGCCCCCATCAGCCGCAGCTCGAAAGGACTTTGACCAGCAATGGCCGACGACACCTCCCCTGCCTCCGGCGGGGATTCCCCCACGCCCGTCACGCCCGAGGGCGCCGCGGTGACGGACACCATGCGGATCGAGCCCGTGGGCCTCGAGACGGAGATGCAGCGCAGTTACCTCGACTACGCGATGTCCGTCATCGTCTCCCGCGCGCTGCCCGACGTCCGCGACGGACTCAAGCCCGTCCACCGCCGCGTGCTGTACGCGATGTACGACGGCGGCTACCGCCCCGAGCGCGGCTTCTACAAGTGCGCCCGCGTCGTCGGCGACGTCATGGGCACGTACCACCCGCACGGCGACTCCTCGATCTACGACGCGCTGGTCCGCCTCGCGCAGCCGTGGTCGATGCGCATGCCGCTGGTCGACAGCAACGGCAACTTCGGTTCCCCGGGCAACGACCCGGCCGCCGCCATGCGGTACACCGAGTGCAAGATGGCGCCGCTGTCGATGGAGATGGTCCGGGACATCGACGAGGAGACCGTCGACTTCCAGGACAACTACGACGGCCGCAACCAGGAGCCGACGGTCCTGCCGTCGCGCTTCCCCAACCTGCTGATCAACGGCTCCGCCGGTATCGCGGTCGGCATGGCGACCAACATCCCGCCGCACAACCTGCGCGAGGTCGCCGAGGGCGCCCAGTGGTGCCTGGCCAACCCCGAGGCGACGAACGAGGAGCTGCTGGACGCCCTCATCGAGCGCATCAAGGGCCCCGACTTCCCGACCGGTGCCCTCGTGGTGGGCCGCCGGGGCATCGAGGAGGCGTACCGCACCGGCCGCGGCTCCATCACGATGCGCGCGGTCGTCGAGGTCGAGGAGATCCAGGGCCGGCAGTGCCTGGTCGTCACCGAGCTGCCGTACCAGGTGAACCCGGACAACCTGGCCCAGAAGATCGCCGACCTGGTGAAGGACGGCCGGGTCGGCGGCATCGCGGACGTCCGCGACGAGACCTCGTCCCGTACCGGTCAGCGCCTGGTGATCGTGCTCAAGCGCGACGCCGTCGCCAAGGTCGTGCTGAACAACCTCTACAAGCACACGGACCTGCAGACGAACTTCGGCGCCAACATGCTGGCGCTGGTCGACGGCGTGCCGCGCACGCTCTCGCTCGACCAGTTCATCAAGCAGTGGGTGACCCACCAGATCGAGGTCATCGTCCGCCGGACCCGCTTCCGGCTGCGCAAGGCCGAGGAGCGCGCCCACATCCTGCGCGGTCTGCTGAAGGCCCTGGACGCGATCGACGAGGTCATCGCCCTGATCCGGCGCAGCGCGACGGTCGACGTGGCGCGTGAAGGCCTGATGGGCCTGCTGGAGATCGACGAGATCCAGGCCAACGCGATCCTGGAGATGCAGCTCCGCCGGCTGGCGGCCCTGGAGCGGCAGAAGATCGTCCAGGAGCACGACGAGCTCCAGGCGAAGATCAACGAGTACAACCGCATCCTGGCCTCGCCCGAGATGCAGCGCGGCATCATCAGCACGGAGCTGACGGCGATCGTCGAGAAGTTCGGCGACGACCGGCGCTCGGCGCTGGTGCCCTTCGACGGCGACATGTCCATCGAGGACCTGATCGCCGAGGAGGACATCGTCGTCACGATCTCCCGCGGCGGCTACGTCAAGCGCACCAAGACGGACGACTACCGCTCCCAGAAGCGCGGCGGGAAGGGGGTGCGCGGCACGAAGCTGAAGGAGGACGACATCGTCGACCACTTCTTCGTCACCACCACGCACCACTGGCTGCTGTTCTTCACCAACAAGGGCCGGGTCTACCGCGCCAAGGCCTACGAGCTGCCGGACGCCGGCCGCGACGCCCGCGGCCAGCACGTGGCCAACCTGCTGGCCTTCCAGCCGGACGAGCAGATCGCCCAGGTGCTGGCCATCCGCGACTACAACGCGGCGCCCTACCTGGTGCTGGCCACCCGTTCGGGCCTGGTGAAGAAGACCCCGCTGAAGGACTACGACTCGCCCCGTTCCGGCGGTGTCATCGCGATCAACCTCCGGGAGACCGAGGACGGCGGCGAGGACCTGCTGATCGGCGCGGAACTGGTCGGACCGGACGACGATCTGCTCCTGGTGAGCCGCAAGGCGCAGTCCATCCGCTTCACGGCGACGGACGAATCACTGCGGCCGATGGGCCGGGCCACATCGGGCGTGAAGGGCATGAGCTTCCGCGAAGGGGACGAACTGCTCTCGATGAATGTCGTCCGACCGGGTACGTTCGTCTTCACCGCCACTGATGGCGGGTACGCCAAGCGGACCAGTGTGGACGAGTACCGGGTCCAGGGCCGCGGCGGACTCGGCATCAAGGCGGCGAAGATCGTCGAGGACCGGGGTTCACTGGTCGGGGCGCTGGTGGTCGAGGAAACGGATGAGATCCTTGCCATCACACTCGGCGGCGGAGTGATCCGCACCCGCGTCAACGAGATCCGCGAGACCGGGCGTGACACCATGGGCGTCCAGCTGATCAATCTCGGCAAGAAGGATGCCGTTGTGGGCATCGCGCGCAATGCCGAGGCGGGGGCGGAGGCCGAAGAGGTCGTCGCCGCCGAAGAGGCCGAGGGCGAGCAGCCCGCGGCTGCCGAGTCGGAGGAGTAAGTAGCCGTGAGTGGAGCCGAGGGCGCCGCGGGTGGGACGGGAGCGGAAGGGGCGCAGCCGATGCCGGCTGCGGCTCCGGACGCGATCGGTGGTGCCCCTGGCTCACGTACGGACAGCGGCCCGCATCAGGGGGGAACCACCGTGACTGACACCCGTCCGCCGCACCACCAGCACGCGGTGCGACAGCAGACGCAGACCTATGGGGCCGTGCCCGGCGCCGTCGAGCAGGCCCCCCAGGGCCCGCACCAGCCGCCACAGGCGTACGCGCCCCCGGCAGGCCCTCCGGCCACCGCCGGCGTCCGCCAGCCGCGTCCGGCGGCCCGGCAGGTCCCGCGGACCCGCAAGGCCCGGCTGCGGGTGGCCAAGGCCGACCCGTGGTCGGTGATGAAGGTCAGCTTCCTGCTCTCCATCGCCTTGGGCGTCTGCACGATCGTGGCGGTCGCCGTGCTGTGGATGGTGCTCGACACCATCGGCGTCTTCAGCACGGTCGGCGGGACCCTCAGCGAGGCCACCTCGTCCGGCTCGGACGGCGGCTTCGACCTGGTGTCGTTCCTGTCGATGTCGCGGGTGCTGACCTTCACCTCGATCATCGCCGTCATCGACGTCGTGCTGGCCACCGCCCTGGCCACGCTCGGCGCCTTCATCTACAACATGTCGGCGGGTCTGGTCGGCGGCGTCGAGCTGACCCTGGCGGAGGACGAGTAACCGATTTTGGGACATGGCCCCGTGTGCGCTAATCTTTCAACGCGACGCAGCGCGGGGCTATAGCTCAGACGGTTAGAGCGCTTCCCTGATAAGGAAGAGGCCACAGGTTCAAGTCCTGTTAGCCCCACCAGCGTGAAGGGCCCCGGGAAATCTCCCGGGGCCCTTCGGCATTTCCGGATGACGCGGCGCGGCATGCCGTCCGGGTGAGGGACCGTGGCGGATCGTGACGTGTCTCACGCGCGCCCGGGCCGCCCTCTGACCGGCGATCCCGTGGATACGCTGCTCGGCGGCAGCGGGCAGGGGAGGGCGTCGTGCGGGCGGATGACAACGGGCGCCAATGGGCCGGGCCGTGGCATGTCCCGCTGAACCTGGTTGCCATGCATGTCAGCGGCGTGGTGCTGGCCGTGGGTTTCTCCCGCATTCCCGCTGTGTCCACGGCGACCTACGGCCAGACTCTCGCGCTGATGATCTGGCTGCTGATGTTCCATGTCGTTCTCCGGATTCCCGCCGGCCTTCTTGCCTCCCGGTGGGCGGCCCGCGGTCAGGTGGTCAGAGCCGGGCTGGTCGCGCTGGGCCTGGCGACGACGCTCACCTTGGCGCTGTACGCGTGCACGGGGCGCGACCCGGACATGCGGGCCCTGTGGTGGCAGAGCTGGGGATGCCTGTGCGTCTCCCTGGCCGGTTACGTCTGGCTGTGCACCCTGCGGCGCTCCACGGTGGGGCGGCTCGCAGGACGACTCCATGACGTCGTCCAACTGCTCGACATGTGGGCCCTGTTGCGTCCGCCGCGCCGCGGTCCCCACTGACCGCGCCTGTTTCCCGTGGAACCGCCCCGGCAAGGACGAAGTTCCACCTGCGGGAAGGCCGCCCCCGATGAGCTGGGAGGGGTCCGGTTTTCATTCGGACGGACCGTTTCCTCATCTCGCGTACTACCGTTGGGGTGGATAGACAGATCACCGTTCGATATCGACCGGTGTGTATAGTCGGGCTGGTCGGAGGACCCCCACGCAAGAAGGACGAGGTCGCGCGGTGAAGAAGTTGCTCCTGGTCGCACTGGCCGCCATCGGCGGTCTTCTCGTGTACCGCCAGATCCAGGCGGACCGCGCCGAGCAGGACCTGTGGACGGAGGCGACCGACTCCGTTCCCGCCGGTTCCGGCGCGAGCGTCTGAGGCGGGCAAGGCCCGCATCACACAAGGATTCCCGAAGCCCCGGCCACGGTATGGCCGGGGCTTCGCCGTTGTGCGACCGTGACGGGATCCCCTTGTATTTGCTCCCGCAAATCAATAGCGTCGCCGCAGCCGACGAGGTGCGAGGGGGAACGGCACATGCGACGAGAACGGCCGCGGCCGGGCGGCCGCTGTGCCCGGTGCAGGACGGCCCTGGGAGCCGCTGTGGGGGGCGCACGGGCCCGGCGTGACACCACCGCGCGCCCCCGCTCCGGCGGGGGCGCACACGACGCGGCAGCGCCCGTACGGCAGTTGACGCGAATGGCACCCGGCCTGACACCCGGTCAGCGCACCGGCACCGGTGCGACGCCGGCCGCACCGGGCACCCGGCGGAGGGACCCGGCGTGATCCGCAAGGCGGTGGCGGTCCTGGTGGCCGCGCTCCTGCTGCCGGCCGGACCCGCGGCGGCGGCCCTCGCCGACACCGCCGCGCCGTCCTGGCAGCCGCGGGGCGAGGCCGTACAGGGCGAGCCGAGCACGGCCGACGCCCCCGGGCTCACGGCCGGCGTGCTCTACCGGGACACGCTGCCCCCGGGCGAGGACGCGCGGCGCTACGCCGTCCAGCTCGACGCCGCGACCTCGGCCTACCTCGCCGTCTTCGCGCTCCCCCGGCCGGGCAGCGCGGTGGCGTTCGGGGACGGAGTCGACCTGAGCCTGGAGAGCACCGACGGCACCCGCTGCGACAGCGCCTACCGCACCTTCTCCGGCGACGGCGCCGCCCGGCCGCTGGGCACCTGGGTCAAGCGCACGATCGGCGCGGACGAGCCGTGCCAGCAGGCGCACGCCTACATCCTGACCGTGACCCGCAGGGCTGCGGGCACCTCGGACCCGGCGCCGTGGCCGCTGCAGATCCGCCTCACGACCGAGCCGGGGCTCCTCCCCGGCGCCACGCCCGGGCCCGCCGCGAGCGCGGGTACGCAGACCCCCGTGCCCGCGGCCGGCACCGCTCGCGCGACCGCGGGCGGCACCGACTTCGCGGGGGCGGCGCGGCTCGGCGCGGGCGTGTGGAAGGACCGGGTGCCGCCGGGGCAGACCCGCTTCTACGAGGTGCCCGTGGAGTGGGGGCGGCAGGCCTGGATCGACGCCGAGTTCGCCAACGCGCCGGTCACCGGTACCGGCGGTTTCGCGGCCTCGGGGGTGCGCGTGGAGGTCTACAACCCGCGCTGGGGATTCGTCACGGGCGCCACCGGCTCGTACTCCGGGCGGCAGACCTCCGTCACGGCGACCACCGGGAAAGTCGCCTACGCCAACCGCTGGGAGTCCCTGGACAAGGTCTCCGCGGCGCGCTTCGCCGGTCCGTACTACGTGGCGGTCACCGTCCACCGGGACGTCGCGGGGTTGGTGCGGGGCGCCCTTCCCGTCACGCTGCGGATCGGCCTGGAGGGCGAGACGCTGGCCGCTCCGCGGTACGACGGCGACCCCACCGCCGACCTCGGCCTGCCGGGGGAGGACGGTTCCGGGGGCGAATCCGCCCTGCGGCTGGCCGGGTTCGCCTCCCTGGGGACCGGGACCGTACTGCTGCTGTTCCTGGCGGTGTGGGCGGCCTCCGCGCGGCGGCGCGCCACCGCGTGACCTGGCGCGCCCTCAGGAGGAGGCCGCCACCGCCCAGATGCCGAAGGCGAAGCACAGCGCCGCCACCAGCAGTACGGGCACGACCACCCGGGCGGTGGGGCCGGGACGGCCGCCTGCGACGGCCGGTACGGCGGGGGACGTCGTGTACGGGCGGGTGGGCGCCGGGGTGACCGGGGGCCGGGTCGACGGGGTTGGCGGGGTGGGGACGGCCGGCACCGCCGCGGCAGGCGGCAGCGGCGGCGGCAGCCGGAAACTGCCGGTGTCCTCGGCGGCCGGCGCCGGGTGCTCCGGGCCGTCCGGGGTGAAGCCCCCGGGCAGCGGGCCGATCTGGTCGAAGACCTCCACCGGCTCCTCGCCGGGGTCCGCCTCGGGCAGCAGGTCCACGGCGGCGGCCAGTGCCTTGCGGGCGCCGGACGCGGTGCGGAAACGGGCCTCGGGGTCGGGTTGCAGCAGCGTCCCGACGACGTCCCACAACGGGCCCGGGACTCCGAGCGGCGCCCGCGGCATCCCGTGCGTGTACTGGGTGACGATCGCCTCGGCGTCGGGCTTGGCGCCGCACAGCAGGTACAACCCGACCAGCCCGGCGGCGTACAGGTCGGCGGGAAAGTCCGGGTCGGCGCCCATCATCTGCTCGGGCGCGAAGTAGCCGGGCGTGCCGACCACGTAGTCGGCGGCGGTCAGGCGGGGTTCGCCCTTGCGCATCGCGATGCCGAAGTCCGACAGCCGCAGATGCGGGCGGCCGGTGCCGGTCGCTTCCATGAGGAGGTTCGCCGGTTTGATGTCACGGTGCACCACGCCCTCGGCGTGCACCGCGGTCAGTCCGGACAGCAACTGGTCGAGCAGGGCGCACACATAGCGCGGGGGCAGCGGGCCGTAGTCGCCGATGAGGTGCGCCAGCGAACCGCCGCGCACCAGGTCCATGGTGAACAGCACTTTGTCGTCGTCGGCCGCCCAGCTCGTGGGGGCGAGGACGTGCGGGTGGTCGATGCGCAGGGCCTGCTCGCGGACGAAGCGCAGCAGGGCGTGGGCGTCGCTCTGCTGGAGGACCTTGGCCGCGACATAGCGGCCGCGCCGCCGGTCCCAGGCCCGCCACACCGCACCCGAACCGCCGCGTCCGACCGGGTCGACCAGTTCGTACCGGCCCGCGAAGACCTCACCCATGCCCGGCGTCCGCCCCCCGGTCGCGCTGCTGGTGCGCCTCGTAGTGCAGGACCGCGTCCTCGGCGGCCCCGGCGCCGTACACACGGAGGAACTCTGCCAGTTGGGGGTGGGCCGGGGCGAGGGTGTCGGCGGCCTCGGCGATCTCGGCGGGCATCGCCACGGTGCGCAGCAGCGTGCGCAACTCGTGGACCACACGGCGCGCGGGCGGCCGGTGCTGCCCGCCGGTCGAACTCTGCGTCGTGCCCAGGACCGGGGAGCCCTCCAACCGCCGGATCTCCTCCATCCGGCCGGCCGCCTCGTCGGCGGTGAGGGTCCCGTCGGCGGCCTCCGCGCCGAGTTCGCGCAGCGCCTGGAGCCGCTGGACGACCGACGGATTGCCGATCCTGGCCCGCTGCCCGCTCATCAGCTGCGACAGCATCGGCGCCGACAGGCCCAGGACCCCGGCCAGCCGGGCCTGGTTGAGCCCCAGATCGGCCATCAGCTCACGGAAGAGCGCCCCGAGCGGTTCGCCGTACCAGGTGCGTTGCATCTCCCGCGCGCGTGCGGTGGCATCCTGCTGCGAGATGTCCATGCGGGCTCCTGACGGGTGACCTTTGCGGCCGCGAACTTGCCCGTCATCCTACGGACACGGATACTCGGTCGGTGATCGTCGCGGCAGCCGGTACGCTGGTCTGCGGCACGGGGCCTTAGCTCAGTTGGTAGAGCGCCGTCTTTGCATGGCGGATGTCAGGGGTTCGACTCCCCTAGGCTCCACACTTCCCGACCGGGCCGGAACCTCATCGAGGTCCCGGCCCGTCGTGTTTCCGCCGCCGTTCGGAGGGCGGGCCGTCCGGCGCTTCGGCATGCTGGAGCCATGTTCGGAAAAACGAGGGCGTTCAGCGGCTTCGCCGTGGACGACATCGACAGGGCCGCGGAGTTCTACGGGAGGACGCTGGGGCTGGACGTCTGCGAGGAGCACGGACTGCTGACCCTGCGGATCGAGGGCGGCACCCGGGTGCTGGTCTACCCGAAGCCGGACCACACCCCGGCGTCGTTCACCGTCCTGAACTTCCCCGTCGACGACATCGACCGGGCGGTGGACGGGCTGGTCCGGCGCGGCGTCGCCTTTCAGCGCTACCCCGGCATCGAGCACGACGAGAAGGGCATCGCCCGCGGCACCGGCGGTCCGCCGATCGCCTGGTTCACCGATCCGGCGGGCAATGTCCTCGCCGTGCTCCAGGAGGACTAGCCCGTTCGGGGGCACGGTGCGGCAGAATCGGCGGCGTGCGGTTCGGGATTCTGGGGGAGACGCGGGCGCTGCGGCCCGACGGGGTGACCGCTGCGGCGGGCGGGCCCGGGCGTCGTGCGCTGCTCGCGATGCTGCTGCTGGACGCCGGGCGGATCGTCAGCACCGAGCGCCTGATCGACGGCCTGTACGGCGAGGAGCCGCCGGCCGGCGTGGGCAACGCCCTCCAGTCGCAGGTCTCGCGGCTGCGTTCCGCGATCGGGGCGCCCGTCGAGAGCCACCCCGGTGGATACCGGCTCGCCGTGTCCCGGGACGAGGTCGACGTCCACCGTTTTGAGCTGCTGGCCGCCGAGGGCCGCGGGGCGCTGGCCGACGGCGAGGCCGCCCGGGCAGCCGGGCTGCTCCGTGAGGCGCTCGGGCTGTGGCGGGGGTCCGCGCTGTCGGACGTGGGCGACGCACCCTTCGCCGGGCCGCAGATCACGCGTCTGGAAGAGCTGCGTGTCGCGGCCCTGGAGGACCGGATCGCAGCGGACCTCCTGCACGACCCGCACCGGCACGGCGAGCTGGCGGCCGAACTGCGGGAGCTGGTGGCGGCGTATCCGCTCCGCGAGCGACTTCAGGCCCAGCTGATGCGGGCGCTGTACAGCTGCGGACGCCAGTCGGAGGCACTGGCGGTGTACGAGGACGCCCGGCGTGAGCTCGCCGACTCCCTGGGTGCCGACCCCGGGCCGGAACTCGCCGAGGCGCATCTGGCCGTACTGCGCGGCGACGCGGGACCGGCCGTTGTCGCGATGCCCGTTTCCCGCGCTTCGGGTGTTTCACGTGAAACATCGTCTGCGCCGTCCGCCCCGCCCCCGCGGCACACGCTGCCGGCCCAGCTCACCAGCTTTGTCGGACGCGAGGAGGAGCTGCGGCGGATCGGGTCGCTGCTGGCCGATGCGCGGCTGGTCACCCTGGTCGGGCCGGGCGGCGCGGGCAAGACCCGGCTCGCCGTCGAGGCGGCGGGCCGGTACGCCGGGGAGGCGTGCTTCGTCGACCTGTCCGGACTGACCCACGGCTCGGCCGTGCCGCAGGCGGTCGCCGGTGCGCTGGGGCTGCGCGAGGCGGGCCCGTTGTCCTCCGCCGGCCGGGAGGCGGCGGCCCCCGGTCCCCTCGCACGGCTCACGGCGGCGCTCACCGATCGCGAGCTGCTGCTGGTGCTGGACAACTGCGAGCACCTCGTCGAGGACGTGGCGCGCCTCACCCACGGTCTGCTGTCCGGCTGCGCCGGCCTGCGGGTCCTGGCGACCAGCCGCGAGGCGCTGGGGATCACCGGCGAGGCGCTGTCGCCGCTCGCGCCGCTCCCGCTGCCGGAGGAGGGGGCGGACGACGCCGCCGTGCTCGCCTCCCCCGCGGTCCGGCTGCTCGCCGACCGGGCCGCGGCCGCCGGCTCCGCCGAGAGCCTGCCGGACCCCGGGGCCGCCGCGCGCATCTGCCGGGCCCTGGACGGCATTCCGCTCGCCATCGAGCTGGCCGCCGCCCGGCTGCGCTCGTTGTCGGCCGCCGAGATCGCCGACCGGCTCGACACCCTCCCCGGTGCCACCGGCGCGGGGGACCGCTTCCGGCTGCTGTCCCGCGGCAGCCGTACCGCGACCCCGCGCCAGCGCACCCTGCGCGGCGTCGTCGACTGGAGCTGGGAGCTGCTGTCCGAGGAGGAACGGACCGTCCTGCGCCGGACGTCCGCCTTCGCCGGCGGTTGGACCCTCGCCGCCGCCGAGGCGGTCTGCGCCGGACCGGCGGACCCGGCGCCGGGCACCCCCGTGATCGACGCCGACGACGTACTCGATCTGCTGGCCTCGCTCGCCGACAAGTCACTGGTCGTCGTCCACCGGCCCGAGGGCGGCGGCGCCCACGGGACGCGCTACCGGCTGCTCCAGACCATTCGCGCCTACGCAGCCGACCGCGCCGCGGAGGCCGGGGAGAGCGAGCCGCTGCGCCGCGCGCACGCCGCGTACTTCCTCCGCCTGGCACTGACCGCCGACCCCCATCTGCGGCGCGCGGAACAGCTGGACTGGCTGGGCCGCCTCGCCGCCGACCACGACAACCTGCACTCCGCCCTGCGCGGCGCGGTCGCCGCGGGCGACACCGCCGCCGCCCTGCGGCTGCTCGCCTCCCTGTGCACCTACTGGATGCTCCGCGGCATGCGGTACGAAGGTGCCCAGCCCGCGGCCGAACTGCTCCGGGCGGCCGGGACGGGCCCGCCGGAGGGGCTGGACGAGGAGTACGCCCTGTGCGTCATGACGGCCGCGGCCGGCACCGCGGACCAGGGCGAACTGGCCGCGCACTTCGCCTCCGTGGCCGAGGTCGTCCGCCGGCTCGGCGGCCTGCCGCGCCGGTTCCCCGTGCTCAACCTGCTGTGGGCGCCCTTCTCCGGCGTCCCCGACACCGAGACGTACGCGGTGTACCGGCAGGAGCTGGCGGGACAGGCCGAGGACCCCTGGCAGACCGCGCTGATGCACATCGGCTCGGGATTCCAGCTGTGGATGGTGGAGGGCGACATCGACGCGGGAGAGGCGGAGTTCACCGCCGCGCTCGCGGCCTTCCGCACGCTCGGCGACCGGTGGGGCAGCACCATGGCCCTGACCCAGCTGGCCTGGCTCTCCGGGGCCCGCGGTGACCAGCCGCGCGCCCTGCGGCTCGTGGACGAGGCACTGGCCGTCGCGCGGGAGCTCGGCGCCACGGAGAACGTCGCCGAACTGCTCGGCGAGCGCGGCAAGAGCGCCGTCATCGCGGGCCGTACCGACCGGGCACGGGCCGACTTCACCGCGTGCCTGGAGCTCGCCCGCAGGTCCGGTGCCCGGGAGTTGCTGGCCGGCGCCCACCTCGGCCTGGGCGAGTGCGCACGGCTGGAGGGCGACCTCGCCGAGGCGCGCCGGCTGTGCGAGCTGGCCCTGGCCGAGTGCCTGACCGGCTGGTACACCGGTGAGGGGGCCCGCACCGAGGCGCTCATCGCACTGGGCCGGATCGCCCTTGCGGAAGGCCGTCCCGAGCAGGCCCGCACCCGTTTCCTGGAGGCCGCCGACCCCGCGCACGGCGCCCGGAACCTGCCTCTGGCGGCGGCCCTCGCCGCGGCCCAGGCCGAGCTCTCGCTCGCCGAGGGCGACCCCGCCGCGGCCGCCGAACGCCTCGGCATCGCCCGCGCCCTGCGCGGCCCGTCGGTGCCCGCGCTCCCCGAGGCCGACCGCACCGACGCCGCCGTGCGGGCCGCCCTGGACTCCCCCGCGTACGAGGCCGCCTACGCACGCGGTGCGCGGCTCCCCGTGGACCGGGCCCTGATGGCGCTGACCGGACCGGCCGCCGGCGTCTGACCGCCGGTCAGCGCGCGGTACGCGGCCGGTCAGCGCGCCCGGCCACCGTTGCCCCCATGACGACGACACACACCACCCCGACCCCGCGGGCCCCGGGCCCCGCCCGCCACCGGTGGGCCGCACTGGCCGTCTGCTGCCTGGCCGCCATGCTCCTCGGCATCGACAACAGCGTCCTCAACTACGCGATCCCGTCCCTGCTCAGGGACATGCACCCGAGCGGCACGCAGATCCTGTGGATCTCCGACGTCTACGGCTTCGCCATGGGCAGCCTCCTGGTCGTCATGGGCAACCTCGGTGACCGCCTCGGCCGCAAGCGCATGATGCTGCTGGGCGCCGTCGCCTTCGGCGGTGCCTCACTGCTCACCGCGTACGCCCCCGACCCGCAGCTGCTCATCGCCGGGCGGGCCCTGCTGGGCGTGGCCGGCGCGATGATGGTGCCGTCCACCCTGTCCCTGCTGCGCCACGCCTTCACCGACCCCAAGGAGCGCACCACCGCGATCGGCATCAGCAGCGGCATCGGCGCGGCGAGCTTCGCCCTCGGCCCGGTCGTCGGCGGGCTCCTGCTGGACCACTTCTGGTGGGGCTCGGTGTTCCTGGTCAACGTACCGCTGATGGCTGTCGTCCTGGTCGCCGGGGTGCTGGTGCTGCCCGAGTCGCGCAACCCGCGTCCCGGGCGGCTGGACTGGCCGGGTGTCCCCCTGTCGGTCGTCGGTGTGCTGGGTGCCATCTACGCGATCAAGACCGGCTTCCGGGACGGCGCCGGCCACGCGCCGGTGTGGGTCGCGGCGGCGGTGGGGGTCGCGGCCCTGCTGCTCTTCGTCCGCCGCCAGGTCCGCGTGGAGGAGCCGCTGATCGACCTGCGGCTGTTCCGCAACCCCGCCTTCAGCGGCGCGGTCGGTGCCAACCTGGTGATGATCTTCGCCTCGTCCACGCTGTCGCTGGCCTTCGCGATGTACTTCCAGACCGTCCGCGGCTGGTCGCCGTTCACCGCGGGCCTCGCCCTGCTGCCCGGCCCGCTCGCCGCGGCGTTCGCCGCACCGCTCGCCACCGCCCTGATCCCGCGTCTCGGCCGGGCCACGGTCGTCGCGCTGGGCCTCGGCCTGGTGGCCGTGAGCACCGCGGTCCTCGGGCAGCTGTCCGACCCGGGCACGTCCTACGGTGCGCTGCTGGCGCCGCTGGTTGTCAACGGCATGGGGATCATCCTGATCGTCTCGGTCACCAACGACACGATCCTGGCGAGCGCCCCCAAGGACCGCACCGGCGCGGCCGCGGCCGTCTCGGAGACGGCGATGGAGATGGGCGGCTCGCTGGGCATCGCCGTCCTCGGCTCCGTCCTCGGCTCGGTCTACCGCGACGCCCTGGTCCTGCCCGCCGGGCTGCCCGACGGCGTGGCACGGGCCGCCCGCGAATCGGTGGGCGGGGCGGTCGAGGCGGGTGCCCGGATCCCCGGCGCGGCGGGAACCGCGCTGACGGAGACCGCCCGGGACGCGTTCTGCCACAGCATCCAGGTCACGACGCTGGCCGGCGCGGTGCTCATCGCCTGCGGCGCGGTCGCGGCCCGCTGGGCCCTGCGCGGGGTGCCCGCGGAGATCGCCGACCCCGAGGCCGAGCCGGAGAAGGGGGAGGACCTGCCCGTGCCCGCGCAGCGGTGAGGTGAGCCCCGTACGCACAGCGGGAGGGCGGCGGACCACCGGGTCCGCCGCCCTCCCGCGTCATGACGACGTCACGCGGCGGTGGTGCCGGCACCGCACCACCGCCGCTGCTCGGGGCCCCGTCTCAGGGGTACGTCTCGCCGTTGCCGGGGCGGTCCTTCGAATCGGCCTCGGCCTGCTTGGCCTGCACCTCGGGGTCGAGGGCGTCGACGGGGGAGCCGTCGACCTTCCCGAAGGCGGCGTCGGAGCCGACCCCGCCGTTGAGCGAGGCGCGGTCGGCGACCTCGGTGGCCGGCGCGGGCTCCACCAGCCAGTCCGGGTTGGTCTGCCTGCTCCACCACTTCCAGGCCGCGAATCCACCGCCCGCGACCAGGCCCACCAGCAGGAAGCTCCTGGCGAAGCGCCCGGTGCGGGCACGCCGCACGCGGCGGCGCTCCAGTTTGCGGATGTCGGCGGCCGTGACATGGCTGCGCAGGACGGCGACCGCGGCGGCCGCCCGGACCGCCGCCTCCTCCGCGGCCGGCTGGGCGACCGAGCGGACGGTGCTGACGGCCTGCTCCACACGCGGGGCCGTGTAGTCCGCCGCCTGCCTTGCCGTCCGCCGGGTCCGCTGGGCGGCGGTGCCGACGGCCTGCTGCACTCCCGGTGGCACCGCTGCCAGGGCCTGGTCGACGCGCGACGCCAGGTAGGCGTCGTACTGCATGCGGGCCGCGTCGCGGGCCTGCAGGGCGGCCGACGACACCCTGGGTGCCAGGTACAGCCGCGCCTCGTCCGCGTAGTGCGCGGCGCTGCCCTTCGCTGTGCCGGCGTACGGCGCCACCGCGTCCGCGGCGTGCCGCACGCTGTCCTTCGTCCTTCCGGCTGCGTCGCGCACGCTGTCGATGCGGGTCACGAGAACCTCCTCCTCGGTGGCGTTACGTTTTCGCCTTTCCACCCGGTTTGAAATCATGCCCGTGGCGACGGGGAACGGCATGTGCGTACGGGCATCCGGGTCAAGCGGGCGTCCGCCCGGGCCGTCGCCGCGGGACCGGTTCGCGACAGGGCGCGGGAGAAGCCCCGACGTGCGAGGATTTGTCCCTGTCGTCGAGGACTGATGGAAGGTAGACCGTGGCCGAGCAGCTCCACGCCACCCTGAGGACCACCCAGGGGGACATCACCATCCGGCTCCTGCCGGACCACGCGCCGAAGACCGTCCAGAACTTCGTCGAGCTCGCCGAGGGCACCCGCGAGTGGACCGACCCGCGGACCGGTCTTGCCTCCACGGAGCCGCTCTACAACGGCACCGTCTTCCACCGCGTCATCTCCGGTTTCATGATCCAGGGCGGCGACCCGCTGGGCAACGGCACCGGCGACCCGGGCTACCAGTTCGGCGACGAGTTCCACCCCGAGCTGGCCTTCACCCGGCCGTACCTGCTGGCCATGGCGAACGCCGGGCCCGCGACCAACGGCTCGCAGTTCTTCATCACCGTCTCCCCCACGACCTGGCTGACCCACAAGCACACGATCTTCGGCGAGGTCGTGGACCCGGCCAGCCAGAAGGTCGTGGACGCCATCGCCACCACCCCGACCAACCCGCGCACCGACCGTCCGGTGGAGGACGTCGTCATCGAGAGCGTGGTCGTCGAGCGCCTGTAGGGCGCCCCGGGAACTCAACCGCCCCGCCCGTCCGTCTGACGTGCGGGGCGATTTCGCGGTGAAGGGCTGAGAGATGACCGACCAGGCGGTCCGCTGCTACCGGCACCCGGACCGGGAGACCGGCATCCGGTGCTCGCGCTGCGAGCGGCCCATCTGCCCCGAGTGCATGGTCAACGCCTCGGTCGGCTTCCACTGCCCCGAGTGCGTGCGCGACGCGCGCCGGGAGGCGCAGACCACCGGTCCGCGCACGGTGGCGGGCGGCAGCGTGGCGGGCGACCCGCGCCTGGTGACCAAGGTCCTGATCGGGCTGAACCTGGCGGTCTTCCTGCTCGTCCAGGCGGTCGGCGACCGGGTGGTGACCGACTTGGCGCTGCTCGGGGCGGCCTGCGACCAGTCTGGCTGCTTCGGCGTGGCCCTCGGTGCGGACCAGTGGTACCGGCTGATCAGCTCGATGTTCCTGCACCAGGAGCTGTGGCACATCGGCTTCAACATGCTCTCGCTGTGGTGGATCGGCGCCCCGCTGGAGGGGCTGCTCGGCCGGGCCCGCTACATCGCGCTCTACCTGATCTCCGGGCTGGGCGGCGGTGCGCTGGTGCTGCTGCTGGCGGCGCCCAACACTGCGACGCTCGGCGCATCGGGAGCGATCTTCGGACTGTTCGGCGCCACGGCGGTCTTCATGCGGCGCCTGCGCTACGACATGCGCCCGGTCCTGATCCTGCTCGGGCTGAACCTGGTCTTCACATTCTTCTGGGCGGGCATCAGCTGGCAGGCCCACATCGGAGGCCTGGTCGCGGGTGCTCTCGTGGCGGTCGGGATGGCCTACGCACCGCGCGAGCGCCGCGCGCTCGTGCAGTGGGGGACGGCCGCGGCCGTGCTCGCCGCGGTGGTGGGCGTCGCCTGGGTGGGCGTCGCAGGAATCACCGGCTAGGCCGTAACCCGCTCTGTTGATCTGACGTTATCCACAGCGATGGACCGTTCCCCTGTGCATCCTGTGGGCAAGTCGTGCACGGACCCGCACACACCGTGTCTGACCTGCAAGATCAATGAAAGACCGGTGGCCCGTACATCGGACCACCGGTCACACCGGCGTCAACCCGGTAGTGGTTATCCACAGATCATGCGACCTTTTCAACACTGTGGATGACGCTTGTGGATAACTGTGCGATCGACTACTTCCACTGCGTGGAGACGACGAAGCCGCCCGCGATGAAGCCGAAGCCCACGGCGATGTTCCAGTTGCCCAGCTGCTCCACCGGCCAGCTGCCCTGCGTCACATAGAAGATGACGATCCACGCCAGGCCGACGAGGAAGAGCGCCAGCATCAGCGGCGCGACCCAGCCCCTGCCGGTGCTCAGCTTTATGGCGGCGGTCTTCGCCGGCGGCGGGGTGAAGTCTGCCTTCTTGCGGATCCGTGACTTCGGCACGAGGGACTCTCCTGTCGATGCGCTGCGTGACCGCGCGTGTGACGTGTGGTGTGAACTGGCGGGCGGCGAGGCGAACCAGGCCGCCAGGCGTCCGTTAGCGTAGTGCTTCCACGGGTTGGAAGGAGATAAGGCTACGGTGAGCAATCCGGTCCATGCCTCCCCCACCCGCCGTTCTGCCCGGTCTGTGGTGCTTCGCCTGCTCAGCGCGGCTGTTTTCGCCCTCGCCGGCCTGCTGTTCTGGGTGAGTTTCGACACGGCCAAGGGTGTGGACATCCGTACCGACGAGCCCCTGCTGCGGCTGTCGGACCGGGTCCAGGAGAAGAGCCGGCAGAACGAGAAGCTCGACAACGAGCTCTCCGGCGTGCGCAAGGACGTCGACTCCCTCGCCCACGCCGACAGCGGGGTCAGCGACGCGACCCGTGACCGGCTCGACCGGCTCTCCGCCGAGGCGGGCACGAGCAAGCTGAGCGGCCCCGCCGTCTCCGTCACCCTCAACGACGCGCCGCCGGACGCCGCGCCGCTCATCGCCGGCGTGCCCGACCCGCAGCCCAACGACCTCGTGATCCACCAGCAGGACCTCCAGGCCGTTGTCAACGCCCTGTGGGCGGGCGGCGCCGCGGGCATCAAGGTCATGGACCAGCGGCTGATCTCCACCAGCGCGGTGCGCTGCGTCGGCAACACCCTCATCCTGCAAGGACGCGTCTACTCCCCGCCCTACAAGATCACGGCGGTGGGCGACCCCGGCAAGCTGCACAAGGCGATCGACCGCAGCCCGGCGATCCAGAACTACCTGCAGTACGTCGAGGCCTACGGACTCGGATGGAAGGTCGAGGACGACAAGCGGGTGACTCTGCCCGGCTACTCCGGCACAGTGGATCTGCACTACGCCAAGCCTGTGGGGTGATCGCCGTGCGCCTGGTGGTGCGGACGCTGAGCGAGTTGTGCGTCACCGCGGGCGCGCTGATGGTCCTCTTCGTGGTGTACGTGCTCTTCTGGACCGGCTTACGGGCCGACAGTGCCATGGACGGCGAGATCCACCGGCTCCAGGACACCTGGGCGACGCAACCGGCGGGCACGGCGCGGCCGTCCACCGCGCACAAGGTGCCGGATTCCGCGAAACCCGCCCCCAAGGTGACGCCGTACCCGCAGGGCAAGGCGTTCGCCGTCATGTACGTCCCCCGCCTCGGGCGGGACTGGCACAAGCCCGTGCTGCAGGGCACGGAGACCGGCACCCTCAAGCGGGGCCTGGGCCACTACGCGGACACCGCCCGTCTCGGCGGGCTGGGCAACTTCGCCGTCGCCGGCCACCGGCGCACCTACGGCGACCCGTTCAAGGACTTCCCGCTGCTGCGCAAGGGCGACGAGGTCGTCCTCACCGACGGCCGCACCTGGTACACGTACGAGATCGACCGCGCACCCTACCGCACGGTGCCCAGTGACGTCGCGGTCGTCGATCCCGTGCCGGAGAAGTCCGGCTACACCGTTCCCGGGCGCTATCTGACCCTGACCACGTGCGATCCCGAGTGGGGCCACAGCCACCGGCTCGTCACCTGGGGGCACCTGGAATCCACACAGCCCGTGGAGGACGGCATGCCGGAGGGACTGTCGGGCTAATCTTGGCGTGGCACGGGGAGCAGGGAGCAGGAAGGCAGCGCATGTACGGCTTCATCTGGAGGCACCTGCCGGGCAACGCGTGGGTGAGGGCGGCGATCTCGCTCGTCCTCGTCCTCGCCGTCGTGTACGTCCTCTTCCAGTACGTCTTCCCGTGGGCGGAGCCACTGCTCCCCTTCAACGACGTGACCGTGGACCAGGGGATGGCGGCCGTACGGTGAGCGCCCGCATCCTCGTCGTGGACAACTACGACAGCTTTGTCTTCAACCTGGTCCAGTACCTCTACCAGCTGGGCGCCGAGTGCGAGGTGCTCCGCAACGACCAGGTCGCCCTCGCCCACGCGCAGGACGGCTTCGACGGGGTCCTGCTGTCGCCGGGGCCCGGCACGCCCGAAGAGGCCGGGATCTGCGTCGACATGGTGCGGCACTGCGCGGCCACCGACGTCCCGGTCTTCGGTGTCTGCCTCGGCCTGCAGTCCATGGCGGTCGCCTACGGCGCTGTCGTGGACCGGGCGCCCGAGCTGCTGCACGGCAAGACCTCCCCGGTGTTCCACGAGGGGCGCGGGGTCTTCGCCGGGCTGCCGACGCCCTTCACCGCCACCCGGTACCACTCCCTGGCGGTCGAACGTGACACCCTGCCCGAGGAGTTGGACGTCACCTCCTGGACGGAGAACGGCATCGTGATGGGCCTGCGGCACCGCACCGCCCGGGTGGAGGGCGTCCAGTTCCACCCGGAGTCGGTACTCACCGAATGGGGACACCGGATGCTCGCCAACTGGTTGGCCGAGTGCGGCGACCAGGGCGCCGTCGAGCGTTCCGCGGGCCTCGCGCCTGTGGTCGGAACCAGGGCGTGACTGCGTGACCGCGCATCGGCACTTCGGTGACACCGCCGAATTCGCCGCCGCGGTGGAGCAGTTGGCCGACCCGCTCAACGACCCGCTGCCGAGCACCTCGCGGCGCGCGGAAGGGTCCGGGGAGCCCCCGGCCCAGGAGCAGGAGCCGCCTGTCCAGGAGCCGCGCCGGACACCGCAGGAGGGCCGGACGACCGCGCAGGAGCAGTACCCGCCGCCGGCGGCGCCGCGGCACGCGCAGCCGGCCGCGTACGAGCCCGCGGCCCAGGCCCCGTCCGCCCAGGCCCCGTCGGTCCAGGCCCCGTCCGCCCAGGCCCCCGTGCCGCCGTGGGAGGAGCAGGCGCCGCAACCGCCCGAGGCCGCCCGGGTCGTACGCCGCCGGCCCACCGAGGAGGAGCGGGCCACCGCCCGTCGCAGGGCGGCCGGTGCCCCCGGCGACACGATGGCGCTGCCTGTCGTGGACGCCCCCGCGCCCGTCCCCAGCGCCCCCCGCCGCGACAAGGGCACGGACACCGGGCCCGGGGACGGACCGGAGGAGAGTGCCGGGCCGCCGCGCCCGGAGCGCGAGGACGACGGCACGCCCGCGGTCGGCGGCCGTGCCGCCCGCCGCAAGGCCGCTCAGGAGGCCGCACGGCGCGGTGGCAGAGGACGCAGGCGTTCCGGTGCCGTCCCCGGCGCCCAGGAGCCCACAGGGGCGCTCACGGCCCCGGACGCGTCCACCCCGGCGATGGCCCCGGCCCCCCGCTCCCGGCTGGAGGCGCGTCGCGCGGCACGCGCGGCCAAGGACAGTCCCGGTGTGATCGCCAGCCGCGTCGTCGGTGAGGTGTTCATCACCTTCGGTGTGCTGATGCTGCTGTTCGTCACCTACCAGCTGTGGTGGACCAACGTCCTGGCCCACCAGCAGGCCGGCGGTGCCGCCAACAACCTCCAGAAGCAGTGGGAGGGCGAGAAGACGACACCCCGCGACCCCGGCGCGTTCTCGCCCGGCCAGGGCTTCGCGATCATGTACATCCCCAAGCTGGACGTGAAGGCCCCCATCGCCGAGGGCACCGACAAGCACAAGGTGCTCGACAAGGGCATGATCGGCCACTACGACGGCCAGTTGGAGACGGCGATGCCCTGGGACAAGCAGGGCAACTTCGCGCTCGCCGCCCACCGCAACACCCATGGCGAACCCTTCCGCTACATCAACAAGCTGGTCGACGGCGACAAGGTCGTCGTCGAGACGGAGTCGACGTACTACACGTACGAGGTCACGAGCATGCTGGCCTCGACCCCTCCGTCCAACACCTCCGTGATCAAGCCGGTCCCCAACGGATCCGGATTCACCAAGCCGGGCCGCTACATCACGCTGACCACCTGCACACCGGAGTTCACGAGCGAGTTCCGGCTGATCGTCTGGGGCAAGATGGTCGAGGAACGGCCGCGTGCGAAGGGCAAGCCGGACGCGCTGGTCGAGTAGGCCGGGTACGTACGCACAGATCGGGGCAGTGGTGACGACCACCCAGCAGGACCACCAGTGGGAGACGGCGCCGTACCCGCGGCGCACCCGCGACGGCGTCGCCGCCGTCGTCAGCCTGATCGGTGAACTCCTCATCACCGCGGGCCTGGTGCTCGGGCTCTTCGTCGTCTACTCCCTGTGGTGGACCAACGTCCTGGCCGACCGCCAGGCCCAGCGCGACGGCGACGACGTCCGCCGGCAGTGGGCCGCCGAGCAGCCGGGCAAGCTCGACACCAAGAACGGCATCGGCTTCCTCCACGTCCCCGCGATGGGCAAGAACTTCGAGGTCCTGGTCCGCAAGGGCACCGGCACCGATGTCCTCAACGAGGGCGTCGCCGGCTACTACACCGACCCCGTGAAGTCGGCTCTGCCCTGGGACAAGCAGGGCAACTTCTCGCTCGCGGCCCACCGCGACGGCCACGGCGCCAAGTTCCACAACATCGACAAGATCAAGAAGGGCGACGCGGTCGTCTTCGAGAACCGCGACACCTGGTTCGTCTACAAGGTCTTCTCCGTCCTGCCGCAGACCTCGAAGTACAACGTCAAGGTCCTCGCCCAGACCCCCGCCGAGAGCGGCAGGACCAAGGCCGGCCGCTACATCACCCTGACGACCTGCACCCCGGTCTACACGTCGCGCTACCGCTACATCGTCTGGGCCGAACTCGTCCGCACCCAGAAGGTCGACGCGAAGCGGACGCCTCCGGCGGAGCTGGGCGGCTGAGGGGCGGCCGCTGCGGCTCGCACAGGCAGCAAAGGGGAGGGGCCCCGGACATCGTGTCCGGGGCCCCTCCCCTTTGTCCTCACCTGGCAGGCGGCGTCGGCGCGTCAGCCCCCGTTGCCGCCTCCGTTGAAGAAGCCGCCGCCTCCGTTGTTCCCGCCGCCGCCGTTCGGGTTGTCCGTGGCGAAGACGCTCACGGTGTCACCGGGCTTCACCGGTGTGCCCTCCGGCGGGTTCTGGAACTGCACGATGGCGGTGTCGGCCTGTGAGGGGCTGTTGGGCAGGAAGCCGAACTGCATCTGCAGCTCCGCGGCCGTGGCCCTCGCGTCGGCGACCGTCATCCCCTTCAGGGGCGGCATGTTCGAGGTGGACGGGGGCTTCGCGATCACCAGGGTGACCGTGTCGCCCGCCTTGACCGTGTTACCGGCCCCTGGATCCGTCCTGATGACCGTGCCCGCGGCGTGGTCGGCGGACTCCTCCTCGACGGGGTTCACCTGGAGACCGTCCGCCTTGAGGATCTGCGTGGCCTCGTCCTTCGACCTGTTCTCGACGTTCTTGATCGTGACCTCTTCGGGGGCCACTGCCACGGTCAGCGTGATCGTCGCGCCCTTGGCGCGCTTCTCGCCGCCGTCCGGGTCCTGCTTGAGGACCGTGCCCTCCTCCTTGTCGGAGGTCTGGGACTGCCTGTCGACCTCGAAGCCGGCCTGCTTGAGCTCCTGCTCGGCGTCGTCGAACTTGTCCCCGGTGACGTCGGGCACGTCGATCTTCTCGGCGCCCTTGGAGAGGTTCAGGGTGACCGACTGGTCCTTGGGGATGTTCGTGCTGGGCTCGGCCGACTGCTTGCAGACCTTGCCCTTGGGCTGGTCGGCGCAGAAGACCTCCTCGCCGAAGGAGATCGTCACATCGGCGTTCTTGGCCTTGGTCTCCGCCTCGGTCTTGGTCACGCCGACGAACGCCGGAACGGAGACCGTCCCGCCCGCATCGTCGTTGCCGGAGAAGAGCGCCTTGCCCATGAAGATCGCGCCGATGAGGACCAGGACGGCCGCGACGACGAGCAGGATGGTCGAGGTGTTGCTCTTCTTGGGCTTGCGCCGGCCACCGCCGCCGGGCGACTGCTGGTCGTAGCCAAAGCCGCCGTCGTCGTCGCGCATGGGCGGCAGCATCGAGGTGCCGGCGTCGTGCTGCGGCGGCATGGCCGTGGTGGCGGAGTCGTTGCCGTAGCCGCCGTACCCGCCGCCGTAGCCGACGGAGCCGAGGGCGACCGTGGCGCCGACGGGCTGGCCGTCGAGGCAGGCCTCGATGTCGGCGCGCATCTCGTCGGCGGACTGGTAGCGGTAGTCCGGGTCCTTGGTCAGCGCCTTGAGGACGATGGCGTCCATCTCGGGGGTGACCTCGGGGTCGTACACGCTCGGGGGCTGCGGCTCCTCCCGGACGTGCTGGTACGCCACCGCGACCGGGGAGTCGCCCACGAAGGGCGGCCGCACGGTCAGCAGCTCGTACAGGAGGCAGCCGGCGGAGTACAGGTCGGAACGGGCGTCGACGGTCTCGCCCTTGGCCTGCTCAGGCGAGAGGTACTGCGCGGTGCCGATGACGGCCGCGGTCTGCGTCATCGTCATGCCGGAGTCGCCCATGGCGCGGGCGATGCCGAAGTCCATGACCTTGACCTGGCCCTGGCGCGTCAGCATGACGTTCGCGGGCTTGATGTCGCGGTGCACGATGCCGGAGCGGTGGCTGTACTCCAGTGCCTGGAGGATGCCCACCGTCATCTCGAGCGAACGCTCCGGCAGCAGCTTGCGGCCGGAGTGCAGCAGCTCACGCAGGGTGGAACCGTCCACGTACTCCATGACGATGTACGGGATGGAGACCCCGTCGACGTAGTCCTCGCCGGTGTCGTACACCGCGACGATCGACGGGTGGTTCAGCGAGGCGGCCGATTGGGCCTCACGGCGGAACCGGGCTTGGAAGGACGGGTCGCGGGCGAGATCCACCCGGAGCGTCTTCACGGCGACGGTGCGGCCGAGCCGGGTGTCATGGGCGATGTACACCTCGGCCATACCACCGCGGCCGAGCACCGAGCCCAGCTCGTACCGGCCGCCGAGGCGACGCGGCTCTTCCATAGCGCTTGCCCTTCCTAAACCGTCCGTGTGGCTGCTCGGGCATACCGTACCCGCCGCCGCGTACCGATCCCGGCCCTGGCCGGTAGCCGATATACGACCGGTATCGCAACGTGCGTTTTGGCGCACGTACAGAGATACGGCGTGACCGGCATCACTTGTTCAGCACGGCCTCCATGACGGCCTTGGCGATCGGGGCCGCGAAGCCGCCGCCGGAGATGTCCCCGCGGTTGGCGCTCGCGTCCTCGACGACCACCGCGACCGCCACCGGGGAACCGGAGTCCGTCTTGGCGTACGAGATGAACCACGCGTAGGGAGACTCGCTGTTGTCGATACCGTGCTGGGCGGTACCGGTCTTGCCGCCCACGGTGACGCCGGAGATCCGCGCGTTCTTGCCCGTACCGTCGGTGACGACGGTCTCCATCATCTGCTGGAGCTTCTGGGCGTTCTCCGGGCTCAGCGGGTGCGAGAACTCCTTGGGCTTGGTCTGCTCGACCACCGTGTTGTTCGGTGCCCGCAGCTCGCTCACCATGTAGGGCTGCATCAGCGTGCCGTTGTTCGCGATCGCGGAGGCCACCATCGCCATCTGCAGCGGGGTGGCGGCGGTCTCGAACTGGCCGATGGAGGACAGCGCGGTCTGCGGCTTGTCCATGGTCTTTGAGATGTTGCTCGCCGCGGTGCGGACCGGGATGTAGAGCTGCTGGTTGAAGCCGAACTTCTGGGCCTCGTCGACCATCTTGTCGCGGCCGAGGTCGGCGCCGATCTTGCCGAAGACCGTGTTGCACGAGTACTGGAGGGCCACCCGGAGCGTGGCGTTCTTGCAGGGGATGGGCCCCTCGTTCTTCAGCTCCGTCTGGGTGGTCGGCAGCATGTACGGCACCGGGGAGTCCGTCGGGTCGTCGATGTTGCTGTACAGCCCGTTCTCCAGGGCGGCGGCCGCCGTGACCACCTTGAAGGTCGAACCCGGCGGGTACGTCTGACGCAGCGCCCGGTTGAGCGTCGGCTCGTCCGGGTTGTTCTCCTTCAGCAGCGAGACCCAGGCCTTCTCGTCCTTCTTCGAGTTGCCGGCGATGGAGGACGGGTCGTACGACGGCGTGCTGGCCAGCGCGAGGATGGCGCCGGTCGTCGGGTCGATGGCGGCGACCGCGCCCTTCTTCTTGCCGAGGCCCTCGAAGGCGGCCCGCTGTGCCTTGGCGTTCAGCGTCGTGACGACGTCGCCGCCCTGCTTCTGCTTGCCGGACAGGATGTCGACGGTGCGCTTGAAGAACAGCCGGTCGTCGTCGCCGGTGAGGATCGAGTCGTAGATCGACTCCAGCTGGGTGGAACCGAAGGCTTGGGACGCGTAGCCGGTGACCGGTGCCCACAGGGGGCCGTCCTTGAAGGTGGCCTTGTACCGGAAGTCGCTGCCGTTGGTCTCGGTGTGGCCGGTCACGGCCTTGCCGTCGACGAGTATGTCGCCGCGCGGGCTGGCGTACTGGTTGATCGCGACCCGGCGGTTGTTGGTGTCGTTCTTGAGTGCGTCGGCCTGCACGAACTGGATGTAGTTCACCCTGATCAGCAGGGCGAGCACGAGCAGCCCGCAGAAGACAGCGACTCGTCGCAGGGGCTTGTTCACTGGACGCGCACCACCTGGGTCGGCTCGGCATCGGGGGACGAGGCGGGGGTCGGCGCCGGTCGGCGCGCGGTGTCGCTGATTCTCAGCAGGATGGCCACCAGCGCCCAGTTGGCGATCACGGAGGAACCACCCTGGGCGAGGAAGGGCATCGTCATACCGGTCAGCGGGATCAGACCGGTGACGCCGCCGGCCACGACGAACACCTGGAGCGCGAACGCGCCGGACAGACCGATCGCCAGCAGCTTGCCGAAGGGGTCGCGGGCGGCGAGGGCGGTGCGGGCGCCGCGCTCCACCAGGAGTGCGTAGAGCAGCAGTATGGCCATCAGGCCCGCCAGGCCCAGCTCCTCGCCGACGGTGGCGAAGATGTAGTCGCTCTTGGCGGCGAAGCCGATGAGCCGGGAGTAGCCCTGGCCGAGGCCGGAGCCGAAGAGGCCGCCGGAGCCGAAGGCCCACATGGCCTGGGCGGGCTGGCTGGCGCCCTGGCCGGCCTCGATGGTGCGGAACGGGTTGAGCCAGTCCTCCACGCGGCTGTGGACGTGCGGCTCGAAGCTGCCGACGACCACCGCGCCGCCCACGGACAGCAGCAGACCGAAGACGATCCAGCTGGTCCGCTCCGTGGCGACGTAGAGCATGATCACGAAGAGGCCGAAGAAGAGCAGCGAGGTGCCCAGGTCGGTCTCGAAGACCAGGATTAGGATGCTGAGGCCCCAGATCACCAGGATCGGGCCCAGGTCGCGGCCGCGGGGCAGGTACATGCCCATGAAGCGGCGGCTGGCGAGCGCGAGGGCGTCCCTCTTGACCATCAGGTAGCCGGCGAAGAAGACCGCGATGATGATCTTGACGAACTCACCGGGCTGAATGGACATGCCGGCGATGGTGATCCAGATCCGGGCGCCGTAGACGGCCGGGAAGAACACCGGGAGGATCAGCAGGACCAGCGCGACCACCATCGAGATGTAGGTGTAGCGCTGCAGGATGCGGTGGTCCTTGAGGAAGATCAGCACGCCCAGGAAGAACGCGACGCCCAGCGTCGACCACATCAGCTGCGTCGGCGCGGACGACCCGCCCGGCAGCGTCGGCTCCTGGTCCAGGCGCCAGATGAAGACCAGGCCGAGGCCGTTGAGCAGCGTGGCGATCGGCAGCATCAGGGGGTCGGCGTACGGCGCGAACCGGCGCACCACCAGGTGCGCGACACCGGCGATCGCTCCCAGCCCGAGGCCGTACGCGAGCATGCCCGCGGGCAGCGCGTCGTTCTTCGCCAGGCCCACGTTCGCGTACGCGAAGACCGGGATCAGCACCGCGAAGGCGAGAAGCGCGAGCTCCGTGTTGCGACGGCTCGGCGCGCCGACGGATGTGATGGTCGTGGTGTTCGTGACAACGCTCATGCTGGACTGACGGCCCTCCTGCAGACTGCTAGCTGCCCGTGGGGCACTGCTCGGCCAGCGCCTGGTCCTCGGCGGTGAGGCTGGGGCTGGTCGACGGACTGGTGGTCGCGCCCGCGGACGGGCTGCTGGGGGGCGTGCTCGCGGTGCCGCCGGCGGTCGGGGAGCCCGAGGGCTTGCCCGTGGCCTTGCCGGAGGCGGTGCCCGCGCCCTTCTGCTGGTCCTTCTTGGCCTTGTCGGCGGCGTCCGCCCGGGCCTTGTCCAGGGATTCCTTGGTCTGGCAGACCTTGGCCTGGTGCTCCAGCTCGTCCGCGGTCTTGCGGGCGTCGGCCAGGTTGCCCGCGGCGATGGTGGCCGTCACGTACTTCCGCTGGTTCTGCGGTAGGTACTTGAGTTCGATGCCGGGGCGGTCCTCATGGACCTTCGACAGGTTGACCCAGGCCAGCTTCTGCTCGATGCCCTGGTAGATCGCCGCGTGATCGCCCTTGACCCCGACGTAGTACTGCGTCTGGGTCCAACGGTACGCGCCGTACAGACCGCCGCCGACGACACCGAGGGCGACCAGCAGCACGAGGGACCGCTTGAGCCACCGGTGCGACTTCACCGGCTTGTCGAGTTCCTCGTCCTCGAAGTCGCCGAAGCTGCCCATGGGCGAGCCGCCCGCGGGGTCGGCGCTGCCGGGCGGGCCGAAGGAGCCCTCGGGGGCCGGCGGGCGGCCGAGCTCGGAGGCGCGGCCGGCCGGGGTCTGCAGGTGCCGCGGGTCGGACATCGGCAGGTGGTGACGGCTGTCGGCGACGGCGCCCACGACGACGGGCGTGTCGTGCAGCTGCACGGCCAGGGTGTCCCCGTCGTCGATGTCCAGGACGTCGGCGACGATGCAGGTGATGTTGTCGGGGCCGCCGCCGCGCAGGGCGAGCTGGATCAGCTCCTGCACGGTCTCGGCGGGCGCCTGGTACCCGGCGAGGGTGTCCTCCAGCGTCTGGTGGCTGACGACGCCGGACAGGCCGTCCGAGCAGATCAGGTACCGGTCGCCGGCGCGGACCTCGCGGACGGACAGGTCGGGCTCGACCTGGCCGCGGCCGTCGAGCGCGCGCATCAGCAGCGAGCGCTGCGGGTGCGTGCCGGCCTCCTCCTCGGTGATCCGGCCCTCGTCGACCAGCCGCTGCACCCAGGTGTGGTCCTGGGTGATCTGGGTGAGCACGCCGTCGCGCAGCAGATACGCGCGCGAGTCGCCGACGTGCACGAGGCCGAGCCGCTGACCGGTCCAGAGCAGGGCGGTGAGCGTGGTGCCCATGCCCTCCAGCTGGGGGTCCTCCTCGACCATGACGCGCAGCTGGTCGTTGGCCCGCTGCACGGCGGTGGCGAGCGAGGTGAGGAGGTCCGAGCCGGGGACGTCGTCGTCGAGCGTGACGAGGGTGGAGATCACCTCCGACGAGGCGACCTCACCGGCGGCCTGGCCGCCCATGCCGTCGGCAATGGCGAGCAGCCGCGGGCCGGCGTAGCCGGAGTCCTCGTTGCCCTCCCGGATCATTCCCTTGTGCGAACCGGCGGCGAAGCGCAGCGACAGAGTCATGCGCACCTCGCCCGTCGGCTCCGGGTACATCCGCACGCTGCCCACCCTCTCGCTCGCGCTCGCTGGCTGTGCTCGCCCATGGTGCGACTACTTCCGCAGCTCGATGACGGTCTTGCCGATGCGGATCGGGGCACCGAGCGGGATCGGCGTCGGCGTGGTCAGCCGGTTCCGTTCCATGAAGGTCCCGTTGGTGGATCCCAGGTCCTCGACGATCCAGTTGCCGTCCCGGTCCGGGTAGATCCTGGCATGGCGGCTGGACGCGTAGTCGTCGTCGAGCACGATCGTGGAGTCGTGGGCCCGGCCGAGCGTGATGGTCTGGCCCTGGAGCGCGACGGTGGTCCCCGCCAGCGATCCCTCGGCCACCACGAGCTTGGTCGGGGCCCCGCGACGGGCCCGGTTGTTCTGCGGCTGCTGCCGCTGGGCCGCCGCCTGTGTCTGCTGCCGCTGCTGCGGCGGCCGCGTCTGGTCGCCGCGGCGACCGGCGGCGCGCTGCGTCACCCGGGTCCCGAACAGGTCGCTCCGGATGACCTGTACGGCCACGATGACGAACAGCCACAGTACGGCGAGGAAACCCAACCGCATGACCGTCAGGGTCAGCTCTGACATTGCCCCCGCTTCACCCTTCGGCTTGCCGGTACACGATGGTGGTACTGCCCACGACGATCCGTGAACCGTCGCGGAGCGTAGCGCGCTGGGTGTGCTGCCCGTCCACCACGATGCCGTTCGTGGACCCGAGGTCCACGACCGTCGAGGGCGTGCCGACCCTGATCTCGCAGTGCCGGCGGGACACACCGGGATCGTCGACCCGCACGTCGGCCTCGGTGCTGCGCCCGAGGACGAGGGTGGGCCGGGAGATCTGGTGGCGACTGCCGTTGATCTCGATCCAGCGGCGTACGTTCATGCCGGCACCCGCGCCGGGGCCCGTACCGGTGCCCGGGAGCCGGGTCACGGGGGCGGCCGCGGCGGGCGGGGGTGCGGCGGGCATCGGGGGCGGCCCGGCGGGGCGCTGGGCGGACTGCGGCGGGTAGCCGTAGCCGCCGCGGCCCTGGGGCGCGTTCCGGTCCTGTGGCGGGGACTGCTGGAGCTGCTGCTGCGACTCGCTGGAGGCCAGCGTGCGACTCCGCACCCGGTACAGACCGGTGTCGAGGTCGTCGGCCTTCTCCAGATGGACCTTGATCAGGCCCATGAACGTGTAGCGCTGCTGCTTGGCGTAGTCGCGCACCATGCCGGCCAGCTCGTCGCCGAGCTGGGCGGCGTACGGGCTCAGCCGCTCGTAGTCCGAGGTGCTGAGCTCGACGATGAAGTCATTGGGGACCACCGTGCGGTCCCGGTTCCAGATGGTGGCGTTGTTGTCGCACTCGCGCTGCAGCGCGCCCGCGATCTCCACGGGCTGGACCTCGGACTTGAACACCTTGGCGAAGGTGCCGTTCACGAAGCCCTCGAGACGCTGCTCGAACTTCTTGAGTACTCCCACGGTGCACCTCCTTCCTCAAGGTCCTGCGGTTGTCGCGGGCTCACGCCGCGATCCTTCCCCTTCGATCCTTCCGGTACTGCTTACTGATCGTATCCACGCACCGGGAAAACCGGTGGTTCCCCGATCGGTCCCGCGGGACCGGTGTCAACGCTCACAGGCGCCGCCGCCGCTTCCCCACAGGGATGGTAGAGGCGCCTCAAGCCAGTGTCCCGCAACAGAGGACGGTTCCCGCCCCGTGGGGGTGCCCGGAAACGGATGTGAATCCACCCTGAACAGCGTGCTAGTGTTCTGGGTGTCGGAAGGCGCTGACGCACCGAACGGGAAGCCCCGCAGAGTGTGACAGAATCTAACGGCAGCACCCATGCGCGGGTGGCGGAATAGGCAGACGCGCTGGATTCAGGTTCCAGTGCCCGAAAGGGCGTGGGGGTTCAACTCCCCCCTCGCGCACAGACAGATGAAGCGGGTCTCCCCGGTGGCGAAAGTCACCGAGGGGGCCCGCTTCTCGCGTTGCCGGAGGTCCGCGGGCCGGGCCGGCATCGTTGCGTCCCTCACATCGGAGGGCTCCCCCGCGAGGGCGATCATGATGTGATGCCTGCCACAGGAGGCCGTGGTGCGACGGCGGTTCGCGCGTCTGACGGGTCGTTCCCCGCGTGGGGCTGCCGGGTGTCCCGCCATCAGGGGCCGCCCGTGCCGGGCTCCCTCCTCCCGTGTTGCTCCCTGCGGCCGGGAGATCGTTTTCAGACCGTTGCATCCGGGCCGCCCGGGCGGCGGTCACGTGACGCACGCCACGCGGGTGGTGGCGCGGGAAGCGCGGGCGAGCGGCAACCCCGTCGAGGGCCGGACGTCTGGGAAGTCGGGAGCGACAGCAGAGCCTCCCGCACCGACGACCGAGGAACGCGATGCCCCTCACCCGATCCCGCCCCGCCGGCAGGGCCTGCGGCCATGTCGCCGTACTGGCCGCCGTCACCCTGGCCGCGCTGACCGGCCTCACCGCCTGCGGCGGCACGGCGGATCCGTCCGCAGAACGCCAGGTGGCCTCCCTGCCCGCGTCCGACGCCCCCGCGCCCCCCGCCGGTGACGCCGACGGCACCGGTAAGGAGACCCAGGCCGGCACCGACGACGCCGGGCCTCCGCAGATGCGGCTGGACGACACCGACGAGCGCCGCAACCGTCTCATCCGGGCCTGGGACGACTGCCTCGTCGCCCACGGCGCCCAGACCGGCGGCCCGGGACCCGCCGGCCCCGTACGGGAAGGCCAGCCCCTGAACCTCGTCGAGCCGATTCCGGACAGCGCGAAAAGACCCTGCGCCGGCAAACTGCCGCTCGGCCCCAAGGAGGAGAACCCCGCGCTCAACCCCCACTACCGGGAGAACGCCCAGGCACGCGTGCAGTGCCTGCGCGCCAAGGGGGTCATGGTGCACCTCGTGAAGGACACCAGCGTCTACCCGAACGGCCTGGGTTACACGTACGACGACGACTACGTCGAGAACGACCCCGTGGGCGAGTCCGCGATCGAGCACGCGTGTGAACTGGAAGCCTTCAGTGGCAAGAAGTGACGTCGCGCGCGGTGCGCGAAGGCGGCCCGGCCGCCGCAGGGCGGTGGCCGTGGTCTCGGCCCTGGTCGCCGCGGCCGGGCTGGCCGCCGCCGGATACGCCGTCACCTCCGGGACGCACGCCCGCGGCGACTCCCCGGCGCGGACGGCCTCCGCCGCCACCACCACGGTGGTCAGGACCGACCTGTCCGACAGCAGGACGCACCGCGGTGTCCTCGGCTTCGGACCCGGCATCACCGTCAAGGGCGCCGGCACCGGCACGGTCACCGAGCTCCCGTCCACGGGGTCCACGGTCAAGCGCGGCCGTCAGTTGTACGCGGTCGACGACCGGCCGGTGATGGTCTTCTACGGCAGCACGCCGCTGTTCCGCACCCTGGACAAGCCGACGCTGCGGGGCCGGGACGTGACCGTCGTCGCCGACAACATGGAGGCCCTCGGCTACGACATCGGTCCCCGGACCAACTCCGGCGCGTCGGGGCCCTACACGGGCGGCAGCCTCGTGGACCGCACCGGGGACGTCTATACGCGCACGCTGGCGGCCGCGGTCAAGCGGTGGCAGAAGCGGGTCGGGATGACCCCGACCGGGCGGCTGGAGGTCGGGCAGATCGTGGTGCTGCCCGGGCCGGTCCGGGTGGGCGCGGTGACGGCCCAGCTCGGGGATCCCGTCGCCGGCCCGCTGATGACGGTCACCCGCACCACCAAGGCCGTCAGCGTGCCGGTCCCGGCCACCGACACCGACGGCATCACCAAGGGCGCGCACGTGACCATCACGCTCCCCGACTCCCGCGAGATCCCGGGGACCGTCACCGCGATCAGCCAGTCCGTGCAGGGAGGCGGCGACTCGCCCGTGGGCGAGAACACCCCGCCCACCCTGGATGTCACCGTCGCTCCCTCGGTCCTGCCGAAGTACGACACCGCGAACGTGGAGGTCCGGTTCACCTCCGTGGCCCGCAAGCACGTCCTGGCCGTGCCCGTCGGCGCGTTGGTCGCCCTCAGCGGGGGCGGCTACGCCGTGCAGCGGACCGACGGCGGCTACCTCGCGGTGACCACGGGGCTGTACGCGAGCGGCATGGTGGAGGTCAGCGGGACCGGCCTGACCGAGGGGCTGCGGGTGGTGACGGCCTCATGAGCCGGGGCCGCCGCCGGGCCGGGCACACGGTCCCCGGCACCGGTACCGACCTCGCGCGGCCGGCCGCGGCGCGCCCTCCTTCGGACCGCACCGTGCTGAGGGTCGACGGCGCGAGCAAGGTCTACGCCGGCGGGGTCCGCGCCCTGGACGACGTCTCGTTGACCATCGACCGCGGTGAACTGCTCGCCATCGTCGGCCCGTCGGGCTCGGGGAAGTCCACCCTGCTCAATCTCATGGGCACACTCGACCTGCCCAGCAGCGGCACGGTGGAGATCGCGGGCCGGAACGCGGCCGAACTCCGCGACCGGCAGCTGTCGGTGCTGCGGGGGCGATGGCTGGGCTTCGTCTTCCAGCAGTTCCACCTCACCGACGGGCTCTCGGCGGCCGAGAACGTCGCCACCGGTCTGCTCTACGCCGGCGTGACCCGGCGCCGGCGCAGGCCGCTCGCCGTCGAAGCCCTCGGCCGGGTCGGGCTGTCGCACCGGGTGGACCATCTGCCGCACCAGCTCAGCGGGGGCGAGAAGCAGCGGGTGGCGATCGCCCGCGCCCTGGTCAACACACCGGCGCTGGTGCTGGCCGACGAACCCACCGGCGCGCTCGACACCGCCAACGGGCAGGCGGTCCTGGACCTGCTGGTCCGGCTCAACGACGAAGGCACCACCATCACCGTCATCACCCACGACCGCGACATCGCCGCCCGGCTGCCGCGGCGGGTGGAGATCCGCGACGGCCGCATCGTCCGCGACACCCGTGCGGAAGGAACCCCATGACCAGCCCACCGGAGGACCGGTACATCCGCGCGGTGCGGCTGCCGCCCGGCGACTTCCTGCGCCTGGGATTCCTGGGCATCCGCATCCGGGTCATGCGGGCCGCGCTGTCCGCGCTGGGCATCTCCATCGGCATCGCCACCGTGATCGTCGTGACGGGCATCCCGGCGTCGAGCCAGCGGCACCTGCTCGACGAGCTCAACGCACTCGGTCCCAACCTCCTTCAGGCGCAGGCCGTTCCCCAGCCGGGGGAGGAGTCGGCGCCGCTGCCCGAGGAGGCCGTGGCGATGGCCCGCCGGGTCGGCCCCGTGACGTCGGTCAGCGAGGTGGCCAACACCCATGCGCAGGTGCGGCGTTCGGACCGGGCCCCCTCGGACGCGGGCATCGGCATCACGGTACTGGCGAGCCACGAGGACCTGTTGAGGACGATCCACGCCACGGTCCGCTCGGGGCGGTTCCTCAGCCGGGACTCCGACCGCTTCCCCACCGCCGTCCTGGGCGACCAGGCCGCGGCGTGGCTCGGCATCACCCGGCTGGAACCCGGCGGGCCCGTCCCGCTGGTCTTCGTCGGCGGGCAGTCGTTCGCGGTGACCGGCATCCTCGCCCCGATGCCGCTCACCCCGGAGCTCGACCAGTCCGTCCTGGTCGGCTGGGGAGCGGCCCGCACCTATCTGGGCTTCGACAACCACCCGACCGTGGTCTACGTGGAGGCGAGGGACGACGCGGTGGAGGCCGTACGCGCCGTGCTGCCCGCCACCCTCGATCCGCAGACGCCGGAACTGGTGCAGGTCAGCCGGCCCTCGGACGTCCTGGCCGCCAAGAAGGCGACCCAGAACACCTTCTCCTCGCTCTTCCTGGGGCTGGCGGGGGTGGCCCTGCTGGTCGGCGGCATCGGCGTGGCCAACACGATGTTCATCTCGGTCCTGGAACGCCGCAAGGAGATCGGCCTGCGCCGGGCGCTCGGTGCCAGCAAGGGCCAGATCCGCGGCCAGTTCCTCATGGAGGCGGTGATGCTGTCGGCCCTGGGCGGCGTCGCCGGCACCGTGCTCGGCGCGCTGGCCGCGATCGGCTACAGCCTCCATCAGGGCTGGCCGCCCGTGGTGCCGCTGACCGTCGTCACCAGCGGCGTGGCGGGCGCCGTGGTCGTGGGCGTGCTGGCGGGCGTCTACCCCTCGGTCCGGGCCTCCCGGCTGCCCCCGACGGAGGCGCTCGCGCTCTGAGGCGCAGGGGGATCGCGGCGCGGCCCGCACCGGGGGTCGGTTCCCGGTGCGGGCCGCGCCGCGGCGGTTCAGCGCTGGGTGGTCCGTGCGGCCTGCTCGATGACGCGGGTGACGGCGCCGGGCCGGGAGACCGAGACGGCGTGGGAGGCCTTGATCTCGGTGGTGTGCGAGTGGGCGCGCTCGGCCATGAAGCGCTGGGCGGCCGGCGGGATGTTCTTGTCCTCGGTGGTGATCAGGTTCCAGGAGGGGATCTTCTTCCACGCGGCCTGGGTGGCCTTCTCCTCCAGGGCCGAGGCGGCGACGGGGCGCTGGGTGGCGGCCATCAGGTCGGTGACCCGGGTGGGGACGTCGGCGGCGAACTGGTCGTGGAACCTGTCGGCCTTGATGTAGAGGTCGGTGCCGGTGGTGCCGTCGGGGAGCGGGAACGACACGGGGTTCAGGGCGTCGCCGAGGGTGCTGCCCGGGAACTTGTTGGACAGTTCGAGCGCGCTCTCGCCCTTGTCGGGGGCGAAGGCGGCGATGTAGACCAGCGCCTTGACGTTCGGGTCGCCCGCGGCGGCCTCGCTGATCACGGCGCCGCCGTACGAGTGGCCGGCCAGCACGACCGGGCCCTTCACGCTCTTGAGGAAGCCGGCCAGGTACTGCGCGTCGCTGTCCAGGCCGCGCAGCGGGTTGGCGGGTGCCACCACCGGATAGCCGTCGCGCTTCAGCCGCGTGATCACGTCGTTCCAGCTCGACGAGTCCGCGAACGCGCCGTGCACGAGCACCACCGTCGGCTTCTTGCCCTCCGCGTGGTGCTCGGGCGCGGCGTGCGCCTGTGCCGTGACGGCGAGGGAGGCGGCCGCCACTCCCGCGGCGGCGGCCACCACGGCGGCGGACGTACGGGTGCGGCGGACGACGGACTTCGGGTTCATGGGGATCTCCTTCGGTGGCAGGGGTGATCGTCACGGGCGTTGCCGTCCGGGGCGACGACGAGAAATCTAGCGGGCGTTTCTATCGTGCACAAGTTAAATGGGTGCGAGTTTGTCGTGCCCGGTATGATGGTGGACGGAAGGAAGCGGACCGACGAACTCCAGGAAGCTCAAGAAAGCCCGAGGAAACTCGAGAAAGGGGACGCCGTCATGAGCGACGACCGCCACGTGCCCGGGCCCGGCCGGCCAGCGCCGCTGCTGGACGAGCACCTCTGCTTCACCCTGTACGCGGCCTCGCGGGCCGTCACCGGTGCCTACCGGCCGTTGCTCGACCCGCTGGGACTGACCTACCCCCAGTACCTCGTCCTGGTCGCCCTCGGCGAGCACGGCACCGCGACCGTCAAGGAACTGGTCGCCGCCCTGCAACTGGACTACGGCACCGTCACCCCGCTGATCAAGCGCCTCGAAGCGAACGGCCTGCTCAAGAGGGAACGCCGGGCCGACGACGAACGGGTGGTCGAGGTCGCGCTCACCCCGCAGGGCGTCACGGTGCACCAGCACATCGCGAGCGTCCCGCCCGCCATCGGCGAGGCCATGGGGCTGACCCCCGAGGAGATCGCCACCACGCAGGAGCTCGTCCGCCGCATCACCGTCAACGTCAACCGGCACAACGCCGGCGTCCGGCCGGCGGAGCCCGCCTGACCACCGGCCCCGGCGGCCGCCCTACGACGGCCGCCCTTGCCCACGTCCCCGCGAACGGGGGACGGGACAAGGGCGGGACGCGGACCGGCCGGCGGACGGTGTGTCAGAACCTGGCGAGGTACTGCTCCACCGACGGCACCTTGAAGGGCCCCTTCACATCGACGAGGCCGCCGGGAACGCCCTTCTCCGGCTTCAGGATGTAGCTCGCGGTGGCGCTGGGCCGCCACGGGTCGGAGAAGTCCAGGGCCGGGCCCATGCCGGGGTCGAAGCCGGTCAGCTTGTGGTGAGCGGCGATGATGCCCTCCCGGCTGAGGTCCTTGTCGGCGCAGGCCTCCTTCAGGTCCTGGACGGCGACCGCCATGGTGTTGTGGCCGTTCTCCACGCCCTGGTCCAGCGGCTGGCCGGGGTACTCCCTCTGGTAGTCCGCCACCAGTTTCTTGATCTGGGGCGCGTGGTCGGTCAGCGCGGGGGTCGGGGCGACCAGGCGCAGCATGCTCAGCACCGCCGGGGCCGCGGGGCTCTGGAGCATCTGCGGGTGGAAGCCGGCCGCGCTGGACAGGAACGGCACCAGCAGGCCCTGCGCGGCCGCGCTCCCGACCGCCGACGCGGTCTGCAGCGGACTCGCGGTGATCAGGACCGCCTTGACGCCGGCGCCGGCCAGGTCGTGCACCTGCGCGCTCAGGTCCTTCTGGTCCTCCGAGAGCTCCCGGGTGACCAGGTTCAGCCGCTTCTCGTGGGCCACGAACTTCGCTCCGCGCAGGGCGTTGTGCCCGTAGTCGCCCTTCAGGTAGAGGTAGCCGACCTTGTCCCCGCGCTTCAGGCCGTACGCGCCGGCCGCCCAGTCCAGGCCGTTGATCATGTCGATGTCGTAGGTGGCGCTGATGGTCTGCAGGGTGGACTGGCCCAGGAGCGTCGAGGAGTAGCCCAGCGCCATCGTCATGACCTGGTCGGTCCCGACGTCGGCCATCAGGGCGTTGATGATGGACGAGCCGAGCAGCCCGGGCATCGCCGCGATCGACGGCTCCAGCTGCCTGTACTGGATGACGGCCTTCTCCACGTCGTAGCCGTGGTCGCGGACGATCAGCTTCAGCTTGCGGCCGCACACGCCGCCCGAGGCGTTCACCCTGTCCACGTACAGCTGCTCGGCCTGCAGCACCGAACGGCCCAGCGGGGCGTACGGGCCGGACAGGTCGGTGAGGACGCCGAGCTGGATGGTGCTCGGGGTGATGCCGGGACCGATGGTCGTCCCCGCCTTGTCGACCGGACGGTCGTCGGGTCCCGGCGCGGCCCCCAGGGTGCCGCAGCCGGACAGCAGGGTGACGAGGGCGGCCGCGAGGGCAACGGCGGAACCGAGGGGTTTCCGGGTCACGGGGGGTGCTCCTTGAGAGGGACGGGCGTCGGCGCCGACGCCGCCGGGAGAGCTCGGGACGAGCCGCTCGACCGGAGCCTCCATGGGAAGAGATCCCGTGGCCGCCGGGCGAGGGGCGGGACCGTTTCTGGTGGCGCTTCCCAACGACGGCGGTGCCGCGCTGTGCGCCGCCATCGCCGGGGGCCGGCGGCCAGCGGGTGCCGCGCGGTCGACCGCGTGTTCGGTGACCTGCGGAGATCCCTGGTGACCTGCGGAGATCCCCGTCGGAATGGGTAAGGGTTGCGTCGGTTGCCTACCGGCCCCGGTCGTACGGCGGGTAGAAACGCGTGACGCCCCCGGACCGCCGCTCCCCGGGCACCGGGAGGAGACCGGATGACCGCCCCTGCGCCGACACGCCCCGCATCCGACGCGGACGATCTCGAGCACGCCGAACTGCTGCGGTCGGCGGCGCGCGAGGTCCGCAGGCGGGTCGTGCCGCTCGCGGACCGGATCGTCGACCGGATACGCGAACGGCACCCGGCCTACCGGGAGCCGGGACTCGTGCCGCCCGGGTTCCGGGAGGAGGCGGGAGGCGCTGTCGCCGCCGTGCTGGACTCGCTCGCCGACCCGGCGCACACCATGGTGTCCGCCGAGTACCAGTCCTGGGTGGGCGAGCGCAGGGCCTGGCAGGACTTCCCGCTCCGCTCGATGATCGGCGCCTACCGCACCGGCGGCGACGAGCTGTGGCTGTCCCTGGTGCGCGCCGGTGAGGACCGCACACCGCGGGGCACCCGGCTGATGGCCCGCGCTGCGGCGGAGGTCTGGGACCTGTTCGAACGGGACAGCCGGCTGATGGCGGACGCCCACGGCCGGGCCCGCGCCGAGGCGACCCACCACCGGCAGCGCGGGCGCCGCGCGCTGGAGGCGCTGCTGGCCGGGCAGGTGGGCCCGCGGGACGTCGCGGAGACCGCCCGGGCACTGGACCTCCCGGAGACCGGCCGTTTCGCGGTCGCCGTCGTACGCAACACCTCGCGCCGCCCGCGGCCGGGCCCGGCGCGCAGCGGCACACCCGCCGGGGTGCGGGTGCGCCGCGCCTTCCCGCCGGCCGGCGAGGTGCTCCTGGCCGAACTGGGCGAGCTGCCGGTCGACGCGTTCGCGTCGGCGCTCGGCGTGCCCGACGGGGCGCGGGCCGGGCTGAGCCCCCAAGTGACGCGGCTCGCCGACGCCGGGCACGCCCGGGACCTCGCGGAACTCGCCCTGCGCACCTGCACACGCGACGGGGAGGTGGCGCTCCTCGACCGGCGCTGGCCGGCCGCCCTGCTCGCCCGCCGTCCCGAGGTGGCGGCCGAGGTCGCCTCCGGCGTGCTGGGCGGACTGCACGCGGTCGACCCGGCCGAGCGGACCGTCCTGCTGGAGACCCTGGGGACCTGGCTGGACTCCGACGGCTCCGTCGAGCGGGCCGCGGCCGCCCTCTTCTGCCACGCCAACACCCTGCGGCGGCGGTTGCGGCGGCTGGAGGAGCTCACCGGCCGCTCGCCGTCCCGGCCGCACGACGTCGTGCACCTGGCGCTCGCCCTCGACGCCGAGCGCATCGCCCCCGCCGCCGGGGGGCACCCGCGGTGAGCGTCCGCACCGAGGGGGCGGCCGCCGCGCGGGACGAGGCCGAGGCCAGCGCGCTGCTGCGCGCGGCCGCGCTGCGTATGCGGGGACGGGTGGACGAGCTGGCGGCGCGGGTCACGGCGCGGCTGCGCACCGAGGTCCCCGGCTTCATGGACCACGCGGGCAACCCCGACTGCTCGCCCGAGGGCTTCGCGACGATCATCAGGATGCACCTGGACCGGCTCGTGGACCCGGGCTGCGACGTCGCCGCCGCCCTGCACATGGGCACGGTGGGGCGAAGGCAGGCCGCCCTGGGGATGCCGCCGGAACTGCTGCTGCACGTGCTGTCCGTGGGCGGCGCGGTCCTGTGGCAGGAACTCGTGGACACCGTCGCCGCCCACGACCCGGACCGGCTGTGCCTCATGGTCCGCGTCGCCCCGCGGATGTGGGGGTTCAGGGAACGCAACGCCGCGATCCTGGCCGAGGCCTACCGCGAGACGTCCGACGACGGCACGGTTGCGGGCGGCCCGCCGGCCGCGACCCTGCTGGCCGCGCTCCTGGAGGGCCGCTCGGACGGGATGGGCGTGTGCGCCGTGGCGCAGGCCCTGGGCGTCCCCGTGGACGGGCGCTTCGCGGTCGCCGCGACCACGGCACGGACCGCGGTCCGTACGGCTGTCCCCGCCGCCGCGTCCGGTACCGGCGGGCGGCTGCTGCGGGTGCCGCGGGAGGGGGCGGGCGAGTACCTCGTCGTGCTGCTGGGGGAGCCGCAGACCGCGTCCACCGCGTCCACCGCGTTCACCGCGTTCCTGCGGACCGTGCCGGGCCTGCGCGCGGGGGTCGGGCCGGTCGTGACGGGCCTGTCGCAGCTGCACCGCTCCCGGGCGCTGGCCGAACTGGCCCTGCCCGCCTGCACGGCCGACGGGGAGGTGGTGCTCTGGGAGGAGCGCATCCCGGACGCTCTGATCGCCTCGGACCGGCCGTTCGCCGGCGAGCTGGCCGGCCGGGTGCTCGGTCCGCTGCGGGACCTGCCCGAGGACGAACGGGACTGCCTGCTGGGCACGTTCGCCGCCTGGATGGACTGCGGCGGATCGCCGCGCGCCGCCGCGGAGCGCATGGACTGCCACCGCAACACCGTCCTCAACCGGCTGCACCGCCTCGAACTGCTCACGGGGCGGCGGCTCACCCACCCCCGGGACCTGGTGGACCTGACGCTGGCCCTGGACGCGCTCCGTACGGACGCCGCCTGAGCCGCCCCGAGTGGGTGATAGGTTCTCACTTCGCTGTGCGGGTATAGCTCAGATGGCCCGGGCAGTGCGGCGGACGGAAGGCGGCGGAGCATGGCGGACCCGAGGACGACGACCCCGCGGGAGCGGTACCGCAGCCAGGTCCGCGCGGAGATCAAGGAACGCGCCTGGGAGCAGATCGCCGCGGCGGGGGCCTCGGCGCTCTCCCTCAACGGGATCGCCAAGCAGATGGGCATGAGCGGCCCCGCGCTCTACCGCTACTTCGCCGGCCGCGACGACCTGATCACCGAACTCGTCCGCGACGCCTACCGCAGCCTCGCCGACGCCTTCGCCGCGGCCGCCCGGGCGGAGCCGGGGCTCCCCGGCCTGGCGCACGCCCTGCGCCACTGGGCCCTGGAGGACCCGCAGCGCTACTTCCTCGTGTACGGCACGCCCGTGCCGGGCTACCGGGCGCCCGACGACATCACCGGCATCGCCCGGGAGATCATGGCGACGCTGCTCGACGCCTGCGCGGAACCCGCCGCCGCGGCGCCCGGGGCCTGCTCCGGCCCGGCCGGCCCGGCCCTGGACGAACACCTCGCCGCGCACCGGGAGTGGACCGGCGGCCACCCCGCCCCGGAGGCGGGGCTGCGCCGGGCCCTGGCGGTGTGGACGCGACTGCACGGCGTGCTCTCGCTGGAGCTCGCCGGCCACTTCACCGGGATGGGCTTCGATCCCGCGCTGCTGTTCGCGGCGGAGCTGGAGAGCGTACGGACACTGTGACGAGCGGCGCTGCGGCACTCAGGTGAAGCGGCGCGGCGGCGGGAACCCGCGCGTGGGGCGGCCCGTTGTACGCGATGGGCAAAGGAATCGTCAAGGGGCGCGGCCCGCGCCGGATTGAGCAGGGAGATCCCATGGGTGTCAGCCTTTCCAAGGGCGGCAATGTCTCGCTGACCAAGGAGGCCCCGGGACTGACCGCGGTCACCGTCGGTCTCGGCTGGGACGTGCGCACGACCACCGGCACGGACTTCGACCTCGACGCGAGCGCGCTGCTGGTCGACGCCGACAGCAAGGTCGTCTCGGACAAGCACTTCATCTTCTTCAACAACCTCAAGAGCCCCGAGGGTTCGGTGGAGCACACCGGCGACAACCTCACGGGTGAGGGCGAGGGCGACGACGAGCAGGTCAAGGTGAACCTGGTGACGGTCCCGGCCGAGGTCTCCAAGATCGTCTTCCCGGTGTCGATCTACGACGCCGAGAGCCGCCAGCAGTCCTTCGGTCAGGTCCGCAACGCGTTCATCCGCGTGGTGAACCAGGCCGACAACAACGAGCTCGCCCGCTACGACCTCACCGAGGACGCCTCCACCGAGACCGCCATGGTCTTCGGCGAGCTCTACCGCAACGGCGCCGAGTGGAAGTTCCGCGCCGTCGGCCAGGGGTACGCCTCCGGCCTGCGCGGCATCGCACAGGACTTTGGCGTCAACCTCTGACGTCCCGCGCCCCGGTGGGCGCACGTACGGCACGCGGGTCCAGGGCCCGCGATGACGACGGCGAAGGGCCGCGTGGCAACTGCCACGCGGCCCTTCGCGTGTCGGGGGTCCGCGGCTCGGGGGTGCCGCGGCCGTTCTGGGTGGAGCGGCTCGGCCGCCGCCGCGGTCAGGCGGCGATGCGCGAGGCGAGCTCCTTGGCCTTGGCGCCGGCCTGCTCGTGGGCGGAGGCCTTGGAGGCGTCGGAGAGCTCGACCAGGTCGGCCATCGCGGGCACGACCCGGGCCAGGGTCAGCTCCGGAACGATGAAGTGCAGTTCCTTGATGCCGAGGCCCCCGGTGAGCACCTTCTCCAGGTAGTTGGTGACGAACTCGAAGTCGGCGCGCGGTGTCCCCGGGCCGTAACCGCCGCCGCGGCTGGCGACGACGACCACCGGGGTGTCGGCCGCCGAGGGGTGCTCACCCGCGGTGCGGCCCAGGATGATCACCTGGTCCAGCCAGGCCTTCAGGGTCGACGGGATTGTGTAGTTGTACATCGGCGCGCTGATCAGCACGGCGTCCGCGCGCTCCAGCTCGTCGGCGAGCTCGTTCCGGACCGGGTGCTCGGCGCCCGCGGTGTAGGCGGCGGCGTCGATGTGCGGCACCGGTTCGGCGGAGAGGTCCCGGTAGATCACCTCGCCGCCCGGGTGCTGGGCCTCCCACTCCTTGCGGAAGGTGGCGGCGACGTCCCGTGAGGCGGAGCCCTCGGCGGGCCAGATGGACGAGTCGATGTGCAGCAGCGTGGGCATGGGGGTGCTCACTTCCTTTTGCTTTGCTCTGAAAGAAAACTTCGCAGCTATGTCTTCGTGCGGAGCTATTGCTATCACAGGAGCTTACTTTTCTGCAGCCGCTAGTGACAAGGGCGGTATCGTGGGGGCATGGCACAGGGGATCGAGCAGGCGGACCATCCGCCCGAGCAGTGCGCACGCGTGGACAGCGGGCTGACGCGCGTGTTCGGGCTTCTCGGCAAGCGCTGGACCGGCCTGGTCGTGGCGGTTCTCACACAGCGGCCGGCCTACTTCGCCGAGCTGCGGCGGGCCATCCCCGGGATCAGCGAGCGCATGCTCTCCGACCGGCTCACGGAGCTGGCCGAGGCCGGACTGGTCGTCCGTGAGGTGGATGCCGGGCCGCCGCTGCGGGTCAGCTACCGGCTGACCGAGGCGGGCGAGGCCCTCGGCCCGGCCCTGGGCGAACTCGGCCGCTGGGCCGAGAACCATCTGCCCGGCGAGAACCCCTGCACCGAGCTCCGGCCCGACGCCTGATGAGCTGCGCGTGCCGGTCGTCGTTGCCCGGGTTCCGGGCAGAGCGGCGGTAGTTCGAACCGGGCGGCCTGCGGCCGTTTGCGAGGTGGATGCGGGGCCGTCGTTGCGGGTCGGCTACCGGCTGACGGAAGCGGGCGAGGCCCTTTCGCCCGATGCCTGCTGACCGACGTGTGTCGGGCGTTGTCGCCCGGGGTGCTGCCGTTCAGGAGGGCAGTGGCAGCTCGAACTGGGCGGCCTGTGGTCGTCCGCGAGGTGGATGCGGGGCCGTCGTTGCGGGTCGGCTACCGGCTGACCGAGGCGGGCGAGGCCCTCGGGCCGGCCCTGGGCGGAGAATCACGTGCCGGGTGAGAACCCCTGCACCGAGCTCCGGCCCGATGGCGGCGGCGGGCTCCCCGGCGAGCATCCCCACCAGCTGCCCCGCCTCGGCGGGTTCGCGGGAGCCGGAGACCGGCCGCCTCCCCATACGTGCCGCCGGCGGCACGGACGTCGGCCTCCAGGTGACCGACGTCTGCCGGGCGTCGTCGCCCGGGGCGCCGGTGCTCAGGAGGGCAGTGGCAGTTCGAACCAGACGACCTTGCCGACGGCCTTGCGGCTGGTGCCCCAGCGCCGTGAGAGGTTGCTCACCAGCGCCAGCCCGCGGCCCTCCTCGTCGTCGGCGTCCGCACGCCGCAGATGCGGCAGGTTGTGGTCGTCGTCGCTCACCTCGACCAGCAGCTTGCCGACCCGCATCAACCGCAGCGAGACCTCGTGCGAGGCGGCCCGCAGCGCATTCGTCACCAACTCGCTGACCAGCAGCTCGGTCAGATCGGCGAGCGTTTCCAGCCCCCATTCCGCCAGCTGCGCGCGGGTGAGCGCCCGCGCCCTGCCGACGTCGGACGGGTCCAGCGCCAGCTGCCACTCGGCGACGTCCTGCGACGGAATGCCTTGGAAGTTGGCGACGAGCAGTGCCACGTCGTCACGCCGGTCGTCGGAGTGGACGCGGCTGAGGATCTGCTCGCAGACGTCCTCCGGGGTCTGCTGCGGCTCGATGACGTTGGCGCAGAGGGCCGCCAGACCGGCGTCTATGCCCTGCCCGCGCACCTCCACCAGCCCGTCGGTGCACAGCACCAGCCAACTGCCGTCCGGGACCGGGATCTCCACCGTCTCGAAGGGCACACCGCCCACCCCGATCGGGGCGCCCTTGGGGATCTGCAGCAGCTCGCTGCGGCCGTCGTGCCGGGCCAGCACCGGCGGGATGTGACCGGCGTTGGCCAGGGTCAGAGTGCGGTGGATCGGGTCGTAGACCGCGTACACGCAGGTCGCCAGGTGCTCGGCGCCGAGCCGGTGGGCGAGGTTGTCCAGGTGGCGCAGCAGCTGGGCGGGCGGCAGGTCGAGCGCGGCCATGGTGATCACCGAGGTCCGGAACTGGCCCATCACCGCGGCCGACAGCAGACCGTGCCCCATCACGTCGCCGACGATCAGCGCGACCCGGCCGCCCGGCAGCTGGATGGCGTCGAACCAGTCGCCGCCCACTTGCGCCTGGCGGTCACCGGGCATGTAGCGGTGGGCGATCCGCACCCCGGGCAGGCGCGGCGGCCGGGTCGGCATCATGCTGCGCTGAAGGGTGGCCGCGGCCCGCGACTCCATCCGGTGCAGCCGCGCGTTGTCCAGGTGGACGGCGCCGCGCGCGGCCACCTCGGAGGCCGTCGCGGCGTCCTTGGCGTCGAAGGGGCGACGGCCCGGGTGCCGCAGGAAGCACATCCGGCCCAGCACCGTGCCGCGTGCCGTCAGCGGCACCACGATCATCGAGCGGTCCGGCAGCAGCGGCCCGAGTCCCGGTACTCCCAGGTCCACGGCGATGTCGCGGGCGATCGCGGGGTCTATCACCGGCACGACCAGGGGCTCCCCGATGCGCGGGGTGCTGTCGGCGGGCAACGGGATCAACTCGCCCTCCGGCAGGGCGGCCGCCCACGAACCGGGGGTCGCCGCGGTGTGCGCGACCGCCACCCGGCGGGCGATGATCGTGTCCCCCGCGCGGTCGTCCTTGGGCAGCTCGGTGTCGGAGAACAGCTGGTCCACGACGAGCACCGCCGCGAAGTCGGCGAACCGCGGCACCGTGACCGCGCACAGCTCCCGCGCCGTCGTCTCCAGGTCCAGGGTGGAACCGACCTTGGCGCCCGTCTCGCGGAGCAGCGCCAGCTGCTCGTCCAGCACATGCCCGGGGGCGAGCGCCGGAGCGAGGGCGGGGGCGAGCGCCGGCGGGGCGCCGTCGGTGCGCGGGCCCGGGAGCAGCTCGCGGTACGCGGGGCGGGTCGCCCGGGCGGTGCGGCCGGTGCCGGGGTTGGCGGGCGCGGCCCGCACCGCGCCGGCCTCGTACTCCTCGGGCAGGACCGGCAGCGGCAGCGTGCCGTCCACCTCGACGGCCGGGTACCCCAGCGGGACGATCTGCTGCATGATCCGCTCCAGCCGGCCCGCGCTGACCCGGGGCAGCACCGAGCCGAGCCGGGCCGCCAGGTGCCCGGCGTGCCCGGGATCGGGGACCGGCGCGAGGCGTGCGGCGACACGGACGCCCCCGCGCAGCACCGAACTGTCGGCGGCGTACGGCAGGAGGCGGTCGCCGAGCGCCAGCCGGGGCCCGGTGTCGCGCAGTGGACGGGCGTTGGCGGCGATCAGCAGCAGGCTGCGGCCGGCCGGCTCCATGATCCGGTACGACCACCACATCACGTCCTTGACCGCGCCGTCGCGGTCGGTGGCCGGCAGGCTGCCCGCCCACGCGGGCTCCGTGAGGTCGTCCAGCAGCTCCAGGACGTCCTGCCCGGTGGCGGTGGACCGGCCGGGCGGCCCCGGCGGGACTGCCGGTCCCGGGGCTCCGGACGGCCCGGCCGCGCCCGGGGCGTGCGGCAGCAGACCGGTCGACGGGCGGCCGAACACGCCTTCCCAGCGGTGCCCGAACAGCTCCTCGGCGCCGCGGTTCCAGTACGAGATGTCCCCGTCGGGGTCGACGCACACGACGGCGAGGCGCAGCAGGGCGGACACACCCGTGGCCGCGAGCGCGGTGGTGGTGGCGGTGGCAGGGAGCCTGGTCATCTCATCCAACGTCGGGTACCTGCGGTTCGGCTGCGGTTCGGCGCGGAAGGCTGAAGGAGCAATCAGGGTCGGTTCGTTCGTGTTCAGGCAAGCATGAAACAACGGACGCGGTCCGGTAAATGGCTAGATTGCCCCCAGGAGTGACCAACCGGGCATGGCCCGAATCGGTGGAGAGGCGCGTGGAGCAGGTGCAGCAGGCGGAGCACAGAATTCCGCACATCCCCGGGTTCGCGCGGTGGCCGCACGACGGCGCCCCCAAGGAGCAGGGCCGGGCCCTGCGCCGGCGGGTGCCGCGCGAGACGCACGCCGAACTCGCGCCCGAGGACGGCCGGCAGGGGGCCGTGGAATCGGTGCTCGCCTCCAGCGAGGGGCGCATCCCCGGGCTGGTGCCGCTGCGGGTGGGGCGGATGGCCGCGAGCCCCTTCGCGTTCCTGCGCGGCTCGGCCGGACTCATGGCGGGCGACCTCGCCGGCACCCCGGTCACCGGCGTCGGCACCCAGATCTGCGGCGACGCCCACGCCGCCAACTTCGGCCTGTACGGCGACCACGGCGGCCGCCTGGTCATCGACATCAACGACTTCGACGAGACCGTGCACGGCCCCTGGGAATGGGACGTCAAGCGGCTCGCCGTCTCCCTGGTGCTCGCCGGACGCGAGGCCGGCGCGGACGAGGACATCTGCCGCGGCGCCGCCTTCGACGCGGTCGGCGCGTACCGGCGCACCATGCGGCTGCTGGCCAAGCTGCCGGTGATGGAGGGCTGGCACGCCATCGCCGACGAGGCACTGGTCACCCACGCCGACGCCCGTGACCTGGCCGGCACGCTGCGCCGGGTCGGCGAGAAGGCACGGCGCAACACCAGCGCCAAGTTCGCCGCCCGTGCCACCGAGCCGGACGGGGGCGGCGGCCGGCGCTTCGTCGACGCGCCACCCGTGCTGCGCCGGGTGCCCGACGCGGAGGCGGTGGCCGTCGCGGGCGCGCTGTCCCTGGAGGGCTACCTGGCCACGGTCGGCGAGGACCGGTGGCCGCTGCTGTCCCGGTACGCGGTGCACGACGTGGCGTTCCGGGTGGTCGGGACCGGCAGCGTGGGCACGCGCTCGTACGTGGTGCTGCTTCTGGACCACCACGGGGAGCCGCTGGTGCTCCAGGTGAAGGAGGCACGGCCGTCGGCCCTCTTGCCGCACCTGGCGCGGGCCGGCTTCGGCACGCCCGCGGCCGGGCACGAGGGGCGGCGCGTGGTGATGGGGCAGAAGCGGATGCAGGTCGTCAGCGACAGCCTGCTGGGGTGGGCGGACGTGGAGGGGCGCCCGTACCAGGTGCGGCAGTTCCGCAACCGCAAGGGCAGCGTCGACCCCGCGTCGCTGCGCGCCGGGCTGATCGACGACTACGCGCGGATGACCGGGGCGCTGCTGGCCCGGGCGCACGCGCACAACGCGGACCCGCGGCTGATCGCGGCCTACTGCGGCAAGGGCGAGCAGTTGGACGAGGCGGTGGCGTCGTTCGCGGTCGCGTACGCGGACCGTACGGAGGCGGACCACGCGGAGCTGCTGGCGGCGGTGCGGGCGGGGCGGATCGCGGCGGAGACGGGCGTCTGAGGCGGTTCCCGGCGGGGATCCGAGGCCGGGTCGGCGAGCGGGGCGCGGGGGGCCTGCGGGGGCGGTCCCGGAGCGCATCGGGGGCATGTGTTCCGCGGGACGATGGTGGGGTGTCCGGGTGCGCTCATGTGCGCGGGGCGCGCGCCGGAGCGCACAGGAGCGCGCCGACGGAGCGCGTGGGGCGTGAGCGGGCTCACGGACCTTGTGACCGGCACCCGTTCGGCCTCGTAGGCTGGACCGGTGAAGAAAACCTCCGGCACTGAGACGACCGCCGCCTCCTCCGATCCGCAGGACCGGCTGGCGCAGGCCGTGCGGGCCGCCGAGCACGCACTGATCGAGTTCGAGATCGCGGTGGAGACCTTCCGGGTGGAGGTCGAGAACTTCTCCCGGCTGCACCATCAGAAGCTCGGGCCCATGTATGCCCGGCTCGACGAGCTCGACGCACTGATCGCCGAGGCGGTCGCCGCCAACAGCGGAGACCGGGACGACATCCGCCGTGCCTGGGAGGCCCGGGCTCTTGTGATGCCCATGCCGGGGGTCGAAGAACTGTTCGGAGGTCTGCTCGGCTCCGACGGCGTCCGTCCCGTCGAGGACCCCCACCCGCCGCGCCGCGTCCGGCCCGGCAAGGAGGCGCAGCGCCTCTACCGCGAGCTGGCCCGCAAGGCGCACCCGGACCTGGCGCAGGACGAGGCGGAGCAGGAGCGCCGCAGCGAGTTCATCGCCCGGGTCAACGAGGCGTACGCCTACGCCGACGAGGAGCGGCTGCGCGAACTGGCGGCCGAGTGGGAGGCCGGCCCGGTGCCGGAGGAGCAGCAGCCCAGCGAGGGCGAGGTCCTCTACGCCCGGCTGGAGTGGCTGGCGCAGCGCAAGGAGCAGCTCGCCGCCGTGGCGGCGGAGCTGGAGGAGAGCGCGATCGCGCAGATGATGAAGCTCTCCCCGGACGATCCGGACGGTCTGCTGAACGAGATCGCCGAGAGCCTGCTCAACCAGGTCGCCAACCGCGAGGCGCGGCTCGCGGAGCTCGTCCGCTCCCAGAAGGGCCCCGAGTAGCGTCCGGGGTACCGTCGGACCGCACGCCCTATCGAAGGAGTCCTTTTCATGTTCAACGCCCAGCTGCCCGCGGTGGAGCCCGTGCAGGTGCCGGCCGACGGCTATCTGCTGGACGTCCGCGAGCACGACGAGTGGAACGCGGGGCACGCCGAGCACGCGGTGCACATCCCGATGGGCGAGGTCGTGGCCCGTCTCGCGGAGCTGCCGGAGGACCGCCGGGTGCACGTGGTCTGCCGGGTCGGCGGCCGGTCGGCGCAGGTCGCGCAGTACCTGATCGCGCAGGGGATCGACGCGGTGAACGTCGACGGCGGCATGCTCGGCTGGGAGGCCGCGGGCCGCCCGCTGGTGGCGGACGGCGGCGACCAGGCGTACGTGCTCTGAGCCCTGCGGCCGGGCTGCCCCGGCCGCGGGGTCAGGTGTCCCGAGGGGGCCGGTCAGGCGTCGAAGTCCACCTCCACGGAGGCGGTGACCGGGTGCGACTGGCAGGCCAGCACGTATCCCGCCTCGATCTCCTCGGGCTCCAGGGCGAAGTTCCGGGCCATCCGCACCTCGCCGGAGACCAGCCGGGAGCGGCAGGTCCCGCACACCCCGCCCTTGCAGGCATAGGGCGCGTCCGCCCGGTTGCGGAGGACCGTCTCCAGCACCGACTCGCCGCCCTGCGAGGGCCAGCTTCCGGCCCGCCCGTCGAGGGTCGCGCGTACGGTGGCGCCCTCGTGGGCACCGGCGGCCGCGGCGGTCACCGGTGCGGCGTCCACGTGGAAGATCTCCTCATGGATGCGGCCGCGGGTCACCCCGAGGCCGCGCAGCGCCCGCTCGGCACCCTGCACGAGCCCGTAGGGGCCGCACAGGAACCAGCCGTCGATCCGCTCGACCGGCAGCAAAGACGGCAGCAGGCCGGTCAGCCGCTCCTCGTCGAGCCGGCCGGACGGCAGCCCCGCCTGCTGCTCCTCCCGGGAGAGCACGGTGACCAGCTGGAAGCGGTCCGGGTAGCGGTCCTTCAGGTCGGCGACCTCTTCGAGGAACATCGTTGACGCCGCGGTGCGGTCGCTGCGGATCAGGCAGAACCGGGCGTCGCGCTGACGGGCCAGCAGGGTCGAGGCGATCGACAGCACGGGGGTGATCCCGCTGCCGCCGACGACCGCCGCGAAGTGCCCCGGCCGCGGGTGCAGGACGAAGCGCCCGGCCGGGCTCATCGCCTCCAGGACGTCGCCCACCGCGAGTTCCTTGTGGGCGAAGGTCGAGAACTCGCCCTCCTCCACGAGCCGCACGCCCACCCGCAGGGTGCGCGGCGCGGTCCCGAGCGGCGCCGGGTCGCACAGGGAGTACGTCCGCCGGATCTCGCGGCCGTCGGCCGTGCGGCGCAGGGCGATGTGCTGGCCGGGGGTGTAGCGGTAGATCTCGCCCAGTTCCTCGGGCACTTCGAGGGTGACGGCCACCGCGTCGTCCGTGAGCCGGTCGACCTCCGCCACCCGCAGCGGGTGGAAGGCGCCATGCGCCCCGGGGACGGGTGCCATCTACAGCTCCTTGAAGTGGTCGAACGGCTCGCGGCAGCTCTCGCAGCGGCGCAGCGCCTTGCACGAGGTGGACGAGAAGCGGTTGAGCAGGACGGTGTCGAGGGAGCCGCAGTGCGGGCACCGCACCGCGAGCTCCAGCGGTATCGGCCCGCTGCCGGGCGCGGCGGTCCGCGGGGGAGCGATGCCGTACGCGCTGAGCTTGCGGCGGCCCTCGTCGGTGATCGCGTCGGTGGACCAGGGCGGTGAGAGCACGGTGCGGACCGACACCTCGGTCATACCGCGCTCACGCAGCACCTGCGTCACGTCCGCGGCCATGGTGTCCAGGGCGGGACAGGCGGTGTAGGTCGGGGTGAGCTCGACCTCGACGCTGCCCGGGCCGGTGAGGTGGACGTCCCGGAGGATGCCGAGGTCCTGGAGGGTGAGGACGGGCAGCTCGGGGTCGGGGACGGCGCCGACGGCCGCGCGGAGCTCCGCCTCGAGCGCGCTGAGGCCCGCGGTCACCATGTCGCCCCCGGGTGTGCGCGGTGGAGGTGCTGCATCTCCGCGAGCATCCGCCCGAAGGGCTCGGTGTGGATGCCCTGCCGCCCGGCCCCTGCGGACCAGGGCGTTGTGCTGGGACCCTCGGGGACGGCCAGCGTGGCCCGCCCGAGGACGTCGGAGAGCGCGGCGAACCAGGGCTCGCGCAGCTGCGGGAGGGCCACCGGCAGGCCTTCGACCGGCTGGAACATCTCGCCGGTGTAGCGCCACAGGGTGTCCAGGGCGCGCTGCATCCGGGTCCGGCTCTCCTCCGTGCCGTCGCCGAGGCGCAGGGTCCACTGGACGGCGTGGTCGCGGTGGTAGGCGACCTCCTTGACGGCCTTGCCGGCGAGGGCGGCGAGACCGGTCACCTCGGGGCCGCCCTTGGCGCGGGCCAGTTCGCCGTACATCAGCTCCTGGTGGAGGGAGAAGTAGAGCTGGCGGGCGATGGTGTGGGCGAAGTCGCCGTTGGGCTGCTCGACGAGCTGGAGGTTGCGGAACTCCCGCTCCTCGCGCAGGTAGGCGAGTGCGTCCTCGTCACCGGCGAGGGAGAGCAGCACGCGGGCCTGGCCGAGCAGGTCGAGGGCGATGTTGGCGAGGGCGACCTCCTCCTCCAGGACCGGGGCGTGCCCCGCCCACTCCCCCAGGCGCTGCGCGAGCACCAGCGCGTCGTCCCCCAGTACGAGTGCGGCGTTCACAGGTGCTCCACTCCCTCGGGGATCTCGTAGAAGGTCGGGTGGCGGTAGGGCTTGTCCGCGGACGGGGCGAAGAAGGGGTCCTTCTCGTCGGGCGAGGACGCGGTGATCTGGGTGGACGGGACCACCCAGATGGAGACGCCCTCGCTGCGCCGGGTGTACAGGTCGCGGGCCTGCCGCAGCGCCATGGTGGCGTCCGGGGCGTGCAGGCTGCCGGCGTGGGTGTGGCTCAGTCCGCGTCGGCTGCGGACGAAGACCTCCCACAGCGGCCACTCCTGGGCGCTGGTCGTCATCGCTCTCCCCCTTCGGTCCCGGCCGTGCGACGGGCCGCTTGCTGCTTGGCCGCGTGGGCGGCGGCCGCCTCGCGGACCCACGCGCCCTCCTCGTGGGCGGTGCGCCGCTGGCTCAGGCGCTGTTCGTTGCACGGCCCGTTGCCGCGCAGGACTTCCTGGAACTCGGTCCAGTCGATGGCTCCGTAGTCGTGGCAGCCGCGCTCCTCGTTCCACCGCAGGTCGGGGTCTGGGAGCGTGAGGCCGAGGATCTCGGCCTGGGGGACGCAGATGTCCACGAAGCGCTGGCGCAACTCGTCGTTGGAGTGCCGCTTGATCTTCCAGGTCGTGGACTGGGCGGAGTGGGCGGACTCGCCGTCCGGCGGGCCGAACATCATCAGCGACGGCCACCACCAGCGGTCGACGGCGTCCTGGGCCATGGCGTGCTGCTCGGCGGTGCCCTTGCTGAGGGCGAGCAGCAGCTCGTACCCCTGGCGCTGGTGGAAGGACTCCTCCTTGCAGATGCGGATCATGGCGCGGGCGTACGGGCCGTAGGAGCAGCGGCACAGCGGCACCTGGTTGGTGATCGCGGCACCGTCCACGAGCCAGCCGATGGCGCCGACGTCGGCCCAGGTCAGCGTGGGGTAGTTGAAGATCGAGGAGTAGCGCTGACGGCCGGCGTGGAGCTTGTCGAGCAGCTCGTCGCGGCTGACGCCGAGGGTCTCGGTGGCGCTGTAGAGGTACAGGCCGTGGCCGGCCTCGTCCTGGACCTTGGCCATGAGGATGGCCTTGCGCCGCAGGGAGGGCGCGCGGGTGATCCAGTTGGCCTCCGGCTGCATGCCGATGATCTCTGAATGGGCGTGCTGTGCCATCTGCCGGACCAGCGTGGCCCGGTAGGCGTCCGGCATCCAGTCGCGAGGCTCGATCCTCGCGTCGGCGGCGACCGCCGCGTCGAATGCGGCGAGGAGTCCGGATTCCGTTTCCGTGGTCTCCGTGGTCTCCCCGGCCGCGGCCGCTGTCGTCATGCCAAGCCCCTTCCCTCCCGACCGACCGATCGTTCGGTTCAATGGTCGGGGGTGCCCGGGAGGGTGTCAAGGCCGGGCGGGACCTGTGGAAAACCCCGAGTCAGGGGCGCCGCTCCCCCTCGTGGCGCTCCCGGGACTGCCGCCGGGGAGCCCGTCGGCCGGTACCGAAGACCGGGACGGCTGTACCGCCGCTGTGTGGCATGAGTACCGTTCCGTGCTGAGTGAACCGAGCGGGACGCCCGACCCGCCGGGTGCGCCGGACCCGCCGGACGCACGGGAACAGGAGCGAGAGCCACCATGGAGCCACCCGAAGGGCCCGGGGGAGCGACCGGGATATTCGCGCTGTCGCGGCCCTCTCGGATCGCGGTCGCGTTCGCGCTGGCCGCGGCGCTGGTCGGGGTGTCCGTGCACCTCCTCATGGTGTTCCTGCACGTCGCCCCGGAGAACACGCTCTCCAAGCAGCACGGAGACCTGGTCGGCGACTACGTCTACCCCGAGTTCGAGCAGAACTGGAAGCTTTTCGCGCCCAACCCGCTCCAGCAGAACATCCACGTGTGGGCGCGCGCCCAGGTCCGCAAGGCGGACGCCACCGAGGAGACCACCGGCTGGGTCGACCTCACGGCCATGGACATCGTCGCGATCCGGCACAACGTCGCCCCGAGCCACACCCAGCAGAACGAGCTGCGCCGGGCCTGGACCTTCTACAGCACCACGCACGGCGACCGGAACAAGCCGATCGGCCTGCGCGGCGACCTCAGCCGCGAGTACCTGCAACGGATCGTGGAGCGGCGCCTCGGCCCCCGGCTCAACGGCGGTGACGTGGAGCGCGTCCAGGTGCGCACCGGCACCACGGCGGTCGCCGCACCGGTCTGGAACCCCGAGAACACCGACACGCGCACCACCTTCCAGGTGCTCCCGTGGTGGTTCGTGACCCCGCGGAGCCAGTCCGCCGCCGCGGGGCAGGAGGACGCGTCGTGACCGAGCCCGTGAACACTCCGGACCACTCCGCCGCCCCGGCTCCCGCCCCTGAGCCTGTTCCCGCTCGGCCCGAGGTGCCCTCGCCCTTCGCGGGTCTGGCCACCGCGGCCGACCGCGGGCTGACGCGCGCCCTCGTCCGTGTCACCGGGACCGCCATCGGCCCGTACCAGAGCGCGGTCGTCCGGATCGGCATCGCGCTGACCTGGCTGCTGTTCCTGCTCCGCGAGTTCCCGCACCGTGACGAGCTCTACGGGCCCGACGGCGTGTGGGGCTGGACGCAGGCGAGCCGGCTGATCGCGGACAACCACGCCTTCACCGTCCTGATGTGGAGCGACGGTCGGGTCTGGTTCGAGTTCGTCTACGCCGCCGCCATCGCCGCGAGCGTCATGCTGCTGCTGGGCTGGCGCACCCGGACCGCCTCGCTGCTGTTCATGATCGGCGTGCTGTCGCTGCAGAACCGCAGCGTCTTCATGGGGGACGGCGGCGACAACGTCGTCCACCTGATGGCGATCTACCTGGTCTTCACCCGCTGCGGGCAGGTGTGGTCGCTCGACGCCCGCCGCCGCGCGCGGAGCGGGGACGAGCGGGAGGGCGAGGCCGCGGGGGTCGCCCTGTGGATCGTCCTGGGCCTGTTCCTCCTGATCGCGCAGTTGCTCGGCAGCACAGGCCTGACCTGGGCCGACGGGATGCTGCCGTGGCTCGGCTGGACCCCGTTCCTGTGGGGCGTCCTGCTGCTCCAGGCGGTGTGGTGGGCGGTGCGCCGCTACGCGCCCGGCGAGCCGCGCACGCTCCTCGACGTGTTCGCCAACATCACGCACAACGCGGCGATGCTGGTCATCGTCGTCGAGGTGTGCCTGATCTACGCCACGGCCGGCTGGTACAAGATCCAGGGGTCGCGCTGGCAGGACGGCACCGCGCTGTACTACCCGCTCCACCTGGACGACTTCAGCCCGTGGCCGGAGCTGTCGCACGCGCTGGCGAGCAGCGGCCTGATGGTCATGGTGATCACGTACGGGACGGTGATCGTCCAGGTCGCCTTCCCGTTCACCCTCTTCAACCGCCGTGTGAAGAACGTGCTGCTCGCGCTGATGATCGTCGAGCACGCCTCGATCGCCTTCGTCCTCGGCCTGCCGATCTTCTCCCTGGCGATGATCGCGGCCGACGCGGTTTTCCTCCCGACGGGCTTCCTGCGCTGGGCCGGCGACCGCGCCGGCCGGCTGGTGCGCCGGGGACGGGCGGGCGGTGGCGACGCCGTCGGGCGCCCCGTGGTGCCGGCCCCCGGCCGCGGCTCCGCGGAGCCCGCGGCTACGGACCTGCCGGTGTGACGGCGGCCGTGTCCGGCAGCCAGTGGAACAGGGCCATGCCGACCGTCGTCGCGAGGTTGAAGCTGGAGACCTGGGGGCGCATCGGCACGGCCAGCAGCCGGGTGGCCCTGGCCCGCAGACCGGGCGAGATCCCGTGCCGCTCCGAGCCGAAGGCCAGCAGCGCGTCGTCGGGGAGGGCCACGCGGCGGATGTCCTCGCCCTCGGGGTCCAGGACGTAGAGCGGTCCCGGCGGCAGCGCGTCGGGGGTCAGCCGCTCCACCGCGGTCGCGTAGTGCAGCCCGGCCCCGGCCCGTACGACGTTCGGGTGCCAGGGGTCCAGGTCGTCGGGGCCGCCGACCGTGACGACTCCGGTGGCACCGAAGCCGGCCGCGAGGCGGATGACGGCGCCGACGTTGCCGAGATTGCGCGGGCCGTCGAGGACGACGACGGGCGCCTTGCGCGGCTGCTCGGACAGGACGCGCAGATTCGCCTCCCGGCCGGGGCGCGCGGCGAGGGCCGCGATGCCCGTGGGGTGGATCCGGGGCACGAGTTCGCGCAGGACGTCCGCCGGGACCTCGACGGCCAGGCTGCCGACGTCGTCGGCCACGTCCTCGGCCAGGTCGGCCGCCAGGGCCAGGACCGCGGCCTTGTCGGACGTGAGCACGGTGTGGATCCGGGCCCCGAAGCGCAGCGCGTGTTTCAGCGCGTGGAAGCCGTCCAGCAGAACGGCCCCGGGTGCGGCCTCCCGCCATTCCCGGGTGATCCGCCGGGTGTCGTCCGAGCTCATGGCCTCAGCCTAGGGGCAGCGCTCAGGCCTCCCGGACCGGCGGATTGGCGGGGGAGAACTCGGGGGCGCCCCAGCGCAGGGTGCTGAGGCCGGGCAGCTCGACGGCCTCGGTGACGGTGAAGTCCACGCCGCGTCCGTCCTCGCCGTCCGGGTCGTCGTCCCATGCGACGCGGGCCGTACCGGTCAGCATCAGGACGCCGCCGGTCCGCCAGTCGGGGAAGAGCAGCCCGGTGGCGGGCCGGGTGGTGATGTTGCCCAGCGTCATGAACATGGAGTTGCCGCTGTACTCCGGCCAGCGCAGCCGGTGGGCGTCCGCCACCGTCACAAAGCCGGGGTTGCCACCGCGATGGGAGGCGTCGGCGGCGCCGTCGGGGCCGGACGTCGCGACGAAGAAGGTGTCCGCGGCGCGGATCCATTCCTGCTGGGCGGCGGTCAGTCCGCTGCCGTGCGTGGCCCGGCCGCCGGTGACCGGGGACAGCCCCGCGGCGGTCAGCTCCCGTCGCTGGATGTACTTGGGGCAGTTGGCGTACACCTGCTCGGTACGGATCAGCAGGCCGTCGCCGTCCGGGCGGGCGGTGCCGTTGACCCGCATGCGGCGCCGGGTCTCCGGTTCGACGGCGATCATCCCGACCCGGGCCGGGCCCGCGAGGGCCGCGGCCAGCGGGTCGTCGGGGTGCGGCCGGGCGGCGACGGCGACCGTGTGCGCGTCGGGGGAGCTCACGAAGCCGGGCGGGCCGGTGAGCAGCGAGGCCCACAGCCGTCCCCGCGCGTCGGCGGCGCCGACGACGATCATCCGGCGCTGTTCCAGGAAGGCTGCGGCGACGGCCGGGACGTCGTCACGGATGCCGCGGCCCACATGGTCGGCGCGGACCAGGACGCCGGCGCGGGCCTGCACGGCCCGCTCGCCGGGGTGGTAGGTGCTCGCCGTGTCGGTCGTCATGCCGTGGTCCTTCCTGGGCAGCGGGTCGGGACGTGCGCGAGTGCGCTGCGCGCGGTTAGAAGAACCCGCAGGTGGGGGCTTCCGCGTGCGGTGCGGGGGCGGTGTCGGCGCCGGAGGCGGTGAAGATCTCCAGCCGGATGCCGTCCGGGTCGGCGAAGAAGATGCCGCCGGACGGGGCGCCCTCGCCGTGCGGGACCACACCGTCGTGGGCGAAGGAGGCGCCGAGCTCGCGCAGCACGTCCTCGGCGGTGCGAACCTCCTCGACCGAGTCGACCTGGAAGGACAGGTGGTGCAGGCCCGGCCGGGACGCGGCGAAGTCGCCCTCGCTCTGCTGCCACAGGGTCAGGACCAGGGCGCCGCCCAGCGACAGGAACGCCCAGCGGCGGTCCCCGTCGGCGCCCTCGGCGGCATCGAAGCCGAAGACCCGCTGGTAGAAGGCGAGCGAGCGGTCGAGGTCCGTGACGTTGAGGCCGACGTGGCCCGTCTGCAGGGAGGTGGGTGCGGCGGCTGTGGTCATGGGGGCGGTGACTCCCTCGGTCGTGGTCGCCCGGCTGATCCGGGCTAACCGTTCTCTACGAACGTAAGGGTTAGCCTGAAGACGGTCAACCGGTATCAACCCCTAAGGGGGTTAGGGTGGGGGTCATGTCGTCGCCCGTGATCGATCCGCGCCCGCTGCCCGGGGAACCCGTTTCGCTGGACCTGCTCAACACGCGGTGGATGACCGGTGACGGGCCGCGGGACCTGCTGGCCGAGCCCGACGGACTGACGGTCTGGCTGGAGGCGAACAAGCTCGCGGGGCACTGCCCGCAGGACGCGGGGGCACGGGAGGCACTGCTCGCGGCCCGGGAGGCACTCGCGGTGGCGGTGCGCGACCCCGGGGCACCGTCGCGGCAGGCGCTGGACGGGCTGAACGCGGTGCTCGCCCACGGGCGGGTCCGGCGTCTCGTCGGGCCCGACGGGCGTCCGGCGGAGGAGGTCGAGACCGACCTGCCGGCCTGGCGGGCACCGTGGATCGCCGTCAACGACTACCTGGAGCTGCTGGCCGCCGATCCGGGGCGGATCCGGGCCTGCGCCCACGACCGCTGCGTCCTGCACTTCTTCGACACCTCGCAGAACGGCCGGCGCCGCTGGTGCTCGATGGCGGTGTGCGGCAACCGCGCCAAGGCGTCGCGGCACCACGCACGCACAAAGGAGCCCCGTCCGGAGTGACAGGGCTCCTCCGGACGGGGCAGTGGTGAGGGCGTTCGCGGATCAGGCGGGGCGGCGGACCTCGATGACCCGGAAGCGGTTCGCGACGAAGGCGCCGTCGCACAGCGCGGCGTTGGCGGCGGGGTTGCCGCCCGAGCCGTGGAAGTCGGAGAACGCGGCGGTCTGGTTGACGTACACCCCGCCGGTCAGGTTGAGGGAGAGCTGGGCGGCCTCCTCCAGGCAGACCTCCTCCACCTTCCCCTCCACATCGGGAGAGGTCGTGTACGCGCCGACCGTCATGGCGCCCTTCTCGCGGACGGTGCGCCGCAGGAGCTCCAGCGCGTCGTCCGTGGAGTCCATGGCCACGGCGAAGGACACCGGCCCGAAGCACTCCGACATATAGGCGGCCTCGTCGTCCGGCTTGGCGCCGTCCAGCTTGACCATCAGCGGGGTGCGGACCACGGCGCCGGGGAACTCGGGGTGGGCGACCTCGCGCGAGGCCAGGGCGACCTCGCCGAGAGAGGCGGCGGCCTCCAGCCGGGCCTTCACATCGGGGTTGACCAGGGCGCCGAGCAGGGCGTTGGCGCGGGCGTCGTCGCCGAGCAGACCGCTCACGGCCGCCGCGAGGTCGGCCGTCACCTCGTCGAAGCTCTTGTGGCCGGCGTCGGTCGGCACGCCGTCGCGGGGGATGAGGAAATTCTGCGGGGTGGTGCACATCTGGCCGCTGTAGAGCGACAGCGAGAAGGCCAGGTTGGACAGCAGGCCCTTGTAGTCGTCCGTGGAGTCGATCAGGACGGTGTTGACGCCGGCCTTCTCGGTGTAGACCTGCGCTTGGCGGGCGTTGGCCTCCAGCCAGTCGCCGAAGGCGGTGGAGCCGGTGTAGTCGATGATGCGGATCTCCGGCCGCAGGGCGAGGGTCTTGGCCAGGCCCTCACCGGGGCGCTCGGCCGCCAGGCACACCAGGTTCGGGTCGAACCCGGTCTCGGCGAGCACCTCGCGCGCGATGCGCACGGTCAGCGCGAGCGGCAGCACGGCCCGCGGGTGCGGCTTGACCAGCACGGGGTTGCCGGTCGCCAGGGAGGCGAACAGGCCCGGGTAGCCGTTCCACGTCGGGAAGGTGTTGCAGCCGATCACCAGCGCGACGCCGCGCGGCACCGCCGTGAAGGCCTTGCGCAGGACCAGCGGGTCCCGCTTGCCCTGCGGCTTGGTCCACTCGGCCGCGCCCGGGGTGCGCACCTGCTCCGCGTAGGCGTACGCGACGGCCTCCAGGCCGCGGTCCTGGGCGTGCGGGCCGCCGGCCTGGAACGCCATCATGAAGGCCTGGCCGGAGGTGTGCATGACCGCGTGGGCCATCTCCGTGGTGCGCGCGTTGATCCGCGCCAGGATCTCCAGGCACACCAGGGCGCGCGTCTCGGGGCCCGCCTCGCGCCAGGCCGGCATGGCGGCCCGCATCGCGGGGAGCAGCACGTCCACGTCGGGGTGCGGGTACTCCGTGCCGAGCTCGATCCCGTACGGGGAGAGCTCACCGCCGGTCCAGCCGTCGGTGCCGGGCTGCCCCAGGTCGAAGCGGGTGCCGTGGAGGGCGTCGAACGCGGCCTTCCCGGTCTCCGCGTCGGCGTATGCCTTGGGGTGCTCGGGGTACGGAGACCAGTACTCGCGAGTACGGATTGCCTCGAGGGCCTTGTCGAGCGTCCCGCGATGCTTTTCGATCAGCGGGACAGCGGTGAGAACGGCAGCCATGGGGGGCCAACTCCTCGTCGAGCTGGTGCTACGGGTGGGCAGGGTGCTGGCAACACGGCTAGATTAACCGAATGTTCGGTCGGGACAAGGGGGCCTGCCGAACCTGTGGACAAGTGGCGAGGAGCAGAGGCGACGATGAGCGCTCTTGACCGATCCAGCACGATCGCCGTTGTCGGCACGGGCACCATGGGCCAGGGAATCGCGCAGGTGGCGCTGGTCGCGGGGCACTCGGTGCTGCTCCACGACGCAGGGCCTGGCCGCGCGGAGCAGGCCGAGCGGGCCGTCGCGGACCGGCTGGACCGGCTGGTCGAGAAGGGGCGGATGACCCCCGGGGAGCGCGACGCGGCCCGCGGCCGTTTGGCCGCCGCGCCGGCGATCGAGGACCTGGCGGGCGTGTCGCTGGTCGTCGAGGCGATCCTGGAGGAGCTCGGCGCCAAGCAGCAGCTCTTCACCGCGCTGGAGAGCGTGGTCGCGGAGGACTGCCTGCTGGCCACCAACACCTCCTCCCTGTCGGTCACCGCCGTGGGCGGCGCCCTGCGGCGGCCGGGCCGTCTGGTGGGGCTGCACTTCTTCAACCCCGCCCCGCTGCTCCCCCTGGTGGAGGTGGTGTCCGGCGCCGCCACCGACGAGGCCGCCGCACAGACCGCGTACGACACGGCCGCCGCCTGGGGCAAGACGCCGGTGCGCTGCACCGACACCCCCGGTTTCATCGTCAACCGCGTCGCGCGCCCCTTCTACGCCGAGGCGTTCCGCCTGTACGAGGAGCGGGTCGCGGACCCTGCCACCATCGACGCGGTGCTGCGCGAGAGCGGCGGCTTCCGCATGGGGCCGTTCGAACTGACCGACCTGATCGGCCAGGACGTGAACGAGGCGGTCACGCGGTCGGTGTGGGACTCCTTCTTCCAGGACCCGAAGTTCACCCCGTCCCTCGCGCAGCGCCGCCTGGTGGAGTCCGGGCGGCTGGGGCGCAAGGCGGGGCACGGCTGGTACGACCACACGCCGGGCGCGACGCCGCCCCTGCCGCACACGGCCGGGCCCGAGGACCCGCCCTCCAAGGTGACCGCGCACGTGAGCCCGTCCGGTCCGGCGGGCCGGCTGCCCGGGATGATCGCCGAGGCGGGCATCGAGGTGGTGGTCGGCGATGTCTCCAATGCCTCCGACGCCTACCTGGAGCTGCCCGGCGGCGGGCGGCTCTACCTGGCCAACGGCATCCAGGCCACGCCGGACCACTTGGAGGCGGACGACGCCGGCGACTGGGTGCAGTTCGACCTGGCGCTGGACTACCGTGCCGCCACCCGTATCGCCGTCGCCCCCGCCGACACGGCGCGCCCGGAGACGGTACGGGCCGCGATCGGGTTGTTCCAGGCGCTGGGCAAGGAGGTCAGCGTCATCGACGACGCACCGGGCATGATCGTCAGCCGCACTGTGGCGATGCTCGTGGACTTCGCCGCCGACGCGGTCGCCCGCGGCGTCGCCTCGCCGCAGGACATCGACGCCGCGATGCGGCTGGGCGTGAACTATCCGCGCGGGCCGCTGGCCTGGGGCGACGAGCTGGGCACCGCGTGGGTCGTCGAGGTGCTGCGCGGTCTGCACGAGGCCTGTCCCACCGGCCGTTACGCGCCGTCCCGCCTGCTGAACCGCCGCGCGGCGGCCAAGGGGGGACTGCTCTAATCATGACCATGGCACCGCGCGACACCTCCGCCCCGAAGCGGGACACCTACACCCCGGACTCGCTGCTCGCCGTCGCCGTGCAGGTCTTCAACGAGCGCGGCTACGACGGCACGTCCATGGAGCATCTGTCGCAGGCCGCGGGCATCTCCAAGTCCTCCATCTACCACCATGTGCGGGGCAAGGAGGAACTGCTGCAGCGGGCCGTCGGGCGCGCCCTGGACGGCCTGTTCGGCATCCTGGAGGAGCCGGCCGCGCGGCGCGGGCGCGCCGTCGAGCGGCTGGAGTACGTCACGCGGCGCACCACCGAGGTGCTGATGACGGAGTTGCCCTACGTCACGCTGCTGCTGCGGGTGCGCGGCAACACCAAGACCGAGCGCTGGGCCATGGAGCGCCGCAGGGAGTTCGACCACCGGGTCGCCGATCTGCTGAAGTCCGCGGTGTCGGAGGGCGATCTGCGGGTGGACGTGGCGCCGAGGCTCGCCACCAGGCTGCTCTTCGGGATGATCAACTCCCTTGTCGAGTGGTACCGGCCGCCCGTGCCGGGCGCCGGGAACGCAGGGCCCGTGGCGGAGGCGGCGGAGCAGGAGGACGCGGCGGTCGTGGACGCCGTGGTGCGCCTGGCGTTCGACGGGCTGCGGATATCTTGACGTTGGTCTAGTCCAACCCTCACGCTCGGCGCATGCTGCCCATGACGGTCCGTGCCCGTGTCCGCGCCCCGCTGGCCACCGCCGTGCTGCTGCTCCTCGCGGGCTGCGGGGGCGCGGGAAACGGCACGGCCGCCGCCGAGGCAACGCCGCCGGAGGACTTCGGATGTCTCACCGAGGCGCAGGCGAAGGCCGGGAGCACCTCCTACGACGACACCGAGGGCAACCCGGTGGACGCCTGGCTCGGCGGCAAGGGCGACGCGGCCGTGCTGCTGATGCACCAGTCGGACGGCGACCTGTGCCAGTGGATGCCGCAGGCGGACCTGCTGGCCGGGGACGGCTACCGCGTGCTGGCCGTCGACTCCAACGGCAGCGAGGTGCCAGAGGTGGTCGCCGGGGTGGCGCTGCTGCGCGCCAAGGGCGCCCGGCATGTGCTGCTCATGGGCGCGTCCAAGGGCGGCACGGGCGTCCTCGCCGGGGCGGTGGAGGTGAACCCGCCGGTCGACGCCGTGGTGGCGTTGTCCGCCCCCGAGTACTACGGGGTGACGGACGCCGCTTCCGCGGTCCCCCGTCTGACGGCGCCGGTGCTCTACATGGCCGCGGCCGGTGACACCGAGTTCGCCGAGGCCGGCAAGGCCCTGCACAAGGCGACGACGAAGGCGCCGGAGAAGCGCCTGGAGATCGTCGGCGGCCCCATGCACGGGGTGGGCATGCTCACCGACGACGCCAACTGGGCCACCGTCACGGCCTTTCTGGCGAAGTACGCGGGCGGCTCCGGCGGGGGCGGCGCCGGTTAGTCCGTCAGCACCCGGTCGGTCTCCTCGAAGACCAGCAGGGTGCGGCTGCTGAGCACCTCCGGCACCGCCTGGATCCGGGTGAGCACCAGTTCCCGCAGGCTGCGGTTGTCCGGGGTGTGCACGAGCATCAGCACGTCGAAGTCCCCGCTGACCAGGGCGATGTGCGCCACTCCCGGCAGCTCCAGCAGCTTCTCGCGCACGGTCCGCCAGGAGTTCTGCACGATCTTCAAGGTGATGTACGCGGACGCGCCCTGACCTGCCCGTTCGTGGTCGACGCGGGCGGTGAAGCCGCGGATGACGCCGTCCTCGATGAGCCGGTTGATACGGGCGTACGCGTTCGCCCGTGACACGTGGACCCGCTCGGCGACCGACCGTATCGACGCCCGGCCGTCCTCCTGGAGGTAGCGCAGGATCGTGCGGTCGATCGCGTCCAGCGGCCGGACCGCCGCGGCGGGGTCTGCCGCCGCCGCGGGCTGGGCCTCGGGGGAGCTCCCCCGAGAAATTTGGGAATCCGTCACGCCCCCGAGCCTCCCTACCATGGACGTACTGGCTCCATCTCAGGCTGTGCAGAACCGTTTGTCCACAGGCGGAACACACCTGTAGCCAAACTGCCTCCGACGACCGAACAATCGGTAGGGGGAGCGATACCCGCTGCCTCGATTCGAACACGCCCACGAGGAGGTGCTCGCGATGACCGTCCTGGACCAGCCTGTCTGGCACCCCCGCACCGATCCGGCGCCGCTGCTGCCCGATGCCGAGCCGTACCGGCTGCTCGGCACCCCCGCGGCCGGCGCCCTCGATGCCGGACTCCTGATCTCGATGTACGGACAGCTGGTGCGCGGCCGCCGGTACAACCGGCAGGCCACCGCGCTGACCAAGCAGGGCCGGCTCGCCGTGTACCCCTCCAGCACCGGCCAGGAGGCCTGCGAGATCGCCGCCGCGCTCGCCCTGGAGCCGCGGGACTGGCTGTTCCCCAGCTATCGCGACACCCTCGCCGCCGTCGCCCGCGGCGTCGACCCCGTCGAGGCGCTGACGTTGCTGCGCGGCGACTGGCACACCGGCTACGACCCGCACGAGCACCGCGTCGCCCCCCTCAGCACCCCGCTCGCCACCCAGCTCCCGCACGCGGTCGGTCTCGCGCACGCCGCCCGCCTCAAGGGCGACGACGTCGTGGCGCTCGCCATGGTGGGCGACGGCGGCACGAGCGAGGGCGACTTCCACGAGGCTCTCAACTTCGCCGCCGTGTGGCGCGCGCCCGTGGTCTTCCTCGTGCAGAACAACGGCTTCGCCATCTCGGTGCCCCTCGCCAAGCAGACGGCCGCGCCCTCGCTGGCGCACAAGGCCGTCGGATACGGCATGCCCGGCCGCCTTGTGGACGGAAACGACATCGCGGCCGTGCACTCGGTACTGGCCGAGGCCGTCGCCCGCGCCCGCGAGGGCGGCGGACCCACCTTGGTGGAGGCCCTCACCTACCGCATCGACGCCCACACCAACGCCGACGACGCCACCCGCTACCGCGAGGACGCCGAGGTCGAGGCCTGGCGCGAGCACGACCCGATCGCCGTGATGGAGCGCGCGCTGCGCTCCCGCGACCTGCTCGACGAGGCGCTGACCGCGCAGGCCGAGAAGGACGCCGAGGCCATGGCGGCCGATCTGCGCGAGCGCATGAACCAGGACCCGGTCCTGGACCCGATGGATCTGTTCGCCCACGTCTACGCCGAGCCGACCCCGCAGCTGCGGGAGCAGGCGGCGATGCTGCAGGCCGAGCTGGAGGCCGAGGCCCAGTCATGAGCACCGCAACCACGACCCCGGTCGCCGCCGCGCGCAAGCCCGCGACCATGGCGCAGGCCCTCAACCGGGCCCTGCGCGACGCCCTCGCCGCCGACCCGGCCGTCCATCTCTTCGGCGAGGACATCGGCACCCTCGGCGGCGTCTTCCGTATCACCGACGGCCTTGCCGCGGAGTTCGGCGACAGCCGGTGCACCGACACCCCGCTCGCCGAGGCCGGCATCCTCGGCACGGCCGTCGGTATGGCGATGTACGGCATGCGCCCCGTCGTCGAGATGCAGTTCGACGCGTTCGCCTACCCCGCGTTCGAGCAGCTGGTCAGCCATGTCGCCCGGATGCGCAACCGCACGCGCGGCACAATGCCGCTGCCGATCACCATTCGTGTGCCCTTCGGCGGCGGCATCGGCGGCGTGGAGCACCACAGCGACTCCTCCGAGGCGTACTACACCCACACCCCGGGCCTGCATGTCGTCACCCCGGCCACCGTCGCGGACGCCTATGGCCTGCTGCGGGCGTCGATAGCCTCCGACGACCCGGTGATCTTCCTGGAGCCCAAGCGGCTGTACTGGTCGAAGGCCGACTGGTCGGCGGAGGCACCGGAGCAGGTGGCGCCGATCGGCACGGCGGTGGTCCGGCGTCCCGGCCGCTCGGCGACGCTGATCACCTACGGCCCCTCGGTGCCGGTCTGCATGGAGGCCGCGGAGGCCGCCGTGCACGAGGGCTGGGATCTGGAGGTCGTGGACCTGCGCAGTCTGGTGCCTTTCGACGACGAGACGGTGGCGGCGTCGGTGCGGCGCACCGGGCGTGCGGTCGTCGTCCAGGAGGCCTCCGGCTTCGGCGGCATCGGCGCGGAGATCGCCGCCCGGGTCACCGAGCGGTGCTTCCACTACCTGGAGGCCCCGGTCCTGCGGGTCGCCGGGTTCGACATCCCGTATCCGCCGCCGATGCTGGAGCGGCACCACCTGCCCGGTGTCGACCGCATCCTCGACACCGTCGGCCGGCTGCAGTGGGAAGGGGCGTGATGGCCGTCGTCCGCGAGTTCCTGCTGCCCGATCTCGGAGAGGGTCTGACCGAGGCCGAGATCGTGCGGTGGATGGTGCGGGTCGGTGACGTCGTCGCCATCGACCAGCCGGTCGTCGAGGTCGAGACGGCCAAGGCCGTGGTGGAAGTGCCGTGCCCCTACGGGGGAGTGGTCACCGCCCGCTTCGGCGAGGAGGGCCAGACTCTCGACGTCGGGCGCCCGCTGATCACGGTCGCGGTGGAGTCCCGGTCCCCGCAGGACACGGGTCCGGCGGACGCCGGCGCCGCCTCGCCCGACGGGGAGTCCGGTTCCGGGAACGTCCTGGTCGGCTACGGGACGAGCGGTCCCGCGGCGCGGCGCCGGCGGGTCCAGGTCCTGGCGACCGCGGCCGCCCCCGCGGTGGTCGCGGCGCCCGCGCCTGCTCCCGCTCCCGTCCCGAGCCTCGTGGCGGACGACCGGTCGGCCGGACCGGTGGCGGTCATCTCGCCGCTGGTGCGGCGCATCGCCCGCGAGCACGGGCTCGACCTGCGCGCGCTGAAGGGGACCGGCCCCGACGGGCTGATCCTGCGCGCGGACGTCGAGCGCGCCGTCGCGGCGCCCGCCGCGGAGACCGCGCCCGCGGCGCCGGCCGCCGAGGGCACCCGCGTACCGCTCAAGGGCATCCGCGGAGCCGTCGCCGAGAAGCTCAGCCGCAGCCGCCGGGAGATCCCGGACGCCACGTGCTGGGTGGACGCCGACGCCACCGAACTGCTCGCTGCGCGGGCCGCGATGAACGCGGCGGGCGGTCCGAAGGTGTCCGTGCTCGCCCTGCTCGCGCGCATCTGCACCGCGGCGCTCGCCCGCCACCCCGACCTCAACGCCACGGTGGACACCGAGCGCGGCGAGATCGTCCGGCTGCCCGCCGTGCACCTGGGCTTCGCCGCCCAGACCGACCGGGGCCTGGTCGTCCCCGTCGTGCGGGGCGCGCAGACCCGCACCACGGACGAACTCTCGGCGGAGATCGCCCGGCTCACCGAGGCCGCGCGGGCCGGCCGCCTGACCCCGGCCGAACTGACCGGCGGCACCTTCACGCTCAACAACTACGGCGTCTTCGGCGTCGACGGCTCCACCCCGATCATCAACCACCCCGAGGCCGCGATGCTGGGAGTCGGCCGCATAGCGCCCAAGCCATGGGTGCACCAGGGGGAGCTGGCGGTGCGTCAGGTCGTGCAGCTGTCCTTCACCTTCGACCACCGGGTCTGCGACGGCGGCACCGCCGGCGGCTTCCTGCGCTACGTGGCCGACTGCGTGGAGCAGCCGGCGGTCCTGCTGCGGGGGGTGTGAGCACGGCTCACTGGGCGATACTCCGGGCATGACTTCGCAGCCGGGCGCGGCCGTGCCCCAAGACGAGCCCTTCGACGCCGTCGTCCTCGCCGGTGGCGCCGCGCGGCGCCTCGGCGGGGCCGACAAGCCCGGACTGCCGGTCGCGGGACGGGCGTTGATCGACCGGGTCCTGGACGCGTGCGCCGGCGCGGGTACGACGATCGTCGTCGGCCCGCGCCGCGCCACCGCCCGCCCGGTCGTCTGGGCCCGTGAGGAACCGCCCGGCGGCGGCCCGCTGCCCGCCCTCGCGGCGGGACTGCGCGCGGGCGTGACCGCCGACGTCGTCGTCGTGCTCGCCGCCGACCTGCCCTTCCTGTCCCCGGCGACGGTACGGGCCCTGCTCGCAGCGCTGACCACGCCGGAGTCCGGCCCCGACCACGGGGATCCCGACGGCGTCGTCCTCACCGACCCGGACGGCCGCGACCAGCCGCTGGCGGCGGCCTACCGCACGGAGTCGCTGCGCCGTGAGATCGCGCTGCTCGCCTCGGAGCACGGCGGTCTGTCCGGTCTGCCGCTGCGCCTGCTCACCGCGGAACTGCGGCTGCGGCGGCTGGCCGACCCCACGGGCCGGGCCTCCTTCGACTGCGACACCTGGGACGACCTCTCCACAGCGAGGGCCCGGATCAGGGAGCATGGGACCGTGCTGGACGAATGGATTGCCACGGTCAAGGCGGAACTCGGCATCGACCTCGACGTCGACACCAAAGTGCTGCTGGATCTCGCGCGCGACGCCGCGCACGGAGTGGCGCGCCCCGCGGCGCCGCTCACCACCTTCCTGGTCGGTTACGCGGCCGCAGCGGCCGGCGGCGGCGAGCAGGCCGTCGCCGAGGCCGCCCGGCGCGCGGCCGAACTGGCCGAGCGCTGGGCGAAGGAGGCGGACGCCGGGGAAGCGGAGGCATGAGCGTTCCCGGCACGCCCGACGAGACCCGCAGGCGGGGCATACGGGACACTCCGGCCGGACCGGACACCGCGCCGCCGGTCGACCTCGCCGCCGCCGAGGCGGCCGTCGACGACGAGCTGGACCAGGCACTCGCTCTCGCCAACGCGCGTCGCGGCCGCCCCCACCGGCACGCCCCGGCGACCCCGCGCCCGGAAGGCACCGCCCCGGTGCCCCACGCCCCTCAGGACACCGACATCCCGCATCCGCCGTATCCGCCGCGCCCCGGTCACGTGCACCGCGACACCCCCTGGCCCGAGGCGCGCCGCATCGCCGCCGCGGCCGGTTCGCCCCTGCGGCGGGTCCTCAAGCCGCTGCCGCAGGCCCTCGGCTGCGCGCTCGCCGAGCCGTTGACGGCCCTGACCGACCTGCCGTCCTTCGACACCTCCGCGATGGACGGCTGGGCCGTCGCGGGGCCGGGTCCCTGGCGGCCCGAGGGCCGGGTGCTGGCCGGTGAACGGGCCCTGGCCGCACTGCCGGACGGCCACGCGACCGGTATCGCCACCGGCGCGCTGCTCCCGGCCGGGACGACCGCCGTGCTGCGCAGCGAGTACAGCCGCGTCGGCGCGGACGGCCTGCTGCACGCCACCCGGGGCGGCCCCGGACCCGGGCAGGACGTGCGCCCGCGTGGCCAGGAGTGCCGCAGCGGCGACGAGTTGCTGGCCACCGGCGCCCTCGTCACGCCCGCGGTGCTGGGCCTGGCCGCCGCGGCGGGTTACGACGAGCTGCCGGTGACGGTCCGCCCGGCGGTCGAGATCCTGGTCATCGGCGACGAGTTGCTGGACCGCGGCCTGCCCGGTTCCGGCCGGGTGCGGGACGCGCTCGGCCCGTTCCTGCCCGCCTGGCTCACCGCGCTGGGCGCCGATGTCGTCGCGTACCGCCGCCTGAAGGACGACGCCGGCCTGCTGCGGGAGGCCGTCACCGCCTCCGGCGCCGATCTGGTGGTCACCACCGGCGGCACGGCGGGCGGCCCGGTCGACTTCCTGCACCCGGTGCTCGAAGGCATCGGTGCGCGCCTCCTCGTGGACGGTGTCGCCGTCCGGCCGGGCCACCCCATGGTGCTCGCCGGACTTCCCGGCGGGGGAGGCCACTTGGTGGGCCTTCCCGGCAATCCGCTGGCGGCCGTCTCCGGGGTGCTCACGCTGGCCGTGCCCCTGATGCGCGCGCTCGCCGGCCGGCCCGCGCCGGTGCCCTCCGCGGTCCGCCTCACCGGCGACGTCCCCGGCCATCCCACCGACACCCGCCTGGTTCCGGTGGTCCTGGACGAGGAGTTGCGGGCCGTGCCGCTGCGCTTCAGCGGGCCGGCGATGCTGCGCGGCATCGCCACCGCCGACGGGATGGCCGTGATCCCGCCGGGCGGGGCCGCCAAGGGCGACACCGCCGCCGTGCTGGAGACCGGTTGGGGCCGCCTGTGACGCCGGGCCGGGGCGGCCACGACGGGGCGCAGTACTTGCGGCTGCCGCACAGCGCCCCCCGCAGTCCGTTGCGGCAGGTCGCCACGCGCTTGGCGTACGCGCTGGCCTGCCTGTTCGCCACCGTGGGCATCGTCTATGCCGACCGGGGCGGCTACCACGACAACGCGGGCGGCCCGATGTCGTTCCTGGACTGCCTCTACTACGCCACCGTGACCCTCTCGACCACCGGCTACGGCGACATCGTCCCCTACAGCGCGGGCGCCCGGCTGACCAATGTGCTGCTGGTGACGCCGCTGCGCGTGCTCTTCCTGATCATCCTGGTCGGCACCACCCTCGAAGTGCTCACCGAACGCACCCGTGAGCAGTACCGCCAACAGCGCTGGAGGTCCTCGGTGCGCGACCACACCGTGATCGTCGGATACGGCACCAAGGGCCGGTCCGCCGCCAGGACATTGACCGGTCACGGCGTGCCCGCCAAGAACATCGTGGTCGTCGATCCCGAACACAAGGCGGTGGACGCCGCGGTGGCCGCCGGTTTCGTCGGCGTGACGGGCGACGGCACCCGCAACGGCGTCCTGATGCGGGCGGAGATCCAGCGCGCCAAGGAGCTCATCATTGCCGCGCAGCGCGACGACACCGCCGTCCTGGTGGCCTTGACGGCGCGTCAGCTCAATCCGCGGATCACCATCGTCGCCTCGGTCCGCGAGGAGGAGAACGCCCCGTTGCTGCGGCAGTCGGGTGCGGACGCCGTCGTCACGAGTTCCGGTGCGGCGGGGCGGCTGCTCGGGATGTCCATGCTCAGCCCCAGCGCGGGCGAGGTGATGGAGGAGCTGATCACCTACGGCAGCGGCCTGGACCTCATCGAGCGTCCTGTCACCAAGGCCGAGGCCGGGCGCTCCCCGCGGGAGATCGGCGACCTCGTGGTAGCCGTCAAGCGCGGCCACCGCCTCCTCGACCACGACGACGCCGAGGCGGCCGTGCTCCTGCTGACCGACCGGGTCATCGTTATCCACAGGGTGGACCGACGGGACCCGATTCCGCCCGCGCAGCGGTAGCGTCGGCTTCATGCATGCGATCACGATCCCCGAACCCGGCGGTCCGGAAGCGCTCGTATGGGCCGAGGTCCCCGATCCCGTACCCGTCGAGGGCGAGGTGCTGGTCGAGGTGGCCGCCGGCGCCGTCAACCGCGCGGACCTGCTGCAACGCCAGGGCTTCTACGACCCGCCGCCCGGCGCGTCCCCGTACCCCGGTCTGGAGTGCTCCGGCCGGGTCGCCGCGCTCGGCCCCGGCGTCACCGGCTGGGCCGTGGGCGACGAGGTCTGCGCGCTGCTGGCCGGCGGCGGTTACGCGGAGAAGGTCGCCGTGCCGGTCGGGCAGTTGCTGCCCGTCCCCAAGGGAGTGTCGCTCGTGGACGCGGCGGCCCTGCCGGAGGTCGTGTGCACGGTGTGGTCGAACGTCTTCATGGTGGCGCACCTGCGCCCGGGCGAGACGCTGCTGGTGCACGGCGGTTCCAGCGGTATCGGCACCATGGCGATCCAGCTGGCCAAGGCCGTGGGTGCGAAGGTCGCCGTCACCGCCGGCAGCGCGCAGAAGCTGGAGCGCTGCCGCGAGCTCGGGGCGGACCTCGGGATCGACTACCACGACCAGGACTTCGCGGCGGCGGTACGGGACGTGTTCGGCGGCGCGGACGTCATCCTCGACATCATCGGCGCCAAGTACCTGGACCGGAACATCGACGCCCTCGCCGTGAACGGCCGGCTGGCCGTCATCGGCATGCAGGGCGGTGTCAAGGCCGAGCTCAACCTCGGCAAGCTGCTTTCCAAGCGGGCCGCGATCACGGCGACCTCGCTGCGCGGGCGCCCGCTGGAGGAGAAGACGGCGATCGTCGCCGCCGTCCGCGAGCACGTGTGGCCGCTGCTGGAGGCGGGCACGGTGGTTCCGGTGGTGGACCGCGCCTACCCCATGGAGCAGGCCCCGCAGGCACATCGCGTGGTCGAGGAGAGCTCCCACGTGGGCAAGGTCCTTCTGACGGTCTAGGTGTCCGGGCCACGGGGTGCCCCGCCCCGTGGCCCGTGTGACGCTGGGCGCATGGACTGGCGACGTGCGGTGGCGGCCGCCTCCGCGCTCGTGGCCGGGTTCGGCGTCGCCGGGGCGGCGGCGCCGGGGCCCGGGCCGGGCTCCTCGCCCACGGCCGGGCTGGCCGGGAGCGTGCCCGGCGAGGGGCGGCGGCATCCCGGCCGCCCGGAGGGGCCGCCGTCGTCGCCGTCCGGGCAGCCGGTGTCGCAGGGTCCGCGGCAGGTCTTCGACGACAGCGAGTCCTCGGGGCCCGAGGCCGTGCCGAGCCCTTCGGGGCGGGTGCTGGAGGTGCTGCCGCTGGGTGCCGGGCTGCTCCTGATCGGCCTGGGCCTGGGCTTCCTCGGGTGGCGGCTGCGCCGCGGCGGCTGAGGGACGCCGCCGGGCCCGGGGGCGTCCCGGCGGGTTCGTGGCGTCGCGCTGGGGTAACTCCCGGTTTCAGGGGGCAGAAAACCTTCGCAAGCGCCGGTGCGCGACAATGGCGGCATGGAGATGCCGATGAACGAACGGTCGCAGGAGAGCCCGCAGGTCCTGGTCGTCGGCCCGGACGGAATGGCCCTCGGCGGCGGACACGCCGGACGCGCCGGAGAAGGCGACGAGCAGCGCGAGGTCCCCGTGACGGAGATGGTCGAACAGCCCGCGAAGGTCATGCGGATCGGCAGCATGATCAAGCAGCTTCTGGAGGAGGTCAAGGCGGCGCCGCTGGACGAGGCCAGCCGGGCCCGCCTGAAGGAGATCCACCACAGCTCCGTCAAGGAGCTGGAGGCGGGGCTGGCCCCCGAGCTGGTCGAGGAGCTGGAGCGGCTGTCGCTGCCCTTCGCCGAGGACGGCGTGCCGAGCGACGCGGAGCTGCGGATCGCGCAGGCGCAGCTGGTGGGCTGGCTGGAAGGCCTCTTCCACGGCATCCAGACGGCGCTGTTCGCGCAGCAGATGGCGGCCCGCGCGCAGCTGGAGCAGATGCGCCGCGCGCTGCCGCCCGGCGCCGTCCACGAGGGCGACGAGGACGGGCACCTGCCCGGCGGCGCCCGCTCGGGTCCGTATCTGTAGGACTACCTGCGGGACCACCTCCGTACCGGTAGGTACAGGGCGGCGGGGGCCGGCGGCGGCCCTCCCCGCGCCGGCCCGGTCTGCGGGTGCGCGCGCGGCCGGCGGGTCAGCCGCTCTCGCCGGTGGAGACCCAGATGGTGACGGTGTCCCCCGGCCGGAGCGGGTCGTAGCGCTTGGGCTGCTGGTCGATGACCGCGCCCTTTCCGTAGACCTGCTCGTTGCGGTACTTGATCTCGTACTTCCAGCCCGCCTCCGTCATGCAGGACTTCACCGAGTCCACGTACTTGGTGAAGAAGTCCGGCATGATCACCGAGTTGTCGTCCTGGTAGTCCTTGGTGGCGTCGGTGCACCGCGCGGCGTCGATGGTCCGGCTCTGGTCGGCCTGGCTGACGCCCGGCGCGGGCTGGTTGTCGCCCGACGACTCCGACGACTCCGAGGACCGGGACGACTCCGAGGACCGGGACGAGTCCTGCCCGCGGGAGCCGTTCGTCGCGGGGGCGCTCGTCCGGGATTGGTCGGTCGGGGTGCGGCCGTCGGCGCCGGTGGTGGTCCCGTTGCCGTTGTCCTTGAGCGACAGGGCGATGACCACGACCACGACGATCGCGATGACCGCGACCGTGGCGCCGATGGCGACCACCGCCGTCGACACCCCGCCGCCGCGCCGGCCGCCCCCGGAGGGCCCGTTCTGCAGCGTGTACGGGGTGGTGGAGTGCTGGGCGGGGTACTGCTGCCCGCCGTTGTGCGGATAGCCGTACGCGGGCCGGGAGCCCGGCGGCGGGGTCTGCGCGCCCTGGCCCCAGCCGCCCTGCTGCTGGACGGGCTGGACGGGCTGCGCCGGCTGGTACGGATTCGGCGGGGTCGAGGAGTGCGGCGGGTACCCCTGCTGCACGGGGGGCTGCGGGGCCCGCGGATCGCTCTGGACCGGCGGGAAGACCGCCTGCGAGACCGCCTCGCCGCGGCCGCGGGCCCGCGGGCCCTCGCCTATGATCAGCGGCGTCGTGCCGGCGCCCCGCTCGGGCGCGGCCACGCGGTCGGTCTCGGCCTTCATGGCGTCGGCGGTCGGGAAGCGCTCGGCCGGGTTCTTTCGCAGGGCGCGGGCGACCAGCGCGTCCACGCCGGGCCGTACCGCCCGGTTGAGCCCGGAGGGGGCCGGCGCCGGCTCCTGGACGTGCTGGTAGGCGACGGACAGCGGGGAGTCCCCGTCGAACGGCAGCCGTCCGGTGAGCAGCTCGAAGAGCATGCAGCCCACCGAGTACAGGTCGGAGCGCTCGTCCACGCCGCGGCCCAGCGCCTGCTCGGGGGACAGGTACTGCGGGGTGCCGACGACCATGCCGGTCTGCGTCATCGACGTGACGCCGGACTGCATCGCGCGGGCGATGCCGAAGTCCATCACCTTGACGACGCCGCGGCGGGTCAGCATCACGTTGCCCGGCTTGATGTCGCGGTGCACCAGGCCCACGCCGTGGCTCTCCGAGAGCGCCGCCAGCACGTCGGAGACGATTTTCAGGGCCTTCTCCGTCGGCATCGCGCCGTACTGCGCGATGTCCTCGTCGAGCACCGTGCGCAGCGGCTTTCCCTCGACGTACTCCATGACGATGTACGGGACCACGGCGCCGTCGACGACGTCCTCGCCGGAGTCGAAGACCGAGACGATGTTGGTGTGGTTGAGCTTCGCGACGGCCTGGGCCTCGCGCCGGAACCGCTCCCGGAAGGACTGCTCGCGGCCGAGGTCGGTGTGCAGGGTCTTGACGGCCACGGGCCGGTCGAGCACGGTGTCATGGGCCAGGTGCACCGCGGCCATGCCGCCCTGCCCCAGCAGGTCGCGCAGCACGTAGCGGCCGCCGCCGACCGAACGCCCCGCATGAGTGCCCTGCGCGCCGTCCCCGCCCATACGTACCCGTCCCCTTGAACGTTCCCCCTGAGCGCACCAGGCGCACAAGAATCTTGTCCCGACCCTGAGCGCCCAGTCTGCCCGACCCCCTACTCAGGTCAAGTTCGTTGACCCGTTCGTCACCGGATGCGTATGAATCCCTTCACAAGTGGCTCAGCCACACGACCGCCGCCGAACGCGGTAGCGTGGTCCGTCGGAGGACCCTGTACGGCGACGATCGACGGCGAGGACTGATGGCACAGACGACAGCCGCCGGCGGCACTGACGAGCCCTCTGCCGGTGGTGCGGGTGTGCCCGACGCACCGGACCAGTGGGGCAGCTCGGGGCTGGTGGGTGACGGCCGTTACCGGCTGACCCGGCGGCTGGGCCGCGGTGGCATGGCGGAGGTCTTCGCCGCCGAGGACGTGCGGCTGGGGCGGACGGTGGCGGTGAAGCTGCTGCGTCCGGACCTGGCGGAGGACCCGGTCTCCAAGGCCCGTTTCACGCGCGAGGCGCAGTCCGTCGCGGGGCTCAACCACCATGCGGTGGTGGCGGTCTACGACACGGGAGAGGACGTCACGCCGGGCGGCACCGTCCCGTACATCGTCATGGAGCTGGTCGAGGGCAAGACCATCCGCGACCTGCTGGTCGGCTCGGACGAACCGCCGCCGGTGGACCAGGCGCTGATCATCGTCTCGGGCGTGCTGGAGGCGCTGGCCTACAGCCACGCGCACGGCATCGTGCACCGGGACATCAAGCCCGCGAACGTCATCATCACCAACACCGGCGCGGTGAAGGTGATGGACTTCGGCATCGCGCGGGCGCTGCACGGCGCCTCCACCACGATGACCCAGACCGGCATGGTCATGGGCACCCCGCAGTACCTGTCGCCGGAGCAGGCGCTCGGCAAGACCGTCGACGCGCGCTCCGACCTGTACGCGACGGGCTGCCTGCTGTACGAACTCCTCGCGCTGCGCCCGCCGTTCACCGGTGAGACCCCGCTGTCGGTGGTCTACCAGCACGTGCAGGACGAGGCGCGTCCGCCGTCGCAGGCCAGCGACCGGGTGCCGCCGGAGCTGGACGGCCTGGTGCTGCACGCGCTGGCCAAGCACCCCGACGACCGTTTCCAGACCGCTGAGGAGATGCGCGGCGTCGTCCAGTACGCGCTGGGCATGATGAACGAGCGCGGCGGTCACACGGGCACCTGGGACACCGGTTTCGTGCCGGCGCACAACGGGGGTGCCACGCCGGCGATGGGCATGCCGGGCCAGTACGCCCAGCCGCACCCGGAGCACACCACCGCCGAGTTCCAGCCCCCGCTGCTGCTCGGTCCGCCCGGGGGCGACGGCGGCGACCACGGCGACCACGCCTACGGCGACCCGCGCCCGCCGGGCGGGGGCGACGGCAACCGGTGGGTGAAGCCCGCCCTGTTCGTGGTGGCGGCCGTGCTCGCGGTCGCGCTCGGCATCTATTTCGCGGTCAACCACACGGGGGGCGGCGCCAAGCCGCCGGCCGACGAGGTGACGCCGACGCAGACGCAGACCACGCAGCGGACCTCGGGGCCGACCGAGGAGGAGCCGACGCCGGGCAGCACCGAGGAGACGACGGGCACCATCTCCGGCCGTCCGTCGGAGAGTTCGACCCCGTCATTCTCTTCGACGCCCTCGTGGTCGCCCTCGGCGAGCCAGCCGACCACGACCAAGCCGACCACGAGCGTGCCGACCACCCCGGCCACCTCCGCGCCGCCCAGCGCGTCGCCCCCGGACACCGGGACCACCGAGGGCGGCAGCGGCGAGACGTCCGGCAACGGCGGCAGTGCCGGAGCCGGCGGCCCGGGCGGCGACGGCGGCAACACGGCCGCGGGCGCCGACGCCGGGGGCGTCACTCCGTGAACGCGTCCATGACGGCCTCGTACGCCCCGGTCCACCAGACGACCAGGGCGGACGAGGCCGGGAAGAGCGGATCGGCGCGCCGGTCGTCGCGCAGGTAGCGCCAGCTCAGCATCCAGAAGTCGTTGAGCCGTTCCCACCACACGCGGTGCACGGCGGCGGCGAGTTCGGCCTCCGGGACGGCGGCGGCGCGGCGGTAGGCGCGCGCGTAGGCGCGGATCTTGTCCAGTTCCAGGGTGCCGCCGGGCGTCACGAAGAAGATGGCGGCGGCCCGTACGGCCTCCTCGGCGCGCGGCTGCACGCCGAGCCGGTCCCAGTCGACGATGGCGACGGGTTCGTCCTCGCGGTAGAGCAGGTTCAACGGATGGAAGTCGCCGTGCACCCAGCCGGTGACGGGTTCCGCCGCGTCGGGTTCCGGGGGGCGCCGGTGGGCGTGCCGGTCGAGCATCGCGCGTCGCTCCACCAGCCGGTACTCGGCGAGTTCGTCGAAGGCCTCGCGCGGTGCCTGGTCGCGCACCCGCCGCAGCAGTGTCCCGATGAGGGCGTAGGTGTCCCGCGGGTCGGCGCCCGCGTGGCCCCCCGCCGGGCGGCCGGGCTCCTCGCCGGGGGCGGGCTGCACCTGGGCGAGCAGGGTGTGGACGAGGCCGAGCAGGGCACCGAGGCGCCGGGACTCAGCGGTGGTCAGTTCGCTGCCCTCGCGGTGCCGGCCCTCGACCCAGGGGTAGAGCGCGAAGCGGCGGCCGTCGAGTTCGGCGACAGTGCGGCCGTCGGAGTCGGGCAGCGGCGGGGCGACGGGCAGGCCGAGCGCGCCGAGGCGCTGGGTGGCGCGGTGCTGGCGGGCGATGACCGCGGAGTCGGCGGTGGCGGGCTCGACGTACAGCTTGAGGAAGAAGCTGCCGCGGGTGGTCGCCAGCCGGAATCCCTTGTTGAGCAGGCCCTGGGCCACGGGTTCGCAGGACAGCGGATCGCCGGCGTCGGCGTATCGGCGCAGCAGGGCGTGCAGGGTCCCGCCGGAGGGCGGCGCCGTCGCCGTACTCCCGATCACCAGGCAGATGCTAGATCATTTCGGTGGTGGACTCGCGGGTCGAGGCGTACGTACACATAGCCCGGTGACGGGGTTGTATCGTTTCGGGGTTCTGTGCCGAAAAGCGCCCGCTGCTCGTCCGAGGGCTCGAAGGCCCGGGCCGTCCCGAGGAACTGCACCGCCCATCCGGCCTCGACGTCGTCGGCCTGGTAGGCGACGACGGTGCCGTCGACGCCCCAGGCGCGGCGGGTGCGGATCAGCACGGCGCCGTCGTGGACGACGTGCCGTGCGACGGCGATGTACGGCAGTGCCCGGCGGGTCAGCGCCAACCGGCCGTACCGGGCCTTTCCCAGCAAGGCCAGCGCGGCGTGCCCCTCGAACTCCATGGCTCCACCTTGCCGGGGCGGCGGGACGTGGTTGCAGAGCACTCCGCCCCCAGCCCTCGGGGCCGATGGTCCCTTACCGGTCGGAATCGGGCGAGGTCGTGACCGTCATGCCGGGAACACCGGGAATGCCGAGCACGCGATCCCGCAGCACCGGGAAGTCGGCGCGGGTCTTCGCGACGAGGCCGGGGTCGAGGTCGACGGTGAGCACCTCCTCGGCGGGGCCCGCCTCTGCGAGGACCGCGCCCCAGGGGTCGACGACCAGGCTGTGCCCGGCGAGCTCGACGCCGGCGTGCGTCCCGGCGGTCCCGCAGGCCAGGACAAAGGCCTGGGACTCCACGGCCCGGGCGCGGGCGAGCAGGGTCCAGTGCTCGCGGCGGCGCGCGGGCCAGCCGGCGGGGAGGACGACGAGTTCCGCGCCCGCGTCGACCAACAGCCGGAACTGCTCCGGGAAGCGCAGGTCGTAGCAGGTGGCGAGGCCCACGCCGACGCCCTGGACCCGGGTGGTCACGATCCGGTCGCCGCCGCTCATGAGGACGGCCTCGCCGCGGTCGAAGCCGAAGCGGTGGATCTTGCGGTAGCTCGCCCGCAGTTCGCCGTCCGGGGAGAAGAGCAGCGAGGTGTTGTACAGGGAGCCGTCGGCCGCCCGTTCGACGACGGAGCCCGCGTGCAGCCAGACGCCCGCGTCGAGCGCGGCGGCGCTCATGACCTCGGCGGTGGGTCCGTCGAGGGGTTCGGCCTCGGCCTCGAAGAGGTCGGCGGCGAAGGCGCCGACCGGCCAGAGCTCGGGCAGCACGACGAGGTCGGACCCGGCCCGGTCCCGTACGAGCGCGGCGGCGCGTTCGCGCCGGGCGTGCACCGGTTCCGCCGGGTCGACGTCCATCTGGATCAGGGAAACGCGCACCGTACCACCGCCCATGAGTCGGGACATCCTGCCGGGCCTACGATCGTCACACGAAAGCACTCCCGTGGTGTCACTGCGCAGCGTAATTTAAGGCGCACACCACGACCGCGCACCGACCGTCGAGGGGTCCCGTGACCGGCACCGTCCACAGCCAGCTCCAGCCGTACATCGACGCCTGGACCCACTCCATAGAATCCATAGCCGAGTTGGTCCGCCCCGTTCCGGCGGGCGCTTGGAACCGGCCGACCGAGTGCCCTTACTGGTCCGTCCGTGACGTTGTGTCACACGTGATCGGTTTTGAATGCGAACTGCTCGGCGATCCGCGCCCGATCCACACACTTCCGAGCGATCTGCGTCACATGACGTCGGAGTACGCCCGCTATGTGGAGGTACCGGTCGACAAGCGGCGCCACCACACCCCGCCCGAGGTGTTCGGCGAGCTCGACTACACGATCATCCGCCGGGCCCGCCAGCTGCGGAACGAGACCCGCGCCCCGCAGGACACCGTCCGCGGCCCGATGGGCAAGGAGATGACCCTCGAAGAGCTGCTGAAGTGGCGGGTCTTCGACGTCTGGGTGCATGAGCAGGACCTGCGTCGCGCGCTGGGCGAGCCGGGCAACCTCGACTCCCCCGCCGCGGTCCTCGCCCGCGACTGGATCCTGGCCGAACTGCCGAAGGCCGTCGCCGAGCGGGCGGGCGCGCCGGCCGGCTCCGCGGTCGTCTTCGACGTCCACGGGGAGCAGGAGTTCATGCGCACCGTCCGGGTCGGCGCCGACGGCAAGGGCTCGATCGACGGCAGCGTCTCCCTGGGGCCCGCGGTGACGATGACCATGGACTGGGAGACCTTCGTCCGGCTGACCTGCGGCCGCACCCGGGCCAAGGCGGTCGAGGACCGGATGAAGATCGAGGGCGACCAGACGCTGGCCGAGGCGATCCTGGCCCATATCGCGATCACGCAGTGAGCCGGGAGGGGGCGTTCATGTCCCGGCCGGGACGTGGACGCTCTCGACGCGGCTGACCGCGATCCGCTGGCGTTCCAGCCGCGCCGCGCGGCCGCGCAACCGCAGGATCTGGACGGTGCCGGCCGCCTGGAGGACGAAGACGCTGCTCCAGGCGATCCGGTAGTCGCCGCCGCTCGCGTCCAGCAGGACGCCGATGGCCAGCAGTGCGGCCATCGAGGCGGTGAAGCCCCCGATGTTGACGATGCCGGAGGCCGTGCCGAGACGCTCCGGGGGGTTGGCCGGGCGGGCGAAGTCGAAGCCGATCATCGACGCCGGCCCGCAGGTCCCCAGGACGACGCAGAGCAGCACCAGCAGCCACAGCGGGGCGTGCTCGGACGGCCACGCCAGGACCGCCGCCCACATCACGGCGGTGGCCCCGACGACGCCCAGGGTGAGCGGCATCCGGGCGCCGTGGTGGCGGCCGATGATCTGGCCGAAGAGCATGCCGAAGACCATGTTGGCGACGACGACCACCGTCAGCAGGGTGCCGGCCGCCTCGCGGGACAGCCCCTGCGCCTCGACGAGGTAGGGCAGCCCCCACAGCAGCAGGAACACCATGCCGGAGAACTGCGTGGTGAAGTGCGTCCACATCCCGAGCCGGGTGCCCGGCTCCCGCCAGGCGGCGGCGATCTGCCGCTTCACGTAGCCGCGCCCGTGGTGCTCGGCGGGGGCGGGCTCGAAGCCCTCGGGATGGTCCTTCATGAACAGCAGGACGAGGACGAGGACGAGCGCGCCGCCCAAGGCCGTGCCGACGAAGGTCGGCGTCCAGCCGGCGGAGTGCAGCAGCCGTGCCAGCAGCACGGTGCTCAGCAGGTTGCCCGCGACGCCGAACAGCGCCGCGCCCTGCGCGATCATCGGCCCCCTGCGGGCCGGGAACCACCGCGAGCCCAGCCGCAGCACGCTGACAAACGTCATCGCGTCGCCGCAGCCCAGCACCGCGCGGGCGGCGAGCGCCATGCCGTACGAGTGCGACAGGGCGAAGCCGAGCTGGCCCACGGTGAAGAGCACGACGCCGATGGTCAGCACCCGCTTGGTGCCGAGCCGGTCGACCATCAGGCCGACGGGTATCTGCATGCCGGCGTAGACCAGCACCTGCAGGATCGAGAACGTGGACAGCGCGGACGCGCCTATGTGGAAGCGGTCGGCGGCGTCGATGCCCGCGACGCCGAGGCTGGTGCGGTGCACCACCGCGACCATGTAGACGAGGGTGCCGATGCCCCAGACCCCGACCGCCCTGGCGCCACCGGGCGGTTCACCGGTGGTGGTGACTGTCGATCCCATTACTCCCCCCGGGCCAAGTGGTTCACCCAGCTGACGTGGCGTTCGACCAGAGCGGCCGCCGCGCCGGCGTCCCCGGCGCGCAACGCGTCGAGGATCTCGGTGTGTTCGGTGATGTTCTTGGCGATGCGGCCGGGGTCGGCGTGCATGGTCGCCACCCCCATCCGTAGCTGACGGTCCCTCAACTGGTCGTACAGGTGGGACATGATGCGGTTGCCGGCGGCGCGCACGATTTCGGCGTGAAAGCTGCGGTCCGCCATGGCGAAGGCGGCGAGGTCCCCGGTGGCCGCGTGGCCGCGCTGCTCGTCCAGCAGCTCCTCCAGCCGGGACAGCAGCGGCGCGGGGACGGGTTCCAGTTTCAGCACCGCGTGCCGCTCCACCAGCAGCCGGGTCTCCACGACGTCGGCGATCTCCTGCGCGGAGACCGGCAGCACCAGCGCGCCCTTCTTCGGGTACAGCTTCAGCAGCCCCTCGGCCTCCAGGCGCAGCAGCGCCTCCCGCACGGGGGTCCGCGACACGCCGACGGCCTCGGCGAGCTCGCCCTCGCTGAGGAGGGTGCCGCCCTCGTAGCTGCGGTCCAGGACGGCCCGCTTGACGTGGGTGTAGACCCGCTCGGCGGCGGGTGGCTGCTTGGGAGCGGGCTCGGCGGGTGCGGCGGTTGCGGCAGGGCTGTTGCTCATGATGCGCACATCATAGATACAACAGGTATGCGGCAGTAGCTCACGTCCGCGATACGGACGGACACGCGGGGTGACCCGTCAGTTTCCGGCCGGTCCGGCCGGTCCGGCCGTTCCCGCCGGGCCGGGGTCCTGAGGCCGCTCGGGCCGCTCGGGGTGCAGCCGGGCGACATAGGCCGCGGCCTGGGTGCGGCGCTGCATGCCCAGCTTGGCCAGCAGCGAGGAGACGTAGTTCTTGACCGTCTTCTCGGCCAGGTGCAGCCGCTCGCCTATCTGCCGGTTGGTGAGCCCCTCGCCGATCAGGTCGAGGATGCGCTTCTCCTGGTCGGTGAGGTCGGCCAGCCGGTCCTCCGCGCGCTCGGCCCCGCCCCCGCGCAGCCGCTCCATCACCCGGGCGGTCGCCGCCGGGTCCAGCAGCGACCTCCCGGCCGCGACGTCCCGCACGGCGCCCACCAGGTCGCTGGCGCGGATGTCCTTGAGCACGTAGCCGGCCGCGCCCGCCATGATCGCGTCGAAGAGTGCCTCGTCGTCCGCGTACGAGGTGAGCATCAGGCACTTGGTCTCCGGCTGCCGGGAGCGGACCTCCCGGCACACCTCGACGCCGCTGCCGTCGGGCAGCCGGACGTCCAGCAGTGCCACGTCGGGCCGGACCGCGGGCAGCCGCGCCAGTGCCTCGGCGGCCGTGCCGGCCTCGCCGACGACCTCGATGCCGGGCTCCGCGGAGAGCAATTCGTGCACTCCCCGCCGGACGACTTCGTGATCGTCGAGCAGGAATACCGCGATTGTCGACTTTTCGGGCACAACTTCAGCGTTGCACACCCGACCACAGCCGACCTCTTACGCAGATTCGATCCGCGGGATACCGTGCCGTTGTCCCGGTGGCCTGCGAGAACGTTCATTTACTAGGAAATCCAACCAAAACCGCAGGTAGAACCCTCTTCGCGCGAAAGCGGGAGGTGTGGGTAACGTTCACTTCGCAGGGCTGCCTGCCGGGGTCCATCAACACTTCCGGCTCGGCCGTGCCGCACACACCCCGTGCGCCGCGACGAGACGGTAGGAGCCGCACTGGCCGCCGGCGGATCCCGGGGGCCGGACAGACGGAGGAGCAAGCGTGAGCGTGAAAAGCACTGCCGCGAAGCCCCGTACGCCCCGTACGGGCACCCGCGGTGGCGCGAAGCGCCGTGAGGCCGAGCCGGAGCTGGTACAGCTCCTGACTCCCGAGGGCGATCGCGTCGAGCACAGTGAGTACTCCATCGACCTGAGCCCCGAAGAGCTGCGCGGTCTGTACCGGGACATGGTCCTGACCCGCCGGTTCGACGCGGAGGCCACGGCCCTGCAGCGGCAGGGCGAGCTCGGTCTGTGGGCCTCGCTGCTCGGCCAGGAGGCCGCGCAGATCGGCTCGGGCCGGGCGACCCGGCAGGACGACTACGTCTTCCCCACCTACCGCGAGCACGGCGTCGCCTGGTGCCGCGGGGTGGACCCGGTCAATCTGCTGGGCATGTTCCGCGGGGTCAACCACGGCGGTTGGGACCCCAACGAGAACAACTTCCACCTGTACACGATCGTCATCGGCTCCCAGACGCTGCACGCCACCGGCTACGCGATGGGCGTCGCCAAGGACGGCGCCGACTCCGCCGTCATCGCCTACTTCGGCGACGGTGCCTCCAGCCAGGGCGACGTCGCGGAGGCCTTCACCTTCGCCGCCGTCTACAACGCCCCCGTGGTGTTCTTCTGCCAGAACAACCAGTGGGCGATCTCCGAGCCCACCGAGAAGCAGAGCCGCGTGCCGATCTACCAGCGCGCCGCCGGCTACGGCTTCCCCGGCGTGCGGGTCGACGGCAACGACGTCCTCGCGGTGCTCGCGGTCACCCGCGCCGCCCTCGAGCACGCCCGCTCCGGCCAGGGCCCGATGCTGGTCGAGGCCTTCACGTACCGCATGGGCGCCCACACCACCTCCGACGACCCCACCCGCTACCGCCTCGACGAGGAGCGCGAGCAGTGGGAGAGCAAGGACCCGATCCTGCGGCTGCGGGCCTACCTGGAGAAGCAGGGCATCGCCGACGAGGCCTTCCTCGCCGCGATCGAGGAGGAGAGCCTGGCGCTGGGCAAGCGGGTCCGCGAGGCCGTGCGCGCCATGCCCGACCCCGACCCGATGTCGATCTTCGAGAACGTCTACGCCGACGGACACGCGCTGGTCGACGAGGAGCGCGCCCAGTTCGCCGGGTACCTCGCCGCCTTCGAGGAGGGCCACTGACATGGCAACGATGACCATCGCCAAGGCCCTCAACGAGGCGCTGCGCAAGGCCCTGGACACCGACCCCAAGGTTGTCCTCATGGGCGAGGACATCGGCAAGCTCGGCGGTGTCTTCCGGATCACCGACGGCCTGCAGAAGGACTTCGGCGAGGAGCGGGTCATCGACACCCCGCTCGCCGAGTCCGGCATCGTCGGCACCGCGATCGGCCTGGCCCTGCGCGGCTACCGCCCGGTCGTGGAGATCCAGTTCGACGGTTTCGTGTACCCCGCGTACGACCAGATCGTCACCCAGCTCGCCAAGATGCACGCGCGCGCCCTGGGCAAGATCAAGCTGCCGGTCGTCGTCCGCATCCCCTTCGGCGGCGGCATCGGCGCCGTGGAGCACCACAGCGAGTCGCCCGAGGCGTACTTCGCGCACACCGCCGGACTCAAGGTCGTCACCCCCTCGACCCCGCAGGACGCCTACTGGATGCTCCAGCAGGCGATCGAGTCCGACGACCCGGTGATCTTCCAGGAGCCCAAGCGCCGCTACTGGGACAAGGGCGAGGTCGACACCGAGTCCATCCCCGCGCCGCTGCACAAGGCCCGTACCGTCCTGGAGGGCACCGACCTCACGCTGGTCGCCTACGGCCCCATGGTGAAGGTCTGCCTGGAGGCCGCCGCCGCGGCCGCCGAGGAGGGCCGTAGCCTGGAGGTGGTGGACCTGCGGTCCCTGTCGCCGATGGACTTCGACGCGATCCAGGCCTCGGTCGAGAAGACCCGCCGCCTGGTCGTCGTGCACGAGGCCCCCGTCCAGCTGGGCACCGGCGCGGAGATCGCGGCCAGGATCACCGAGCGGTGCTTCTACCACCTCGAGGCACCCGTGCTGCGGGTCGGCGGCTTCCACGCGCCGTACCCGCCGGCCCGGGTCGAGGAGGAGTACCTGCCGGGCCTGGACCGTGTACTCGACGCGGTCGACCGCGCACTGGCGTACTGAGGAGAGGGTTGTGACGACAGTGGCAGCACCGCAGCGCTTCCGCGAGTTCAAGATGCCGGACGTCGGCGAGGGACTCACGGAGGCGGAGATCCTCAAGTGGTACGTCAAGCCCGGTGACACCGTCACCGACGGCCAGGTGGTCTGCGAGGTCGAGACCGCCAAGGCCGCCGTCGAACTTCCGATCCCCTTCGACGGGATCGTGCACGAACTGCGCTTCCCCGAGGGCGAGACGGTCGACGTCGGCACGGTGATCATCTCCGTGGACACCGGCCAGGGCGAGGCGGAGGAGGCCCCGGCCGCCGCCGCCGCCCCCGCGCAGGCCGCCGACGCCCCTGTTCAGGACGTCGCCGCCGAGCCCGAGCAGAAGCGCCAGCCCGTGCTGGTCGGTTACGGCGTGGCCGTCTCCTCGACCAAGCGCCGTCCGCGCAAGCAGGCCGCCGTACCGGCGCAGGGTGCCGCCGGCGCGATCCAGGCCGAGCTCAACGGGCACGCCCCGGCCGCCGTCCCGGCCGCCGTCCCGGCCGAGCCCGTGGCTCCGGCGGCGCTCACCGCCTCTGCCGCGGGGTTCGCGCCGACCGAGGCGCGTCCGCTGGCCAAGCCGCCGGTGCGCAAGCTCGCCAAGAACCTCGGGGTGGACCTCGCGGGGATCACGCCGACCGGTCCCCAGGGCACCATCACCCGCGAGGACGTCCAGAACGCGGTCGCACCGGCCGCACCGGCCGCTCCCGCGGTACCGGCGGCCCCGGTCGCCCCGGCGGCCGTCCGGACCGCTCCCGCGGCGGCAGCGACGTCGACGGCGCCGCTGGAGACCCGCGTCCCGATCAAGGGCGTCCGCAAGGCCACGGCCGCCGCGATGGTGGCCAGCGCCTTCACCGCGCCGCACGTGACGGAGTTCGTCACCTTCGACATCACCCGCACCATGCGGCTGGTGCAGGAGCTCAAGACCGACCCGGCCTTCACCGGCCTCAAGGTCGGCCCGCTCCTGCTCGTCGCCAAGGCCCTGCTCGTGGCGATCCGGCGCAACCCGGAGATCAACGCCGCCTGGGACGAGGCGAACCAGGAGATCGTCCACAAGGGATACGTCAACCTCGGCATCGCCGCGGCCACCCCGCGCGGCCTGATCGTCCCCAACATCAAGGACGCCCAGGCCAAGACGCTGCCCGAACTGGCCGCCTCCCTCGGCGACCTGGTCGCCACGGCGCGCGAGGGCAAGACCTCGCCGGCCGACATGCAGGGCGGCACGGTCACCATCACCAACGTCGGTGTCTTCGGCATCGACACCGGTACGCCCATCCTGAACCCCGGGGAGTCCGCGATCCTCGCCTTCGGCGCGGTCAAGGACATGCCCTGGGTCCACAAGGGCAAGGTCAAGCCCCGCCAAGTCACCACGCTCGCGCTCTCCTTCGACCACCGCCTGGTCGACGGCGAGCTCGGCTCCAAGGTCCTCGCCGACGTCGCGGCGGTCCTGGAGTACCCCAAGCGCCTGATGACCTGGGCCTGATCACCCCCGTCACACCATCGAGAAGGGCCCGGACGTGTGTGCGTCCGGGCCCTTCTTCCGCGTGTCGCCCCCCACGCGGGCCGTATCTGTGACGTCATACGGCCATGGCGGTATCCATCTCGATGATCCTGCTGCTGGCAGTCCTCACGCTGGTGCTCCTGCGCGCCAAGTCGCTGAAGATCTCCCACGCCCTGCTCTGCATGCTCCTCGGCTTCTGCCTCGCGAGCTCCAGCCTGGCCCCCACCATCCACTCCGGCCTCATCGCCACCACCGACGTCGTGGGCGACCTACGCCCCTGAGCCGCCGCGCTGTCCGACCTCTCCGGCACACTGCGCCGGTGTGGACACCCGACAGTTCTGGCGGCTCATCGACGACGCCCGCGCCCAAGTCCCCGACCCCGCGGACCCCGAGGCGGTCGCCGCCCGCGCTTCCGGCCTGCTCGCGGAGCAGCCCCCGGAGCGCATCGCCGCCGCCCAGCAGGTCCTGTGGGACCTCATGGCGGCCTCCTACCGGGCGCCCCTGTGGGCTGCCGCCTACCTGATCAACGGCGGCTGCTCCGACGACGGCTTCGACTACTTCCGAGGCTGGCTGATCACCCAGGGCCGCGAGGTCTTCGACCGTGCCGTCGCCGACCCCGATTCCCTCGCCGGCCTCCCCGCCGTCCGCGCCGCGTGTGCCGCCACCGGCCCGGACCTCGAGGGCGAGGCGACCCTCGGCATCGCCTGGGACGCGTACCGTGCGGCGACCGGTGAGGACCTCCGAGGCGACACGTTCACCATCCGCTACCCGGATCTCGACCCCGCCTGGCGCTTCGACTTCGGCGACACGGCCCGGGTGGCCCGCCACCTGCCCGCCCTGGCCGCGCTCTGAGCACCTCGCGCGGGTGGCATCCTTGCAGCATGAACGATGCCGCTCCCGCCCCCCGCCGTGCCCGTGTCCGTGCCCCCGAGCTGATCGGCAAGGGCGGCTGGCTGAACACCGGCGGGAAGCAGCTGAACCTCTCCGACCTGCGCGGATCCATTGTTCTTCTCGATTTTTGGACGTTCTGCTGCATTAACTGCCTGCACGTCCTGGACGAGCTGCGCGAGCTGGAGGAGAAGCACCGCGACACCGTGGTGATCGTCGGCGTGCACTCGCCGAAGTTCGTGCACGAGGCGGAGCACCAGGCGGTCGTGGACGCCGTGGAGCGCTACGGGGTGCACCACCCCGTGCTGGACGACCCAGAGCTGGCGACGTGGAAGCAGTACGCCGTGCGGGCCTGGCCCACGCTCACCGTGATCGACCCCGAGGGCTACATCGTCGCCCAGCACTCCGGGGAGGGCCACGCGCACGCGCTGGAGGCGCTGGTCACGGAGCTGGAGGAGGAGCACGCGGCGAAGGGCACGCTGCGGCGCGGGGACGGGCCGTACGTGCCGCCGGAGCCCGTGGCGACGCATCTGCGGTTCCCTGGGAAGGCGCTGCGGCTGCCGTCGGGGAATCTGCTGGTGTCGGACACCACGCGGCACCAGCTGGTGGAGCTCGCGCCGGACACCGAGACCGTGGTGCGGCGGATCGGGGAGCCGGGCGACTTCAACGAGCCGCAGGGCCTGGCGCTGCTGCCGGACGGCAGGGTGGTCGTCGCGGACACCGTGAACCACCGGCTGCGCACGTTCGACCCGGCCAGTGGCGCCCTGGAGACGGTGGCCGGGACGGGCAGGCAGTGGTGGCAGGGCTCGGCGACGTCGGGCGCGGCGCTGGAGGTCGACCTGTCCTCGCCGTGGGACGTGGCCTGGTGGGACGGCAAGGTGTGGATCGCGATGGCCGGCGTCCACCAGCTGTGGACGTACGACCCGCAGGACGGCACGGTGCGGGTCGCGGCCGGTACGACCAATGAGGGACTGGTGGACGGCGCGGCGGACGAGGCGTGGTTCGCGCAGCCGTCCGGATTGGCGGCGGCCGGGGACCGGCTGTGGGTCGCCGACTCCGAGACCAGCGCGCTGCGCTGGGTGGAGCGGGCGGAGAGCATCGACGGCGCCGGCGCCGGCTACGTGGTGCGCACGGCCGTCGGCACGGGACTGTTCGACTTCGGCCACCGCGACGGCCCCGCGGAGCAGGCGCTGCTCCAGCACCCGCTGGGCGTGACGGCGCTGCCGGACGGCTCGGTCGCGGTCAGCGACACGTACAACCACGCCCTGCGCCGGTTCGACCCGGCCTCGGGCGAGGTGACCACGCTCGCGACCGATCTGCGCGAGCCCTCCGGGGCGGTGCTGGACGGCGACGAGGTGGTGGTCGTGGAGTCGGCGCGGCACCGCCTGACGCGGCTGCGGCTGCCGGAGGAGGCCGTGCGCGTGGAGGCCGCGGCGCACCGCACGCAGCGTCCCGCCACGGAGGTGGCGCCGGGGGCGCTGCGGCTGGACGTGGTGTTCTCCGCGCCGGCCGGCCAGAAGCTGGACGAGCGCTACGGGCCGTCGACCCGGCTGCTGGTGAGCTCGACGCCGCCCGGGCTGCTGCTGGAGGGCGAGGGGAAGGGAACGGACCTGTTCCGGGATCTCGTGCTCAACGCGGAGGTGCCGGAGGGGGTGTTGCACGTGTCGGCGATGGCCGCCTCGTGCGACGACGACCCGGACAACGAGTTCCCGGCCTGCCATGTGCACCAGCAGGACTGGGGTGTCCCCGTGCGGCTGAGCGGCGACGGGGACACCCGTCTGGCCCTGGTGCTGGCGGGCATGGACGCCTGAGGCGCCGTCATGCCGGTCAGATGTGCGGGTAGTGGCGGTCCCGCTCCTCGATGACCGGCATCGGCTCGACGACCCGGCGCCGCCTGAAGATGCTGACGTACGCGGCGACGCCGATGATGCCGACCGCCATCATGATGAGGCCGACCAGGTCCAGGTTGACCCCGGCCATGTGCCAGTCGGTCGCGAAGGTGAGGATGGCCCCCACCGCGATCAGGCCGATGCAACCGCCGATGCCCATGATGTCCGCCTCCGAACTGGTCTGGCCCTAGGGGCTGTAGAGCTTCGCCTACCCGGGGGCGGACATCTCATGACCGCGGCGGGCGGTCAGTCCCCGAGGAAGGACTTGAGCGCGCTCGCGAGCAGGAACGGGTCGTCGGCGCCGCAGAGTTCGCGCGCGGAGTGCATCGACAGGATCGGCACGCCGATGTCCACGGTCGCGATGCCGTGCCGGGCCGCGGTGATGGGGCCGATGGTGGTGCCGCAGGGCAGGGCGTTGTTGGACACGAAGAACTGCCAGGGCACGCCCGCGCGGTCGCAGGCGGCGGCGAAGACGCCGCGGCCGGTGCCGTCGGTGGCGTAGCGCTGGTTGACGTTGACCTTGAGGATGGGGCCGCCGTTGGGCATCGGCCGGTGCGTCGGGTCGTGCTTCTCGGTGTAGTTGGGGTGGACGGCGTGGCCGGTGTCGGCGGAGACGCACACGGTGCCGGCGAAGGCGCGCGCCCGGTCCTCGTAGCCGCCGCCGCGGGTGAAGACGGACCGTTCCAGGACGGTGCCGAGCAGCGGTCCGCCGGCGCCGGTGTCGGACTCGCTGCCGGTCTCCTCGTGGTCGAAGGCGGCCAGCACCGGGATGTACGGCAGGCCGGGCCCGGCGGCCGCGGCCAGGGCGGCGGTGCCGGCGTGCACGGAGAGCAGGTTGTCCAGCCGGCCGGCGGCCAGGAACTCGCGGTCGCGGCCGAGGTAGGCGGGCGGTTGGACGTCGTGGGTCATCAGGTCCCAGCCGACGATGTCGGCGGCGGCGACGCCGGTCTCCTCCGCGAGGAAGGCCATCAGCGCGCCCTCGTCGGGCTCGCCGAGGCCCCAGACCGGCTGCATGTGCCGCTGCTTGTCGAGCTTGAGCCCGTTCTCGTTGACGCCGCGGTCCAGGTGGACGGCGAGCTGCGGCACCCTCAGCAGTGCCCGGTCGATGTGGACCAGGGGCGTGCTGCCGTCGCGGAGCACCAGGCGGCCGGACAGCCCGAGGTCGCGGTCGAGCCAGGTGTTGAGCAGCGCGCCGCCGTAGATCTCCACGGCGATCTGGCGCCAGCCCAGGGCGCCGGAGTCGGGCCGGGGCTTGACGCGCAGGTTGGTGGAGTCGGTGTGCGCCCCGACGATCCGGAAGGGGGTCGCGGGGTCGGCGCCCTCGGGCACGTACCAGGCGACGATGGCCCCGCCCCTCAGCACGTACCGGCCGCCCGCTTCGGCGTTCCAGGCCTCGGTCTCGGAGACCTGGCGGAAGCCCGCCTTCTCCAGGCGCTCGGCGGCACTGGCGACCGCGTGGTACGGCGACGGGCTGGCCGCGATGAAGGCGGCGAGGTCATCGGTGTGGCTGCGGTCGAAGTGGGGCTGAGGGTTCATGGTTCAAGGATAGGGACGCAGGGCGGCCCGCTCCTCGTCGCAGGAGCGGGCCGCCGTAGCCGCTGTCGGTCCCGGCCGGAACCGGTCAAACCGTGATCAGAAGGCCTCTTCGGGCAGGTCCATCACATCGAGGGTGACGCTCTCGGCGGCGGAGCGCGCCACGGAGACCTGCGGCAGGACCTCGGCGGCGAAGTGCCGGGCCGCGGCGATCTTGCCGGTGTAGAAGGGGACGTCCTTGGCGGAGGCGCCGGCGGCGAGCTTTCCGGCCGCCACGGCGGCGCCCTTGAGCAGCAGGTAGCCGACGACGACGTCGCCCGAGGCGAGCAGCAGGCGGGTGGTGTTGAGGCCGACCTTGTAGATGGACTTGACGTCCTTCTCGGTGGCGGCGAGGTCGGTCAGCATCTGGCCGACGATCGCCTCCAGGTCCACGGCGGCCTTGGCGAGGTGCTCGCGGGCGGCCGCCAGTTCCTGGCCGCCGGTGCCCTCGGCGAGGAACTTCTTGATCTCCTCGGAGAGTGTGGTCAGGGCCGCGCCCTGGTTGCGGACGATCTTCCGGAAGAAGTAGTCCTGGCCCTGGATCGCGGTGGTGCCCTCGTAGAGGGTGTCGATCTTGGCGTCGCGGATGTACTGCTCGATCGGGTACTCCTGCAGGAAGCCGGAGCCGCCGAAGATCTGCAGGGACTGCGCCAGCTGCTCGTAGCCCTTCTCGGAGCCGTAGCCCTTGACGATGGGCAGCAGCAGGTCGTTGAACGCCTCCAGCTCCGCGGTGTCCTCGCCGGTGACCTCGGCCGCGGCGATCGCGTCCTGGATGGAGGCGGTGAACAGCACCAGGGCGCGCATGCCCTCGGCGTAGGCCTTCTGCGTCAGCAGGGAGCGGCGCACGTCGGGGTGGTGGGTGATGGTGACCTTGGGGGCGGCCTTGTCCATGAACTGCGCCAGGTCGGGGCCCTGCACGCGCTCCTTGGCGTACTCCAGCGCGTTCAGGTAGCCGGTGGAGAGCGTGGAGATCGCCTTCGTGCCGACCATCATGCGGGCGAACTCGATGATGCGGAACATCTGGCGGATGCCGTCGTGCTTGTCGCCGATCAGCCAGCCCTTGGCGGGGTGCTTGTCGCCGAAGGTCATCTCGCAGGTGTTGGACGCCTTGAGGCCCATCTTGTGCTCGACGTTGGTGGCGTAGACGCCGTTGCGCTCGCCCAGTTCGCCGGTCTCGAAGTCGAAGAGGTACTTCGGGACGAGGAAGAGGGACAGGCCCTTGGTGCCGGCGCCGGCGCCCTCGGGGCGGGCGAGGACGTAGTGGAGGATGTTCTCCTCCATGTCGTGCTCACCGGAAGTGATGAAGCGCTTGACGCCCTCGATGTGCCAGGTGCCGTCCTCCTGGGGGACGGCCTTGGCGCGGCCGGCGCCGACGTCCGAGCCGGCGTCCGGCTCGGTGAGGACCATGGTGGAGCCCCAGGTCTTCTCGACGGCGATCGCGGCGATCTTCTTCTGGACCTCGTTGCCCTCCTCGAAGAGGATGCGGGCGAAGGCGGGGCCGGAGGAGTACATCCACAGGGCCGGGTTCGCGCCGAGGACCAGCTCCGCGTACGACCAGATCAGGGACGGCGGGGCGGTGGTGCCGCCGATCTCCTCGGGCAGGCCCAGGCGCCAGTACTCGGCGGCCATGAAGGCCTTGTAGCTCTTCTTGAAGGTGTCCGGGACCGGCGCCGTGTTGGTCTTGGGGTCGAAGACCGGCGGGGTGCGGTCGGCGTCGGCGAAGGAGTCGGCGAGCTCGTTCTCCGCGAGGCGCGTGATCTCACCGAGGATGTCCCTGGCGGTCTCGACGTCCATCTCGGCGAACGGGCCGGTGCCGTAGATCGTGTCGCGCCCGAGGACCTCGAAGAGGTTGAACTCGATGTCGCGAAGGTTTGACTTGTAGTGGCCCATGGCGACGGCTCCGTCGGGGATCGGTCGGACGGCGGGGTGCTCGCAGTCCTCGCAGCTTTATCACTTACCAGTCGGTAATGATGCTACCCGTCGGTAATAAAAACAACCCCTATCCGGCCGGATGTGACGCGGGCCCTTCGACTTCTGGAGGAACACCCCCGCCGCGGCGCCTCAGTTCGTCCACGGCCCCGAAGGCCGCGGCCGCGATCGGCACCGCCAGCAGCATCCCGAGGATGCCGGCCAGGCTCGCCCCCGCGGTGATCGCGAGCAGTACCACCGCCGGGTGCATGTGGACGGTGCGGCTCTGGATCGTCGGCTGGAGTACGTGCCCCTCCAGCACCTGCACGGCGAGTACGACGCCCAGCGCCCACAGCGCCACCAGCCACCCCCGGTCCGCCAGTGCCACCAGGACCGCCACCGCGCCGGAGATGAACGCGCCCAAGTAGGGAATGTACGCCCCGACGAAGACGAGCGCGCCCAGTCCCACCGCCCCGGGAACCCGCAGGATCAGCAGCCCGACGGTGATGCACACGGCGTCGATCAGCGCGATCAGCGTCGTCCCCCGCATGAAGCCCTGCACCGCGGCGAACGCGCGGTGCGCGATCCGCTCCAGCAGCGGGCCGACGCCGTGCGGGGCCAGCTCGCGCAGCAGGACCGGGAAGCGGCCGCCGTCGCGCAGGAAGAAGAAGGTCAGCAGCAGCGCCAGCACCGCGGTCGCGATGATCTGGCCCACGATGCTGATGCCCGACACGACCCCGGAGGCGGCCCGGGCGCCGTACTTGGTGACGAAGGACTTCAGGCTGTCGACGGTGTCGTCCAGGGTGGGCCCCGACAGGCCCAGCTCCGGCATCACCTTGTGCGCGACGTCCTTCAGCGCGGCCACGATCTGGTCGCCGGAGTGCATGAGGCTCTGCACCACGATGAACGCCGCGCCCGCGCCGAACACCAGCAGGGCCGCGCACGTCAGCGCCGCGGCCAGCGACCGCTGCACCCGCGCCGCCCGCAGCCACCGGTACAGCGGACCCAGCAGGGCGCTGCCCAGCAGGGCCAGCAGGACGGGCGTCACGACCGCCGCGAAGGTGACGACGAGCCAGACCACCAGGGCGCCCACACCGGCGAGCAGCAGCACGACGGCGCACCACGCGCCCGTCCGTCGCGCGGCGGCCGGCAGGAGGGGCGCGTCCACCCGCCCACCGGATCACGGCCCCGCGATGTCCGCATGCCGGGCACGGCGAACGGGTGGCACCACGCGGTCGGATACGCTATTGACGGTCCGTAGAGGAAATCCTCACCCACAGTAGCGACTTGGGAGCAGCCGGCAATGGCTCGACACCTCATCACCAGCGCCCTTCCGTACATCAACGGGATCAAGCACCTGGGCAACATGGTGGGGTCCATGCTCCCGGCCGATGTCTACTCCCGTTATCTGCGCCAGCGCGGCCACGAGGTCCTCTACATCTGCGCCACCGACGAGCACGGCACGCCGGCCGAGCTCGCCGCGCAGGAGGCCGGCCTGCCGGTCGCCGAGTTCTGCGCCCAGCAGCACGACGCGCAGAAGGCGGTCTACGACGGCTTCGCGCTCTCCTTCGACTACTTCGGCCGCAGTTCCTCGCAGCAGAACCGGGAGATCACCCAGGCCATCGCCCGGGAGCTCAAGGAGAACGGCTTCATCGAGGAGCGCGCCATCCGCCAGGTCTACTCCCTGGACGACGAGCGCTTCCTGCCCGACCGCTACATCGTCGGCACCTGCCCGCACTGCGGCTACGACAAGGCGCGCGGCGACCAGTGCGAGAACTGCACCCGCGTCCTGGACCCGACCGACCTCATCGAGCCGCGCTCCGCGATCAGCGGCAGCAGCCGGCTGGAGGTCCGCGAGACCAAGCACCTGTTCCTGCTCCAGTCCACGCTCTCCCACGAGGTCGAGGCCTGGGTCGACGAGCACGGCAAGGACTGGCCGACGCTCGCCTCCTCCATCGCCCGCAAGTGGCTGACCGAGGGCCTCCAGGACCGCGCGATCACCCGCGACCTGGACTGGGGCGTGCCGGTCCCGGCCGACACCTGGCCGGACCTGGCGGCCGAGGGCAAGGTCTTCTACGTCTGGTTCGACGCGCCGATCGAGTACATCGGCGCCACCAAGGAGTGGTCGGACGCCGCGGGCGAGGGCGAGAATCGCGACTGGCGCTCCTGGTGGTACGACGTCGACACCGACGTCCGCTACACCGAGTTCATGGCCAAGGACAACGTCCCCTTCCACACCGTGATGTTCCCGGCGACGCTGCTGGGCACCCGCGACAAGTGGAAGAAGGTCGACTACGTCAAGGCCTTCAACTGGCTGACCTACTACGGCGGCAAGTTCTCCACCTCGCAGCGTCGCGGCATCTTCACCGACGCCGCCCTGGAGATCCTGCCCGCCGACTACTGGCGGTACTTCCTCATCGCCAACGCGCCGGAGTCCGACGACACCTCCTTCACCTGGGAGCACTTCGCGGCCTCCGTCAACAAGGACCTCGCCGACACCCTCGGCAACTTCGTCAACCGCGTGCTGTCCTTCTCGCGCAAGCGCTTCGGCGACGAGGTGCCCGCGGGCTCCGCGGCGGGCGAGGCCGAGCAGCGGCTCGGCGCGCAGATCGCCGAACTCCTCGCCGAGTACGAGCGCCACATGGAGGACCTGCAGTTCCGCAAGGCCGCGCAGGCGCTGCGCGCCCTGTGGAGCGCCGGCAACTCCTACCTGGAGGAGAAGGCGCCCTGGCTGGAGATCAAGACCGATCCGGACGGCGCCGCACTCACCCTGCGCACCGCGATGAACCTGATCCACCTGTACGCGGTGGTCTCCGAGCCCTTCATCCCGGCCTCCGCCGCCGCGATGCGCGGCGCGTTCGCGCTGGCGGACGACACCGCGGTCTGGGTCACCGCCGACGAGGCCCGTGCACTGTCCGCGGTCCCGGCGGGCACCGCCTTCACCGTCCCGCCGGTGCTCTTCGCCAAGATCACCGACGAGGACCTCGACGCGTACCGCGAGCGCTTCGGCGGCCAGCCGGAAGCCGCCTGATGAGTGCGCAGGCGCCCGCCCCGGCGAAGGCCCCCAAGTCCCCGTTCCTGCTGCTGCTGTCCGTCGGCCTGACACTGGCGCTGGTGGTCGCGGCCGTCATCGTCGGCGTCTCGCTGACCGGCGGGCACGACGCCCGCACCGGCGCCGCCCCGGACGCGGGCGGCGCCTGCCGCGGCAGCAACGTCGCCCTCGACACGGCCGCCCGGCGCTTCGGGCTGAAGCTCCCCGGCGACGCGAAGGACGTGCACTACCTGGCGCACTCCGGCGGCCTGTCCGGTGAGTACGACCTGGAGATGCGCTTCCGCACCTCCGCGGCAGGCCTCCAGCACTTCCTGACCGGCTCCGGCCTCCCCGGGCTCGGCGGCAACGTGGACATCCTGCGCACCGGACAGCCCGAGGCCGACCCCTGCCGCCAGGACTCCGAGGGCCTGCCGCACGCCCGCTACGCCGGCGACCAGGTCGCGGGCGACGCGGCCCACGGTGCCTACGTGCGCGGCGTCGCCGTCGACGACTCCGACCGCGCCCGCCCGGTCGTCGCCCTCATCGCCATGGACACCTGACCGCTTGGGGCCGTCGTCTCATGTGGCCGTGCATGCACACATGCATGCACCCGTGCGACATTGTCCCCATGGTTGCTCTCCAGATCCGTGATGTGCCCGAGGACCTGCGTGACCGACTTGCGGCCATAGCGGAGGAACGCGGGCAGTCGCTTCAGGCATACCTGCTCGACCTCGTCCGGGACGAGGTGCGGCGCAGGGACAACCTGGCCGTCCTCGAGCGGTTCTCGAGGTCCACGTACGGCGCGCGGCTTTCCGGAAGCGACGTCACGGACGCGTTGCGTACGGCGCGGGCGGAACGGGACGCGGTGCTCGGCGTGCCGGGCGGCGACGAGTGATCGTCGTCGATGCGTCCGTCTTCGCCTTCTCCCTCCTCGACGACGGTGCGACCGGTGGGCGTTGCCGGGGCGCCCTGGTGGCGGACGACCGCTGGATCGTGCCGCAGCACTGGACGATCGAGGTCATGTCCGTGATCCGCGGCAATCTGCTCGGCGGCAAGATCACGGCCGACCACGCCGCGGACGCGGTGGAAGCACTCCGCGAGCTCGACCCCGTGGTCCCGTTGACCCGGGTTCTGCTGCCCCGTGTCTGGGAACTCCGGTCCCACCTCACCGCGTACGACGCGGCGTACGTGGCCGCCGCGGAGCTGTACGGCTGCCCGCTCCTCACCACCGACGGACGGATGGCCCGGGCCGCCGGGATCCGCTGCGCGGTCGAGGTCGTGGGCTGACGGTGTGGTGCGTGCCGTCGGACGCCCGGAACGCGGAGGGGCCCGGAACCAACAGGTTCCGGGCCCCTCCGCGTGTCCGGTCCGCCGGCCGTCAGGCCTTCTTCTCGGGCTTCACGGGGGGTAGCCGCAGCGCGAGATGCAGCTCGCGCAGCCGCGCCTCGTCGACCTCGCTCGGGGCGCCCATGAGCAGGTCCTGGGCGTTCTGGTTGAGCGGGAAGGCGATGGTCTCGCGGATGTTGGGCTCGTCCGCGAGCAGCATGACCATGCGGTCGACGCCCGGGGCGATGCCGCCGTGCGGCGGGGCGCCGAAGTGGAAAGCGCGGAGCATGCCGCCGAACTCGTGCTCGACGGTTTCACGGGTGTAGCCGGCGATCTCGAACGCCTTGTACATGACGTCCGGTTCGTGGTTACGGATGGCGCCGGAGGAGAGCTCGACACCGTTGCAGACGATGTCGTACTGCCACGCGAGGATGTCCAGCGGGTCCTTGGTCTGCAGCGCCTCCAGGCCGCCCTGCGGCATGGAGAACGGGTTGTGGGAGAACTCGACCTGGCCGGTGTCCTCGTTCTTCTCGAACATCGGGAAGTCGACGATCCAGCAGAAGCGGAACACGTCCTCCTCGAACTGCCCGGCCCGCTTGGCGGCCTCGACGCGGACCGCGCTCATGATCTTGGAGACCTCGTCGAACTCGCCGGCGCCGAAGAAGACCGCGTGGCCCGGCTTGGCGTCGACGGCGGCGAGCAGTGCCTTGACGTCGTCCTCGGTGAGGAACTTGGCGATCGGGCCGGTGAGGGAGAGGTCGTCGCCGACCCGCACCCAGGCCAAGCCCTTGGCGCCCTGCTCGACGGCGTAGTCGCCGAGGCCGTCGAAGAACTTGCGCGGCTGGTCGGCGGTGTCCGGCACCGGGAGGGCGCGGACGTGCTTGCCGGCGAAGGCCTTGAAGCCGGAGTCGGCGAACAGGTCGGAGACGTCGACCAGTTCGAGCTTGGCGCGCAGGTCGGGCTTGTCGTTGCCGTACTTCACCATCGACTCGCGGAACGGGATCCGCGGGAACGGCGAGGTGACGTGGCGGCCGCCGCCGAACTCCTCGAAGAGGTCGGTCATGACCTTCTCGATGACGCCGAAGACGTCCTCCTGCTCGACGAAGCTCATCTCGACGTCGAGCTGGTAGAACTCGCCGGGCGAGCGGTCGGCGCGGCTGTCCTCGTCGCGGAAGCAGGGCGCGATCTGGAAGTAGCGGTCGAAGCCCGCGATCATCAGCAGCTGCTTGAACTGCTGCGGGGCCTGCGGGAGCGCGTAGAACTTGCCGGCGTGCACGCGGGAGGGCACCAGGAAGTCGCGCGCGCCCTCGGGGGAGGTCGCCGACAGGATCGGGGTGGCCAGCTCGTTGAAGCCGAGCGCGGTCATCTCGCGGCGCAGGAAGCTGATGACCTGGGTGCGCAGCATGATGTTGCGGTGCATGCGGGCGCGGCGCAGGTCGAGGAAGCGGTTGGTGAGCCGCATCTCCTCGTTGGCGTTGTCCTCGGGGAAGACCGGGAACGGCAGCTGGTCGGCGGCGCCGAGCACCTCCAGCTCGGTGACCTCGACCTCGACCTCGCCGGTGGGCAGGTCGGGGTTGACGTTCTCCGCGGTACGGGCGAGCACGCGGCCGTCGACGCGGAGCACGGACTCCTTCGACTGGTGGCTCAGGGCCTCGTACGCGGGCGAGCCCGGTCGGGCGACGAGCTGGACCACGCCGTAGTGGTCACGGAGATCGACGAAGAGGATGCCGCCCAGATCCCGGCGATTGTGCAGCCATCCGCTGAGGCGCACTTCCGCGTCTACGTCGGTGGCTCGCAGCTCACCGCAGGTGTGGGACCGGTACCGATGCATCGTTCGTCCAAGTCGTCTGAGTGCGGGGATGAGGCGCCCCCAGTCTACGGGCCCGTGCACCCGCCACCCCATTCGTATCAAGGGTGCGAACAAACTTAAAATATGACAATGCTGCCTATGTGCATCGAGGACGTGCTGTCCGCGCTCGGCATCGGCGTATGGCGCTGGGACCGCGCCACCGATCTGGTCGAGCTCGACGCGGTCGTCGCGGGACTGATCGGGCTGGCACCCCGGCCGCAGAAGGTGCGCTCGGGGACGGTCCGCGCCTGCTACGACGCCTGCGACTACGTGGACATGTCGGCGGCGGTGGCCCTGGCGACGGCCGAGGGCACGCCGTCCGAGTCCCTGCTGCGGGTGGTCGGCCCGGACGGGAGCGTCGTGCGCACGGTCGCGATGCGGACCCGCGGCACGCGCACCGGCGGCGGTGAGCCGGCCGAGATGGTCGGGACCCTGCACGAGGTGCCCGCGGTCCCCGGCGCGCCCCCGGGCGGAGTGAGCACCGCGGTGCGGGCGCCCGCCGACCGGCGGCGGGCCCGCGAGGCCTTCCTCCTGGACGCGGGCCGCGCGCTGGCCGAGGCCGACAGCACGCAGGAGGTGCTGCGGGTCGCCGCCCACCTGTCGATGCCCGGCTTCTCGCCGGACGGCCTGGCGGTCTTCTGCGTACGGGGCGACCATCTGTCGGTCATCGGGCACCACGGGCAGCAGCCCGGCACCGAGACGCCCTTCGTGGAGATGCCGCTGACCACCGACTACCCGGCGGCGGTGGCCGCCCGCACCGGCCAGGCGGTCTACCTGCCGAGCCCCGAGGCGTACGAGGAGGACTTCCCGGCGACCTGGCCGCTGGTGCGGGGTTTCGGCCGGCGTTCCTGGGCCTATCTGCCGCTGGTCGTCGCCGGGCGGTCGATCGGCGCGTGGATGGCGGCCTTCCGCGAGCCCGTCGCCTTCACCCCCGACGAGCGCTCGGTGCTGACCACCGTCGCGCGGATGCTCGCCCAGGCGCTGTCGCGGGCGCAGGTGCACGAGTCGGAGCGCGAGCTCTCCGACGGCCTGCGGCACACGATGCTGCCCACGCGCCGCCCGCACATCGACGGCATGACCGTGACCACGCGCTATGTGCCCACCGGCGGCGGACTGCAGGTCGGCGGCGACTGGTACGACGTTATCGACCTGCCCTCCGGGCGCACCGCCCTGGTCATCGGCGACGTGCAGGGCCACGACGTCCGGGCGGCCGGGCTGATGGGCCAGCTGCGGATCGCCCTGCGGGCGTACGCGGCGGAGGGGCACGGCCCCGACGCGGTGGTGTCGCGCACCTCGCGTTTCCTGGCCGGGCTGACCGGCTGCTCGCGCACCGAGGACGACCGCTTCGCGACGTGCGTCTACATGGAGGTCGACCCGGTGCACGGCACCCTGGACGTGGTGCGGGCCGGGCACCTGGACCCGGCGGTCCGGCTGCGGGACGGCACCGTGCTGACGCGCCGGACGGCCGGCGGTCTGCCGCTGGGCATCGCCCCGGACTCCGACTACCCGACCACCCGGTTCACCCTGGAGCCCGGCGAGACCCTGCTGATCTGCACCGACGGGCTGATCGAGACCGGCGGGCACGACCTGGACAGCGGCTGGGAGCGGCTGCGCCCGGTGCTGGAGTCCGGCCCCGCCGACGATCTGGAGGCGCTGGCCGACGCGATGGTCGGCGCGGTCCACGGGCCCGCGTCCCACCACACGACCGGCCCGCTCGCCGACCGCCGCCAGGACGACATCGCGCTGCTGCTCCTGCGCCGCACCGCCGGTGCGCCGGTCTGCGAGGTGCCGCTGCGCCGCAGTGTGCTCACCGTCTCCCAGACCGACCCCCGGGAGGTCGCGGCGGCCCGCGAGGAGGTCCGCGCGCTCCTGCACGACTGGACGTGTGCCGAGCAGGTCGACGCGGCCGTGCTGCTGGTCTCGGAGCTGACCTCCAACGTGCTGCTGCACACGGACGAGGACGCGGCCCTGTCCGCCCAGCTGCGGGGGATGCCGGGCGGCCGGCGGCGGCTGCGGGTGGACGTACGGGACCGCTGCGACGAGATGCCGCACCTGCGCACGCCCGGGGAGACGGCCTCGTCCGGGCGCGGTCTGCTGCTCGTCCAGGGCCTGGCGGACGCCTGGGGCGTGGATCCGCTGGGTGACGGGAAGTCGATCTGGTTCGAGCTGTACGAGGCGCCCACGGCGCCCACAGCGGGCTAGCGGCCCGATACGCTTGCCCCCGTGTACGGCTACGACCAGAACGCGATGGCGGGTGCCGCGCCCCCGATGGGCGGGGCGCCCATGGGTGGTGCGCCGATGGGCGGGGGGTACCCCGAACCGTCGCCGCCGTCGCTCGCGGACGCGGTGCGCGCGTTCACGACCGGCTCGATGTCGGCCGAGGACTTCCAGGCGGTCTTCGCCACCTCCAAGGTGTACTGCCCGCGCGGTGACAACCCGGGCTTCCTGGCGCTGCACGACACGCAGCAGCCGGTGATCCCGATGTTCTCCTCGCTCAAGCAGCTGCGCCGGTACGCGGGCAAGGAGTCCAAGTACTTCGTCATCACCGGTGCCGAGGTGCTGGACCTGCTGCCGACCGGCTACGGCTTCGTGCTGGACATGGAGGGCGAGCACCGGATGGTGTTCGACGCCAAGGCCGTGGAGCAGATGGTGGAGTTCACGATGCGCCGGATGTACGGCTGACAGCCGTGACACCCGCCGGGCACCCCGCACGGCGACCGGCGGCGGCCCCGCGGGGGCGGTAACCGGACAAACACCCTGGGAATGCTTGCGGGATGTTGTGGGTTCAACTATGTTGAACGTTGAACTAACCGAGGAGGATCCGGACCATGCCCGCAGTGACCGTCGAGAACCCGTTGACCCTGCCGCGTGTCACCGCTCCGGCGGGCGCGAACGCGCGTCGTGCGCTGCAGGTGGCGACCGCCCCGAGCGGCTTCGAGGGCGAGGGGTTCCCGGTCCGCCGGGCCTTCGCCGGGATCGACTACAAGAACCTCGACCCGTTCATCATGATGGACCAGATGGGCGAGGTGGAGTACGCGCCGGGCGAGCCCAAGGGCACGCCCTGGCACCCGCACCGCGGCTTCGAGACCGTCACCTACATCATGGACGGCGCCTTCATCCACCAGGACTCGCACGGCGGCGGCGGCACCATCAGCGACGGCGACACCCAGTGGATGACGGCGGGCAGCGGCCTGCTGCACATCGAGACCCCGCCGGAGTCGCTGGTCATGAGCGGCGGCCTCTTCCACGGTCTGCAGCTGTGGGTGAACCTGCCGGCCAAGGACAAGATGCTCGCGCCGAAGTACCAGGACATCCGCGGCGGCAACGTCAAGCTGCTGGCCTCCGAGGACGGCGGCGCCCTCATCCGGATCATCGCGGGCGACATCGACGGCCACCAGGGCCCGGGCGCCACGCACACCCCGATCACCATGCTGCACGTGTCGGTGAACCCCGGCGCCCGGGTGACGCTGCCCTGGCGCGCGGACTTCAACGCCCTGGCGTACGGCCTGGCCGGCCGGGGCACCGCGGGCCCGGAGAACCGGCCGTTCCGGATGGGGCAGGCCGTGGTCTTCGGACGCGGTGACTCGCTCACCATCGCCGCCGACGAGACCCAGGAATCGCGCAGCCCCAACTTCGAGGTCGTGCTTCTCGGCGGCCTGCCGATCCGCGAGCCGATGATGCAGTACGGCCCGTTCGTGATGAACACCCACGCCGAACTCGCCCAGGCCTTCGAGGACTTCCAGGCGGGCCGGCTCGGCAGGATCCCCGCCGGTCAGGAGTGATCCGGCGCCGCTCCGGCGGCATGCGCATAACGCGGCCCCGGCCGGGAATCCGATTCCCGTCCGGGGCCGTCGCATACGGTGGGGACAGTTCCGCGCGGCGGGTCGTTGCGGTCTTCGTTGGCTGGTGCATTCACCCTGAGTGACTGCACGTGCACTTGCACGTGCAGATGCACGTGACTTCGATCTCTGGCTATCATCTCCCCTGTCCTGCACGGTACTTAATCTGGAGAGAAGCATGCGCCACACGTACAACGGCATGGCCGCGTCCGATCTCTCCGGGGTGGTGTGGCAGAAGAGCCGGCACAGCAATGCCAACGGACAGTGCGTGGAACTGGCGGCGCTGCCGGGCGGAGGCGTGGCCGTCCGCAATTCACGTTTTCCGGACGGACCGGCGCTGATATACACAAAGGAAGAGATCGAATCCCTCATTCTCGGGATGAAGAACGGGGAGTTCGATCACTTTGTGGCGAACTGACCGCAGGCGTCACTTAAAGTGACGCCGCGTCGGCATCCTCCGGCTCCGGCAATGTGAACAGCGCCCAGACGACCTTGCCGGCCCCGCTGAGCGGGTGCCAGCCCCAGGTCTCGCTGAAGGACTCCACCAGATGGAGCCCCCGGCCGGATTCCGCGACGAAGTCCGGCGCCTTGGTGACGGGCCCGTGGCTGCTGGGATCGCGGACCGCGCAGACTACGCGCGTTGACCACCGCACCAGGCTGAGCCGGACGCACCCCTCCGTGGGCTCCTCGGGCAGCGCGTAGCGCAGGGCGTTGGTGACCAGTTCCGAGGCGACGAGTTCCACGCCGTCCTGAAGTGCGTCCAGGTTCCATGAGCGCAGGGTGGACCGGGTGAACCGGCGCGCGTCGCCGACCGCTTCATAGCGCGGCGGAAGCGGGCATGAGGTGGCGCTCGACGACGAAAGCCGCTCGGGGGCCAGCCCATTCCATAACGGCTGCAGTCCCGTCGAGCTATCGGTCCACATGCGCACCACCCGGTATCGGCACGTACGTCATCGTCCCGTACGGCCGCTGGACGATGCAAGGGGCGGATGCACGTGCATTTGCATGCTGCGATACAGGTGGGGCGGAAGTGGCGATCGAGAGTGACCGATCGCGTACTCAACGCAGTGCAAAGGTGGCACACTGCTGGATGCCACGGGGAGAAGGTAGGCGGAGATGACCACAGTTCAGTCGGGAAGCGGATCCATGGTGCGCCGCATCCTCCTGGGCTCGCAGCTGCGCAGGCTGCGCGAATCCAAGGGCATCACCCGTGAGGCCGCCGGCTGGTCCATCCGCGCGTCCGAGTCGAAGATCAGCCGGATGGAGCTCGGGCGCGTGAGCTTCAAGGAGCGCGACGTGGCCGATCTGCTCACCCTCTACGGGATCTCCGACGACTCCGAACGCTCCACGCTGCTCGGGCTGGTCCGCGAGGCCAATGTCGCCGGCTGGTGGCACGGCTTCGGCGACGTGCTGCCCTCCTGGTTCCAGACCTATGTGGGCCTGGAGGAGTCGGCCTCGCGCATCCGCAGCTTCGAGAGCCAGTTCGTCCACGGACTGCTCCAGGCCGACGAGTACAGCCGCGCCGTCATAGAGCTGGGCCGCCCGGGGGCACCGGCCGAGGAGATCGAGCGCCGGCTGGACCTGCGGCACAAGCGGCAGAAGCTGCTCACCAGCGAGAGCGCCCCAGAGGTCGTCGCGGTGATGGACGAGGCGGTGGTGCGGCGCAGTTTCGGGGGCGCCGAGGTCATGCGCGCCCAGGTGCGGCATCTCGTGGAGGTGTCCCATCAGCCGAACGTCACGGTGCAGCTGCTGCCGCTGGAGTTCACCGGCTATTCGGCGGGTGCGAGCGGCACCTTCACGCAGCTGAGTTTCCCGGAATCCGATGTCTCCGATGTCGTCTATGTCGAGCAATTGACCGGTGCCATGTACATCGACAAGCGGGACGAAGTGGACCAGTACCACGTCGTGATGGAGAAGCTGTGCTCGGACAGCCTCTCGCCCGAGGCCACCCGGGACCGGCTGAACGACATCCTCCACGCGATGTGACCGCCCCCGCGGATTCCCCGAACGGGCGCGTATTTCACGGGTTTTCTTGCACTTCACCCGATCGAGTGAAGTGATCCTTGACATGCCGATCAGTTCATCGGCCCGGTGATCTCATGCTCCGGTGGACCGGTACCTGCGCACCTACGAAAGCAACGGGTGCCTCGTGGTGGAACTCAGCGGGGAGATCGACGTCGAGGCGGCGGTGGCGATCACCCCGCTCCTCGACGATCTCACCCAGTCCCCCGGCCCGTCCCTGGTGATCGACCTCGGCCCGGTCCGCTTCATCGACTGCTCGGGGCTCTCGGTGCTGTGCCGGGTCCGCCGGCGCGTCCTGTCCCACGGCGGGGCCGTCCAGCTCGTCTGCGCCCGCCCCATGACGTTGCGCATCCTGCGCGCCACCGGGCTCATGAGCGCTTTCCGGCCGGCCGCGGACCTCGACGCGGCGCTGGCACGGCTCCGCGTGGGCCCGCAGGGCCCGCCGGAGAGCGCCCCCGGTCCCGCGGTCTAGTCGGCGCAGATCGCCGTGACGAACTCGGCGACGCGCTCCTTCTCCAGGTGGCGGGCGATGTCCGCCTCGCTGATCATGCCGATCAGCCGGTGCGCGGGGTGGTCGATGACCGGGAGCCGGCGGACCCTGGCCTCCTCCATCACTTCGAGGATCCGGTCCACCTCCTCGTCGCCCTCGATGATCTCCGGCCGTCCCTGGGCGAGTTCGCCGCAGGTCACCTCGGACGGGTTGCGCCCCTCCGCGACGCACTTCAGCACGATGTCCCGGTCGGTGACGATGCCGACCAGGACGTCGTCGTCCCCGCAGATCGGCAGGGCCCCCACCCCCTGCTCCCTCATGATCCGGGCCGCGTCGGCCAGGTTCTCGCGCTCACCGATGCACATGGCGCCGGGATGCATGATGTCCAGGGCCGTGGTCATGACGGCGCCTCCTCCATGGCGTAAGTCGCCTCTTCCTTGCGTCCATCGTCACCCTGGTGGAGCAGTTCCGCGAGAGGGCGCACCCTGGAAGGGACACCGGGGACCGCAGGAGGTGCACGTCATGCAGACCCTCGTCGGATGGCACATCGAGATGGACTTCCATGAGGAAGGGGCCAGGACCAAGGCCGCGGCGCTGCTCCGCCTCCCGGACGGCACGGAGGTCAGGTCGCACGGCCACGCCAACCGCCACCCCGCCGACCCCTCCCAGGACCGGGTCGGCGAGGAACTCGCCGCCGCGCGGGCGCTGAACGACCTCGCCCGGCAGCTGCTGGGGAAGGCCGCGCACGAGATCGAGGAGGTCACCCACATCTCGGCGCACCCGCGGATCTGACCGCGGACCCGGCGACCCGGCCGACCGGCCCGGCACCGCCCGTCAGAGCCAGTCGCGCCGCTTGAACACCAGGTAGAGGCTGACGCAGACCACGCCCATCAGCACGATCGCGAAGGGGTAGCCGAGCAGCCAGTGCAGCTCGGGCATGTGGTCGAAGTTCATGCCGTAGATCGTGCCGACGAGCGTGGGCGCGAACAGGATGGCGGCCCATGAGGAGATCCTCTTGATCTCCTCGTTCTGCGCGAAGCCCGCCTCCGCCAGCGCCCGCATCTCGGCGTTCTGCTGCTGCGCGACGAGCGTGGCGTTGAGCGTCAGCAGGTCGCCGAGCGCCTGGCGGAAGCCGTCGACGCGCTCGACGGTGTGGGTGACGTGGTCGGCGACGTCGCGCAGGTAGCGCTGGAGCTCCTCACCGGTGCCGTACTTCTCGAAGCCCGCCTGGAGCCCCTCCAGCATCGGGGTGAGCGGCCGGGTGGCGCGCTGGAACTCCAGCACCTCCTGGGAGAGCTCGTAGATCCGGCGGGAGACCTGCGGGTCCCCGCCGAAGACCTGGATCTCGCTCTCCTCCATGTCCTTCTCGACGCCCGCCACGACCGGCGCGTAACCGTCGACGACCGTGTCGAGTATCGCGTAGAGCACCGCTTCGGGGCCGAGCTTGAGCAGCTCGGGATTGCTCTCCATGCGGCGGCGCACCGCGGACAGGTCCGGGGCCGAGCCGTGCCGGACGGTCAGCACGAAGCCGGGGCCGACGAAGATGTGCAGCTCCGCGAAGTCGACCTCCTCGGGGAGGTCCAGATAGCGCGCCGCGCGCAGCACGACGAACAGGGTGTCCCCGTACCGCTCCAGCTTGGGACGCTGGTGGGCCTGGATGGCGTCCTCCAGCGCGAGCGGGTGCAGGTCGAACTCCTTGGCCAGCGAGACCAGCTCGGCCTCGGTCGGCCGGAACAGCCCGATCCACGCCATCGCGCCCGGTTCGGCGCGCAGTTGCGCGTACGCCTCGGCGAGGGAGGACGGGGTCGCGATACGGCGGCCGCCGCGGTACAGACCCGCGTCCATGACGCTGCTGACCGCCACCCCGCCGGCGTCGGGCGACTCGGGCTCCAGGGACACGTGCTCCGCGCCGGAGGGCGGCGCGGGCTGCGGGGCGGGGCGGGCGTGCTTGGCCGTCCTCGCCCTCGCCCTCTCCTTCGCCGAGTTCCTCAGCGCGCGCAGGGTCCGCAGACGACGTCCTGACACCGGCCACACCCCCTCTCACGGGACACCTGCGCAGCCTAGCCGCGAAGTTTCGCGATCCGCCGCGTGCGGGGCGCCTGCCACGCGGGGCACCGGGTCGCACGCCGGGAAGGGCCGAACGGGTGACGACTGCCCCGGCGACGTATCGGCCCCCGTGCGCCTCTCGTTGAACAGAGCCCATCCGTGATCACTGATTGGAACCACGCTCGTGAACCGTATCGCCAAGGCCGCCGCTCTCACCGCCGCTGCGAGTGCCGCCGTCGTCGGCAGCGCCGGTGGCGCCCTCGCTCTCGACGGCCACGGGCACGGCGGCTCCCACGCCCAGGGCAAGGCCATCGGCTCCCCCGGTGTCATCAGCGGCAACGTCATCCAGGTGCCGGTGAACATCCCGGTCAACGTGTGCGGCAACTCCGTCAACCTCATCCTGTCCCTGGTCAACCCGACCCTGGGCAACGTCTGCATCAACCGCTGAACCCGGCGGGCCGGCGCCGGGGACCCGGCGCCGGCCCGGTCGTGGACACCGCGGTCCCACGGCGGCCTCCGGGCCGCCGTTCGCATGTCCGCCCCCGCCCCGCCCCGGCCGTCGTTCGAACGGCGGTCCGCACGCGGCGGGCGGCGACGGGGGCCCGCGAGTAACCTGAGTCGCGGGGGCCGCGGCAGCCGATCACCAGGGACGCGACGGACCCGTGTGCGTGTGCCGGACCCGGCTCCGGCGCCTTCGCCGCCGGCCTGCTCTTCATCGTCCTTCCCGTCCTTCCCGATGTCCGTGATCCCATGGGCGGCCCTCGCCGAGTGGGAAGAACGGTGGACGGAGCGTAACGTTGCGGGCGGATACGGAGTGGCTGGCCATGGGGACACCCGAGGAACACGCGGTCGCCGGCGTGGCGGATGCCGTCACGCTGGTGCTCGATGCCCGGGGCCTCGTGCTGGCCTGGCCTCCGGCCGCGCGGCGGCTGCTCGGACGCGCCGCCGACGAGGTCGTGGGCCGGCCCGCGCAGGATCTGCTGGCCCCGCAGGACACGACGCGGCTTCCGGAGATCCGTTCGCGCTGCCGTTCCGAGGGCGGCTGGACCGGGGCGCTGCGGCTGCTGCACGCCGACGGCTCCGTGCGGACGCTGGGCGTACGCGTGGCGGCCCTGCCCGAGGAGGCCACCGGCTCCGGGGCCCGCTGGCTGGTGCTGGCCGCCGACTCCTCGCTCACGGCGCGCTCGGACGCCTCCGGGCTGACCACGACGATGCTGGAGCGGATCGTCGGCCAAACGCCGATCGGACTGGCCGTGGTCGACACCGAGCTGCGCTGCGTGTGGTCGAACGCGGCACTGGAGCGGTTCGGCGGCGGCCCCGCCCAGGAGCGGATCGGGCGGCGGCTCGCGGAGATCCAGCCCGGGCTGAACGCCACGGTGCTGGAGGCGCAGATGCGCCAGGTCCTGGAGACCGGCGTGCCGGTGATCGACTACGAGCACGTGGGCCGCTTTCGTACCGCCCCGCGCCGGGAGCAGGCGCACTCGATGTCCTTCGTGCGCCTGGAGGACGAGCGCGGGGTCCCGGTCGGGGTCTGCTATTCCGTGATCGACATCAGCGAGCGCTGGCGGGCGCGCCAGCGGCTGTCGCTGCTGGACCGCGCGAGCGAGCAGATCGGCCGCACGCTGGACGTCATGCACACCGCGCAGGACCTGGCGGACGTGGTGGTGCCGGACCTGGCCGACTACGTGACCGTGGAACTGCTGGAGTCGGTCATCAAGGGCGCCGAGCCGCAGCCGGGCCCGATCGACGACCCGCTCACCACGACGCTGCGCCGCGCGGGCATGCGGGCGGCCCGGCAGGGCGAGCCGGAACCGGCCTTCGGCTTCGGGGCGGTCGCCGCCTACCTGGCGGACTCACCGCCGATCCGGGCGCTGACCGACGGCCGGTCGTGGTTCACGCCCCGGCTCGACCCGCTGGGGCTGGAGTGGTCCGCGGGCGTGCCCGGGGGCCGGGCCCGGCGGTTCGGCGAACTCGGCCTGCACACCGCCATGGTGGTGCCGATCCGCGCCCGGGGGGTCACTCTCGGCGTGACCCTGTTCTTCCGGGTCCGCAGGGCCGAGCCGTTCGACGCGGAGGACCTGCGGCTGGCCGAGGAGGTGATGGCGCGCGCCGCCGTGTGCGTGGACAACGCCCGCCGCTACACACGCGAGCGGGATGCCGCGCTGGTGCTCCAGCGCAGTCTGCTGCCGCACGTCTTCCCCCCGCAGGACGCCGTGGAGGTGGCCACCTACTACCGCCCGGCCGACGAGCTGTCGGGGGTGGGCGGGGACTGGTTCGACGTCGTCCCGCTGTCCGGCGCGCGGGTCGCCCTGGTGGTGGGCGAGGTGGTGGGCCACGGGATCGACGCGGCCGCCACCATGGGGCAGTTGCGCACGGCGGTGCGGACGCTGGCCGATCTCGACCTGCCGCCCGAGGAGCTGATGGCGCACCTGGACGACCTGGTGGTGCAGGTGGCCAGGGAGCAGCGCGACGCCCTGCCGGCGGGCGGGGACGCCGGCGTGCTCGGGTCGAGCTGCCTGTACGTGACGTACGACCCGGTGAGCCGGCAGTGCGCCATGGCCAGTGCCGGGCATCTGCCGCCCGCGGTGCTGTCGCCGGGACGTGACGCGGTGCTCTTTCCGGACGTGCCGATCGGGCCCTCGCTGGGCCTGGGCGGACTGCCCTTCGAATCGACGGAGTTGACGCTCGAGGAGGGCAGCGTGCTGGCCCTCTACACCGACGGCCTGCTCGCCTCCCCGGGCAATCCGAACGCCATGACCTTGCAGGACACCGGGCGCGACCGGCTGCGCGCGGCACTGGAGGGCGGCGACCTCCCGCTGGACGGCCTGTGCCGCAGCGTCGTCGACGAACTCGCCCCGACGCGGCCGACGGACGACGTGGCGCTGCTGCTCGCCAGGACGCACAGCCTCGACGCGGGCCGCGTCGCCTCCTGGGAGCTGGCCAGCGACCCGGCCGTGGTCGGCCGGGCCCGCGAGATGTCCACCCGGCAGCTCGACCAGTGGGGGCTGCCCGGTCTCGCGTTCACGACCGAGCTGGTGGTGAGCGAACTGGTCACCAACGCCATCCGGCACGCCTCCGGTCCCATCCGGCTGCGGCTGATCCTGCAACGGGCGCTGATCTGCGAGGTCTCGGACTCCAGCAGCACCTCGCCGCACCTGCGGCATCCCCGCACCCTGGACGAGGGCGGCCGGGGGCTCTTCCTGATCTCGCAGTTCGCCCAGCGCTGGGGGACCCGCTACACGGGCGAGGGGAAGATCATCTGGGCCGAGCAGTTCCTGGACGGCCAGGGTCCGGGCGCCGGTGCCGGCAGCGACGCGGACGGGATCCCGCTGCACGAACGGGTCTGACCGACTCCGTTTCCGATGGTCCAGACCTCTTGACCGGCTGGTCCAGACCTTTCTACGCTCTGCGAGTGAACTGTGGTGGGCATGACATCGCGTCAACGGCCCGCCAGGCGGCAAGGTTTCCCCGTCGGCCCCCCACTCGAGGAGCACCCCTTGAGCACTGGAGACACCCCACGCACCTCACGGACCAGACGCCTGCGGGCCTCGGCGGTCGCGGGCTTCACCGCGCTGCTGCTGCCCGTCGCGGCACTGGTCGGTCTGGCCACCCCGGCGCACGCCGCGGGCACCACCGCCACGTACACCAAGACCCAGGACTGGGGAACGGGGTTCGAGGGCAAGTGGACCATCACCAACAGCGGCACCACCGGCATCAGTAGCTGGACCGTCGAGTGGGACTACCCCTCCGGCACCTCGGTGACGTCGGCGTGGGACGCCGACGTCACCAGCTCCGGCACCCACTGGACCGCCAGGAACAAGAGCTGGAACGGCACCCTGGCCCCGGGCGCCAGCGTCAGCTTCGGCTTCAACGGGGCGGGCAGCGGCAGCCCCAGCGGCTGCAAGCTCAACGGCGGCTCCTGCACCGGCGGCGGCGTCGACCCGACCCCGACCCCGACGCCCACCCCGACGCCCACGCCGACCCCCACCCCGACGCCGACCCCCACCGGCCCCGCGGGGAACAAGATCCGGCTCGGCTACTTTGCCGAATGGGGCGTCTACGGACGCAACTACCACGTCAAGAACCTGGTGACCTCCGGCTCGGCGAGCAAGCTGACCCACATCAACTACGCCTTCGGCAACGTCACCAACGGCCAGTGCGCCATCGGCGACTCCTACGCCGACTACGACAAGGCCTACACCGCGGACCAGAGCGTCGACGGCGTCGCCGACACCTGGGACACCGGCGCGCTGCGCGGCAGCTTCAACCAGCTGCGCAAGCTGAAGAAGCAGTACCCGAACATCAAGATCCTGTGGTCGTTCGGCGGCTGGACCTGGTCCGGCGGCTTCGCCCAGGCGGCCGCCAACCCGACCGCCTTCGCCAACTCCTGCTACAGCCTGGTCGAGGACCCGCGCTGGGCCGACGTCTTCGACGGCATCGACATCGACTGGGAGTACCCCAACGCCTGCGGGCTGAGCTGCGACACCAGCGGGGCCTCGTCGTTCAAGACCCTGATGTCCGCGCTGCGCACCCGCTTCGGCTCCAACAACCTGGTCACCGCGGCCATCACGGCCGACGGCACCAACGGCGGCAAGATCGACGCCGCCGACTACGCGGGCGCCGCGCAGTACGTGAACTACTACAACGTGATGACGTACGACTACTTCGGCGCCTTCGACGCGGACGGCCCGACCGCCCCGCACTCCCCGCTCACCTCCTACAGCGGCATCCCGATCGCCGGGTTCTACTCCGACGCGGCGATCCAGAAGCTGAAGAGCAAGGGCATCCCGTCGAACAAGCTCAACCTGGGCATCGGCTTCTACGGCCGCGGCTGGACCGGTGTCACGCAGGACGCCCCGGGCGGCTCGGCGACCGGAGCCGCACCGGGCACCTACGAGGCGGGCAACGAGGACTACAAGGTCCTCAAGAACAGCTGCCCGGTCACCGGCACCGTCGCGGGTACCGCGTACGCCCACTGCGGCAGCAACTGGTGGAGCTACGACACCCCGTCCACCATCGCGGGCAAGATGACCTACGTGAAGAACCAGGGCCTCGGCGGCGCGTTCTTCTGGGAGTTCAGCGGCGACACCAGCAACGGTGAGCTGGTCACCGCGATCAACAACGGCCTGAGCTAGTCAGGCTGCGGAAGGCCGGGAAGGCAGCACCGCCGCCTTCCCGGCCTTTCCCGTCCTCAGGCCGTGCAGGGGGAGCCACCGAGGGAGAACGACGCGGGCACGCCGTCGCCGCGGTCCCGGGCGCCGATGAAGCCGAAGGTGGCCGAACCGCCCGTGGCCAGCGAGTCGTTGTAGCCCTTCCCGCGGACCGCGACCGAGGTGCCGTACTGCGTGAAGTCCGCGTCCCACATCTGCGTCACGCGCTCCCCGTCCGGGAACGTCCACTCCAGCCGCCAGTCCGACACCGGGACACGGGTCGTGACGGTCACCGCCGCCTGGAAGCCGCTGCTCCAGCGGTCGACCAGCGTGTACGAGACGGAACAGGTCGCCGGCCGGGCGGAGGCCGAGGCGTGCGGGGACCGCGCGGGCGGGGCGCTGCGCTCAGGGGTGCGGTCCGGCGCGGCGGGGATCGTGTGCTCGGCCGCGGACGGTTCGGTGTCGCCCGGGAAGGACCCGTCGTCCGCGGGGTCCTGCGACGCGGTGGGCGACGGGTCGTCCGGCGCGGCGGGGCCGGGCAGGGGCGAGAGGTCCGGGTCGGTGCCGCCCTGCACGGTGGGCGCGGCGGACGCTGCCCGCGGCGCGGAGTCGTCGGCGGTCACCAGGACCGTCAGCCCGACCACGGCGGCCAGCAGGCCGGCGGCGGCCACGACGGCCACCCTGCCCCCGGGGACGCGCCCGCGGAGGCCCCGGTGGAGGGGTCCTCGGCCTCGTCCCGCCGGGCGCCGGAGCCGGCGCGGCGGCGTGGGACCGGCGTACGGGAACGGCGGTCGCGCCCCGCCGGTGCCGACCGCCTGGCGGCGGGCCTCCAGGTACGACGGTCCCGCCCAGCCGAGCACGCCCTCCGCGAGCGCCTGCGCCAGGCCGTCGCCGTGCGGGCTCAGGCAGACCACCGCCTTCGCGCACTCCGGGCACCGGTCGAGGTGCCGGCGCAGCTCCACCGGTACGGGCTCCTGCCCGGTGCGCGTGGCCGCGTCCAGCAGGACGGCGTAGCCGGCGCACTCGGGCGTCGGGGGCTCCGCCACGTGAGCGCGCAGACAGTGCTCGCGGAAGACCTCCCGCACGTGGTGGATCCCGTCGGGATCGGCCGCCGGACGGCACTCCACCTCCGCGTACCAGAGCGCCTCCGCCGCCCGCTCCGGCATCGCCCGCAGGCCGCGCAGCGCCAGGGGCTCGGGGCGCCGCGCTCCCGTGCGGGCCCTGCGGGCGGCGCGCTCGGCGTTCAGCCAGATCCGCAACTCCGGCTGCAGGCTGTCGCCGTCGCCCGCGGCCGCCCAGTGCGCGGTGCTGTCCCGGACGGCCGTCAGCAGGAACGGCAGGCACGGCAGTCCCGCGCCGCCGGAGCCGGACGGGTACGGGTCCTTGGCCGCCGCCAGCCCGCGGTCGAAGGCGTCGGCGGCCAGCCGGCCGCCGGCCTCGGGAGTGAGGGTGCACAGCTGCGCGAAGCAGAGCACTTCCCCCCAGTACTCGGACAGCAGGACGGCCTCGGGGACCGGGGCTGCGGCAGTCATGGAGCGGGGGACCACCCTTCGGCGTCGGGGGAGGCTGCGCCTTTGTGGTGCGGGGAGCCTTTCACGCTTCCTGCACAAGTAGCAAGACGCGATGTCCTTTGCCCGAAAGGGGTGTTGGCGGTGCTTCGACGGGATGCACGGTGCCCGTTCGTGAGCGGATGAGGACGGGTCCGGCGCGGGGCGGTGCCGGCGCCGTCGGGCAGTCCAGTCCGCTAGAAGAGCCGGGCGCGTGTGTACGGGGTGAGGTTGTCGGCGATCTCGCGCAGCCACGGACTACGGACGGCCGGCAGCCGGACCAGGGTGTGCTGGAAGGCGCCCGGATCGGCCCGGAACAGGTACCGGGGGCGCGGTGCGGGCGGGTCGTCCCGGAGGACACCGTCGGGCATGCCGCCCGACGCGGGAAGCGGCAGGTGCGGCTCGGGGAAGGCCAGCCACAGCCACACCCCGAACGGCAGAGGCACCGGGTGGGCCGACGTGACCGGGTCGGCGGGGGTCCACATCTGTCCGGTCTGCGGATGCGTCGGCACGAGGACGATGTCCGCGTCCGCGTCGGCGGCGGGCTGTCCTGGTCCGGCCAGAACGGCGCGCCGTGACGGCGGACCAGCGGGCAGCAGGGCGTCGAGGGCGCGTTGGAACACTTCTTTGCCCAGACCGTCGGGGACGGTCACCGGCCGGTCCTGCGAGGCTGCCAGCAGGTGGGCGAGTGCCCGGCCGATCGCGGCCTCCCACCGTGGGCTCCACGACCAGAAGTGGTTCGGCCCGAGCCGCGCGCCCCATGTGGCGATCGGCTCGAACGGAGGCGTGGACTTCCCTTCCTCCACCAGCGCCGCCCAGGTCAGTGGTACCGGGTCGGCACCGTCGACGGCCAGACGCCGTACGGCGTCGGGAGCGAACCACACCGCCTGCCAGAGCGAGCAGTCGTCGATCCGGCTCGCCACGGGCAGGTCGCACGCCTCGCAGGCCATGTTGGGGCCGTCCGCACCGTCGAGGCCGCAACAGTAGCCGCCCGCCCTCTCCGGGATCAGCACGGTGCCGCGGGCGTCGCCGGGTGCGACGACGATCGAGCCGGGGGCGCCGTAGGAGAGGGCGAAGACCGGCGCGTGGATGCCGCGGGCCACCGCCTCGCCCGGAGGGATCTCCTCCCATCTCCGCCACGGCGGCCCCCAGGGCTCCGGGTCCTCGGCGAACGTGCCTGCCTCCATGAGCACCGGCAACTGGAGCCCGTTCCCGTACTTCTGATGAGCGTGTGCGGGCAGGGCGACCTGGGACAGCGGGGTGGTCAGCTCGGCACCGCATCTCCCGCACGCGAAAACGAACACATGCCCTCCGCCGGAGAATTCAGGGGGCATCCTCGCAGCTCCATGCCGGACCGGTCGCGTCCGCCGTCGGGGCGGCGCGGATGACCGGGAGGGTGAGGACCGCGGCCACCGCGGCGAGTTGCCAGAGGGCGCCGAAGCCGAGGACGCCGGTCGTGCCCAGCAGCACCGCCAGCGGGCCGGCGGCGGCGAGCCCGACCGGGCCCAGGGCGAAGGCGCCGAAGGCGCCGTACGCGCTGACCCGGGCGACGGTCCCGGGCGGTACCTGGGACTGGGTGACGGTCGCGTACAGGGTGCCGCAGACGGCCGAGCCGACTCCCGCGGCCAGTGCCCCGGCGCAGACCCACGGCAGCGGCCATCCGCTCGCGAGGGCGGCCGAGGGCAGCGCCCACCCCACGGTGGCGGCCGTGGCGACGAACAGCGGCCGGCGCGGCCGGCGGCCCAGCATGGCCGCGCCGCCGGCGACCGCGCCCGCCCCGTACACCGCCATGACCAGGCCCCACGAGGCGGCGCCGCCGAGGCGGCGCTGGGCGACGAGGGGGCCGAGGACCAGGAACGGCGCCCACACCAGGAGGTTGAACAGGCAGACGTGGAGGGAGGTGACCCACAGCCAGGTCCGGGAGCGGAACTCCGCCCAGCCCTCGCGCAGGTCGGTGAGGAAGGACGTTCCGGGCCCGGCGCCCCCGGCCGTACGGGGCAGCAGGAGCAGCGCGACGACGCTGACGGCGTAGCTGGCGGCGTCCACCGCGAACACGGTCGCCGCGCCCGCGGTCGCGGTCAGTACGCCGGCGAGCGCGGGCCCCGCGACCGACGCGGCCGAACGGGCCACGCCCAGCAGCGCGTTGCCGTCCGAGAGCGCGTCACCGCGGACGATGCGCGGCACGAGCGCGTCGAGCGCCGGGGTGAACAGGGCCTCGGCGGCGCCCCAGACGACGACCAGCGCTACGAGCGTGCCCAGGTGCGGTGCGCCGCCCAGCAGGGTCAGGGCCAGGCCGCCCTGGGTGAGGCAGCGGATGACGTCGGCGGTGAGCATCACCCGCCGGCTGCCCCAGCGGTCGCTGAGGACGCCGCCGGCGAGGAGCACCAGGACCAGCGGCAGGATCCGGGCCGTGAGGACGAGGCCGAGTTCGGTGCCGCCGCCGTGTTCCAGGACGGCGAACGCCAGCGCGACCGACGCCATCGACGAGCCGAGCAGGGAGGTGGCGTAGCCGGTGAAGAACCGGCGGAAGTCGCGTTCCCGCAGGACGGCGGGGCGGAGGGCGAAGGGCATGGGCGCAGCGTGCGGGGCCGGCTCTCCGACACGCCAGGCGTGCGGCCGTAATTATTGAGTCCTGTCGCATCAACTTAGGATGGGTACCGTTGCGGACGGCAGGTCATTTACTGCGGTTGAATCGGGATGGGGATGGGGGTGGGGCATGAGCCGACCGGTGGAGTACGCCGTCGCCGTCGACCGCTATCTCTCCGCCACGGCGCTGGGCGCGGGCTCGCGCCGCGTCTACCGGATCGCCCTGGTCACCTGGGCGTGGGGCCTCGTCGGACGCGCCGCTCCCCTGGGGCGCGGACGCCGCAACGCCGCGCCGCCCGCGGTCCCGCTGGCGCTCCTGGACACCCCGCAGGCGGCGGCGCGGCTGCGCGAGGCGTTCACCGCGCGGTCCGCCGCGGTCGGCGCCCGTACCGCCAACCGCGAACTGTCCGCCCTCGCCGCCGCGGTGACCTGGTGGCGGGCGCAGGGCTGGCTGACCGGCGACCCTGTCGAGGGCCTGCGGGCGCTGCCCCTGCCGGAGCCGCGAAAGGGGGAGGGCGCTCAGCCCGGGGAGGACCGCGCCTCAGTGGTGCTCCGGCTGCCCGCCCCGCTGCGCGAACAGGCCCTGTGGCACCTGCTGTACGACACCGGCGCGTCCATCGAGCGGGTCCTCGCCCTGGACGTCGACGACCTGGACCTGCCGGGCCGCCGCACCCGTGAGCGCGTCGGCGGGACACCGCTGCGCTGGGGCGGGGCGACGGGCCGGTTGCTCACGCTGCTGACGCTCGGCCGCGTCGGCGGACCGGTGTTCGGTACCGGCCGCGGCAGGCTGTCCTACCGCCGGGCGGCCGAGGTGTTCACCACCGCCACGCGCCCCCTCGATCCGGACGGGCGCGGCTGGACACTGCGGGACCTGCGCGGCTCCGGGCGGCGGTGACCCGCGGCCTCAGCCGGCGTGGGTGAAGCGGCCCGTCACCGAGATCGTTGCGGGGCCCTTGATCATGCCGAGCCGGTTCCAGGTGAGGCCGAAGTCGGCCCGGTCGACGACGGCTTCGACGGTGAGGACGACCGCGTCGGGGGCGGCGGTGTCGGCCCGGCCGGTCAGGGCGAGCGGGCGGGTGGTGCCGCGCACGGTCAGTTCGCCGTCGACCGTGAGGGCGCCGTCCGCTCCGGCGATGACCCGGTGGGCGGTGAAGACGATTGCGGGGTGGGCCGCGGCGTCGAAGAACTCGGCGGACTTCAGGTGGGTGTCGCGCTGGGAGTTGCCGGTGCCGACGGAGGCGGCCTCGACGGTGAGCGTGCCGTGCGCGCTGCCGTCGGGGGCGAGTTCGCCGGTTCCGCCGACGGTGGCGAAGGCGCCCTTAACGGTGGCCGCGCCCCACATTGTCTTGTGGGTGAGCCGGACCGAGGAGCCCGCGGGGTCGAGGATCCACGTGCCCGTGCGCAGGCCGGCGGGGGTGGTGGACGAGTCGGTCATGGGGAACCGCATCCTTTGATTGCTAGCCAGATATTAAGTAGCTGGTTAGACAATAGCTGGCGTTGGTACCCTGGGCAATGTGACGACGGAGATCCACACCGGGCCGGACGGCGGGGCCGCCTGCCCCGGCGCCGCGGACCTGGAACTGCTCGCACGCTGGGACGAGGTGCAGTCGGGCTTCCGCCGCGTGACCGATCAACTGCTGGCGGATGTGGAGGCGCGCTCGGGGCTGGCCCCGTCCTCGTTCCAGGCGCTGTGGTTCCTCATGACCGCGCCGGAGCGCTCCGCGCCGATGTACCAGCTCGCGGGCACGCTCGGCTTCACGACGGCGGGCACCACCAAGGTCGCCGACCGGCTCACGGAGGCCGGCCTCATCGAGCGCCGTCCGTGCCGGAGCGACCGGCGTGTCACGCTGGCGGCGCTCACCGAACGCGGGTGGGAGCTGGCGGCGACGGCCGCCCGCACGCTCGCCGACGCGCTGCGGGAGCGCGTCGTCGCCCCCCTCGGCGGCACGGAGCGCTTCGCCGCGCTCGCGGACGCGGTCGTCGCCGTGGACCCGGAGCCGGCCGGCCGCCCTCCGTGCGGTTCCTGAACGCCGGACGTCAGACGTCGACCGCGACCGAGCGCGGGTCGAAGCCGAAGGGGAGTTCCAGGCGGTGGCGGCGCATCAGGGCGTCGTCGGAGAGCAGTTGCTGCGTGCGGCCGTCGGCCGCGATGACACCGCCGCTGAGGACCACCGCGCGGGAGCAGAGTTCCAGGGCGTACGGCAGGTCGTGGGTGACCATCAGCACCGTGACGTCCAGCGACCGCAGGATGTCCGCGAGTTCGCGGCGCGAGGCCGGGTCCAGGTTGGAGGAGGGCTCGTCCAGGACGAGGATCTCCGGTTCCATGGCGAGCACGGTGGCCACCGCGACCCGGCGCCGCTGGCCGAAGGACAGGTGGTGCGGCGGCCGGTCGGCGAACTCCGCCATGCCGACCCGCTCCAGCGCCTTGCGGACGCAGGCCTCCAGCTCGGGGCCGCGCAGCCCGGCCGCTGCCGGGCCGAAGGCGACGTCCTCGCGGACGGTCGGCATGAACAGCTGGTCGTCCGGGTCCTGGAAGACGATGCCGACCCGGCGGCGGATCTCGGCGAGGTGCTTGCGGTCGCCGACGGGCAGGCCCGCGACGGTGACGGTGCCGGCGCCCGCCTCCAGGATGCCGTTGAGGTGCAGGACGAGGGTGGTCTTGCCGGCGCCGTTGGGGCCGAGCAGCGCGACCCGCTCCCCGCGGCCGATGGTCAGGTCCACACCGAACAGCGCCTGGTGGCCGTCGGGGTAGGCGTAGGCGAGGCCCTTGACCTCGAGCGAAGGGGTCACGCGAACCATCCCGTCAGGCAGACCAGCAGTGCGGCGGCCGGGAGCACGGCCGCGTACGACCACTGTGCGCGGGACGCCGTGACGTCGTCGATCACCGGCATGCTGCCGGCGTAGCCGCGGCTGACCATGGCCAGATGGACACGCTCGCCGCGCTCGTAGGAGCGGATGAACAGGGCGCCCGCGGACTTGGCGAGCACACCCCAGTGGCGCGGGCCGCGGGCCTCGAAGCCGCGGGAGGCGCGGGCGACGCGCATGCGGCGCATCTCGTCGGTGATGACGTCGCCGTAGCGGATCATGAAGGAGGCGATCTGCACCAGCAGCGCGGGCAGCCGCAACCTCTGCAGGCCCAGCAGGAGTTCGCGCAGTTCCGTGGTGGAGGCCAGCAGCACCGAGGCGGCGACGCCGAGGGTGCCCTTGGCGAGGATGTTCCAGGCGCCCCACAGGCCGTTGACGCTCACCGACAGCCCGAGCACCTCGGTGTGCGGGCCCTCGGCGACGAACGGCATCAGGACGGCGAAGGCGACGAACGGCACCTCGATCAGCAGCCGTCGCAGCAGGAAGCCCGCCGGTACCCGGGCCGTCGCGGCCACCGTGGCCAGCAGCACGGCGTACAGGCCGAAGGCCCACACCGCGGTGCGCGGGGTGGAGACCACGACGAGGACGAAGCAGAAGACCGCGGCGATCTTGCACTGCGGGGGCAGCGCGTGCACCGGCGAGTGCCCGTGCCGGTAGAGCCGGTGTGCGTGCCCCGCGCCCATCCGTCAGGCCTCGTCCGTGCGCGGCCGGCGGCGGACGACCCAGAAGACGCCGCTGCCGAGGGCGAGGGTGGCGCCGACGCCGAGGATTCCCGCGAGGCCGCCGGACAGCCGGGCGTTGCCGACGTCCTTCGTCTGATAGTCCGCCAGCGGGGAGTCCTTCGCCGCGTGGTTTTCCGTCTTCTTGTCGATGCCGTGGTCGGCGGCGACCTTCTCCAGTCCGTCGGGGCTGGAGGACGCGTAGTAGCTGACGAACCCGGCGAGCACCAGGGCCGCGATCAGCCCGGCGATCCACAGCGGCCGCACGCCGCCGCGCTTGGGGGTGGGTGTCACGGCCGCCATCAGACGGTCGCCTCCTTCAGCTCCAGCGGACGGCGCAGGTCACGGGCGCCGTGGACGAGGTCGGGGCGGACGGCGATCACGGCGCCGACGGTCGCGGCGGTGATGAACGCCTCGCCGATGCCGATGAGCACATGGACGCCGACCATGGCGGTGAAGACCTTGCCGAGGGGGACGTCGGTCGTGCCGCCGAGCGCGTAGATCGCGGTGAAGGCGACGGAGGCCGCCGGTACGGAGAGCAGGGCGGCCACGAAGGCCGCGCCCGTCACCGCCCCGCGTGTGCGCGGCAGCACCTTCACCAGGCCGCGGAAGACGGCGTAGGCGACGACGACCGTCACGATCGCCATGTCGGTGATGTTCACGCCGAGGGCGGTGAGTCCGCCGTCGGCGAAGAGCACCCCTTGGATGAGCAGCACCACCGACACGCACAGCACGCCGGTGTACGGGCCCACCAGGATCGCGGCGAGCGCGCCTCCCAGCAGGTGGCCGCTGGTGCCCGCCGCGACGGGGAAGTTGAGCATCTGCACGGCGAAGATGAAGGCGGAGACGAGTCCGGCCAGGGGCGCGGTGCGCTCGTCGAGTTCACGCCGGGCACCGCGCAGGCTCACGGCGACGGCCGCCGCCGCCACGGCCCCGGTCGCCACCGACACCGGGGCGTCGATGAATCCGTCGGGTACATGCATGAGGAGTGCTCCGCTTCGGAGTCGGCCTGGTCAACGCCTCATCATACGGTCTTATTGCGAGTCGCTTGCAAGAGCCTGAGAGGCGCGAAAACATTCCTCTTGCGTGTACCGGCCGTTGGCGGTCAAGTCCCCTTCACGGCGCCGGTCGTTCAGGCCGGCGGCCGTCCCGCCGTGAGGTTCCAGCGCCCGGACCGCCCGCTGAACTCCGTCGCCGTGAGCGGGGGGACGTCGATCCGCCAGAACGCCTGCTCCGGCGCGCCCAGGGCCCGGACCGCGCAGGCCCGCACGATCTCCGGCTCCACGACGGCGACCACCCGGCCGGGCGTCGCCGCCAGCCCGTCCAGCCAGCCGCCGACCCGCGCGCACAGGTCGCGCAGCGACTCGGCGTCGTGCGGCGCGGCGTCGGGATCGGACAGCCAGGCGGCGACCGCGTCGGGCTCCTCGGCGCTCACTTCGGCCAGCGTGCGGCCGCGCCAGCGGCCCAGTGCCCAGCCGTCGGGGGCCTCCCCGTCGGGGACGAGACCCAGTGCCCCGGCGGTCGCCCGGCAGCGCGCCGAGGGCGACACCAGGACCCGCCCGGCGGCGGGCAGGTGCCCGGCCACCGCGCGGGCGGCCGCCAGCGCCTTGCCGTCCGGCGGCACGTCGTCGTCGAAACGGGCCTCCCGCAGGGCGGCCGTGACGACCGGCGAGATCAGGGTCACCCGGGTGGTCATGTGTTCTCCTTCGCTGTGCGCGAGGCCTCGCCCCCGCGGGGTCCCGGCCCCGAAGGGCCCTCCGCAGTGCGGGCCAAGGGGTTCCCGTCCGGGCGCCGTTGGCCGCCGGTCCGGTGTCGGGGTCCAGTGGCGGTGCGGCACGGTCGCGCCACTGTAAGCCGGGTACGGCGCCGGGCGGGCGTCGGACCCGCGGCCGTTGTGGCGGTTCCACCGACCGGGACGCGTGTTTCCGCACGAGGTCATGCCGTGGCGCACGACGGGAGGCGCTGCCGCGCAAGCGGGCCATGGAACTCGACCTGCGGCGGCTGCGCCACCTCGACGGCACAACGCGGAGAGGGTGACGCCGGTGCGGGTGCAGCGGGCACCGGCGTGAGCACCTGAGACCCCCCGCACTCCTCACTACTGCCCCGGGTTTGCCGTCCGGCCCGCCGCCGATCGCCGCGATCGTGCCGTGGGCGGGTTCGCCGGCGTCCTGATGCGCGTCGTCCTCTTCTTCTCGGGGGCCGGGCACGACGTCGCCGATGTCCGGCGGACACGCACACGCGCGGTGACGCTCAACGCGGTGCGCGGGCAGGGTCGTTCGCGGCGATCAGCGCGTGCAGCCGGTCGGCGGCGGCGCGTCCGAACTCCGGGTCGTTGAGGTGCGTGTCGTACGCCGCCAACTCCACCCGGCTGCCGCGCAGGCCGTCGCGCAGCGCCGTGAACAGCACCTCGTCGACGGACGGGTCGTGGTACGGGCCGCCCGGGGCGCCCAGCGTGGACAGGCCGCGCAGCGGGAGCAGCAGGGCCGCGGGACCGGTGGCGGCGCGCAGTTTCTCGGCGACCTGGCGGCCGAGCGCCGCGCACTCGGCGGCGGTGGTGCGGATGACGGTGACCGAGGGGTTGTGCACATGGACGTGGCGGGACCGGAAGCGGTCCGGCAGTGATGCGAGCGGACCGAACTTGACCATGTCCAGCGCCCCGGGGCTCACCACCTGCGGCACCCCGGCCCGGCCCGCCGCCCGCAGCCGGTCCGGGCCCGCGCCGAAGGTGCCGCCGACCAGGTCGTCGGCGAGCTCGCTGAGGGTCAGGTCCAGGACACCGGAGAACATCCCCTGCGCGGCGAGGGTCTCCAGGGAGCGGCCGCCGGACCCGACGGAGTGGAAGACCAGCACCTCGTAGCCCAGGTCGGTCAGCCGCTGCCGGGCGGCGTCCACGCCCGGGGTGGTCACGCCCGCCATGCTGGCCGCCACCAGCGGCCGGTCGTCCGCGGGCGGCGGCGGCGCGTCCGTGGCGAAGCCCGTGGCCATGGCGGCGATCGCGTCGGCCGCGTTCGCCAGGATGGGCGCCGAGACGCGGTTGACGCCCGCGATGTCGACGACGCTGTACATCATCGCGATGTCGGCAGCCCCGACGTACGGCGAGACGTCGCCCGCCGCCATCGAGGACACCATCAGCTTCGGCACACCCAGCGGCAGGGCGCGCATCGCGCGGGTCGCGATCGACGTGCCCCCGCTGCCCCCGATGGCCAGCACACCGTGCAGTCGCCCGCGCGCGTGCAGCCGGCGCACCACCTCGGCGGCGCCCTCGGCCATCGTGGTCACGGCGCTGCCCCGGTCCCCCTGGGCGCGCAGCCGTGCGATGTCGGCGCCCGCCGCGCGGGCCACCTCGGCGCGCGCGATGTCGGCGGGCACCCGTGGCTCCCCGGCGACCCCGGTGTCGATGAGGACGACGTCGACGGCGCGCCGCAGCAGGCGCTCGCGCAGCCATTCGTACTCCGCACCCTTGGTGTCCAGCGTTCCCAGCAGCGCAACCACCGGCATGGATCACAGTGTTGGGGGGATCGGGGGATGTGACAAGGCCTCATGCCGGGGGCAGGCGGTGGAGCAGCAGCAGCGCCGTGTCGTCGGCCCGGTGCGCCGAGGCGCCGTCGTAGTGGACGAGGGTCTCGGCGAGTTCGTCCAGCGGACGCCGCCCGGCGCCGGCGAGGGCCCGCGCGAGGCTCGCGATGGCGGTGTCCAGGTCGGTGCCGGGGCTCTCGACCAGCCCGTCGGTGTAGAGCGCGAGCACCGCGCCCGGCGGCAGCGGCACTTGGGCGGTGGGGTACTCGGCCCGGGGGTCGATGCCCAGCAGTGGCCCCGGCGGGGTGGTGAGCACCTCGGCACCTCCTCCGGGCCGGCGCAGCAGCGGCGGCGGATGACCGGCGGTGGCCAGCCGCGCCAGGCCCTCGTCGAGGTCGAGATGGACGTAGAGGCAGCTGGTGAACAGCCCCGTGTCGAGCTCGTCGAGCAGCCGGTTGGTGCGGGTGAGCACTTCGTCGGGCGAGGCGCCCGCGGTCGCGTGCGCGTGCACGGCGGTCCGGACCTGGCCCATCAGCGCGGCGGCGTGGACGTTGTGGCCCTGCACGTCGCCGATGACGGCGGCCGCGCAGGTGTCGCCGAGCCGGATCAGGTCGTAGAAGTCGCCGCCGATCTCCATGCCGCTGGTGGCCGGCAGATAGCGGGCGGCGACCTCCAGGCCGGGCAGCGAGGGCAGCGTGTGGGGCAGCAGCCCGGCTTGCAGGCCGTGGGCGAGCTGGTGCTTGGCGTCGTAGATGCGGGCGCGGTCCAGGGCCTGCGCGGTGAGCGCGGTCAGCGAGGCCATGACGCTGCGCTCGTCACTGCGGAACGGGTGCGGCTGGTCGTAGCCGAGGAGGCAGCAGCCGACCGGGCGGCCCGAGGCGATCAGCGGCAGGAACGCCCACGCCGACTTCCGCACGGTGCCGGCCAGTCCCGGATAGGCCCGCAGCAGTTCCTCGGGGGCGCTGTAGAAGCGGGGCACCCCGGTGCGCAGGGCGCAGCTCGCCGGGGTCTGCCGTGAGGCGACCGGGGTGCCGTCGAGCGCCGCCATGGCCTCCTCGTCGTAGCCGCGGTGGCCGATCACCCGCAGCCGGCCGCCCTCCGCGACGAAGAGCGCGAAGGCGTCCGCACCGAAGGCGGGCGGGAACATGTCGGCCACCAGCTCGACCACGTCGCGCACCCCGACCGCCTCGGCCAGCGCACCGGCGAGCTGCATCAGGTGGTAGATCGCCGTGACCCGGTCCGGGGTCTCGCGGGCCCCGTCCTGCCGGCAGTTCTTGAGCAGCCCCGGCGGCGCTTCCGGACGGTGCTCGGTGGGGGAGATCCGCACGCTCACCCCGGTCGCGTCCGGGTAGAGCTGGAAGAGCATCCAGTGGTCCGGCGGGCGCCGGGCGATGAACGACGTCGGCTGCCCGGAGAGCACCGCGCCGCGGTAGCGGTCCTCGTGCACCGGGTCGTTCAGCCAGGGCAGCACCTGCCAGGGCAGCGCACCGAGCAGGACCCGGGCGGGCTCGCCGAGCAGCGGCTCGGCACGGCTGCTGACGTAGACGATCCGGCCGCTCTGGTCCAGGGCGCAGGCGCCCTCCGGCAGCCGTCCCACGAAGTCGGCCGCGGCCTGTGCCTCGTCCGGCTCGGCCGTTCTGGTGCGGGGGCGCTCCAGCACGCGCGGCAGCGGTCCGGGGTGGACCGGCGCCCCGGCCGATTCCGCGCGCAGCAGTTGCTCGCACATGCGCCGGCACGCGCGGCCGATGGCGGCGTGCTCGGACCCCGCCAGCCGCCGGGAACGCGAACCGGGCCAGGTCAGCATCAGCGCGCCGCGCGTGACGTGCTCGGCGGACGGTACGGGGGCGGCGGCCATGGCCAGGTCGTACGGCAGGACCAGCGCGGTCTGCGGATAGCGCTCGGCCAGCTCCTCCCGCGTGGCCAGCCAGACCAGGCGCCCGGTGCGGACCGCGTCCGACACCGGTCCCGACCGGTCCACCGTCAACCGCGCCCACGGTGTCACCAGCTCCCGCGGCGCCCCGGTCAGCACCTCCAGGCCCAGCACCCGCCCCTCGGGCAGCAGCAGGAAGACCGCGCCGATGTGCGCGTTCGTGGCGCGCACGACCTCGGCGAGCGTCTCGTCCAGTTGCTCCCGTACGGGGGCGATGACCACCATGACGGGCCCACCGTTCATGCCGATCGGCTCTCTAATGGGACGATACGCCTCATTCCACCCCGCGTCCCCGCCGGGCCGCCCGGCCGGCGCCCCGCTACGACGGGTACGCCGCCGGGCCGGGAGCGACAAGGTCGATGGCGGTGCCGACCTGGTCGGCGAGGGTGACGGCGACCAGCCGGGCCTGCGCGGAGGGCACGGCGCCGGGCGTGGGGCGGAGCATGAAGCGGCCGTGGAAGCGGCCGTTGTGGAAGACCCGCAGTTCGACCTCGGTGTCCGGCAGGCCCTGGCAGTCGGCGTCCCAGGCGTTGCGGCCCCAGAAGATCGTGCCGTCGGACTCGAGCCGCGGCGGGTGGCCGACCAGGGTGCCGTACTCGAAGCGGCAGCCGCGCAGCTGGAGCAGGCTCACCAGCTGGTCGCCGACGTGCTGGACGACCCGGTGCGGCGACGGCGCGGACTGGGTGAGCCGGGCGGTCTCGTGGATGCGGGCCAGGTGGTCCGCGTCCGTGACGGCGACGGCCTCCAGCCGCAGCGTCCGGGCGGCCAGCTGCGAGACCGCCAGCCCGACCACGAGCAGCAGCACGGCGGTGGCGACGTCGCCCGGTCCCGCGATGGTGAACCGCTCGTAGGGCGGCGCGAAGAAGAAGTCGAACCACGCCGCGGCCGACAGCGCGGCGACGGCCCCGGCGGCACGGCTGCCGAGAACGGCCACCGCGACCACCGCGACCACCAGCACCAGGGCGACGAGCGGGGCGGAGAGGTGCGCCCGGAAGGGCAGCAGGGCCGCGGCGGCGGCGAGCGGCAGCAGCACCGCGGCCGGCAGGGCGGCCCTGCGCAGGAACGGGGACAGGGACGGATGGTGGAGCACGACCCTCACCTGATTCGGCTGGTCCGGACAGTTCCGGTGGAGCGAGGTCCCCCCGAAGGAAGGTCACAAGGGCCCGGCGGCACGCAGCGACAGCTGCCGGGCATTGCGGCGGCGCACGGACTCGAAGAGCTCCTGCAACGACGGGCGCGGCACGGACAGCACCGGGCAGACCGCGTCCCGTACGCAGCGGTGGGCCACCGACGACGCCAGCAGCCGGCGCAGCAGGCCGGGGCGCCCGGCGCCGACCACCAGCAGGTCGTCCTCGCGGTCGGCGATGTGCACCAGGCAGCGGGCCGCGGGGCCGCGGGCGATCAGCGCCTGGACTCCGAGGCCGGGCGGCGCACCCCCGAAGGCGTTGTCCATGGCGGTCAGCAGCCGCAGCCGGGCCTGGTCCTGCCCCGCACGCAGCAGCGGCGGGCACGGCTGCCGCCGGTAGGAGAATTCGCCGCCCGCCGGCTCCCAGGCGTGCACCACGACCAGCGCCGCGTCACGGCGGCGGGCCTCGGCGGCCGCCCGGTGCAGTGCCGCGAGGCTGCCCAGCGAACCGCTGACCCCCACGACCACACGACGGTGTCCGGCGACTTCCATACCTCCATGGAAGCCCCGCCCCCTTCCACGCGCGGGGGCTCTTGTCGCCGCCCTGTCGCCGCCGCCGCGACCCTTGACGCTTCCCTGACCGTGCCGCCAGCGCACCGTCAACGCTTGGCCCGCGGACGTCAACGTCGCGTCAGGGACGGGCCCGTACCCGGATGTGCCGGGCATAGCGTCATTGCCTGGCCGCGGACCACGTCCGGCCCGGGCCACCGTCACGAACGAACCTCACAGGAGGATCGCCATGAGCGAGACAAGGTGCGGGGACGACCCGGAACCTTCCGAACCCGTCCCGGCCGGACACCCCCACAGGGAGACGCTCTACGTCCCCGTCCGGCCGGGTCCCGCAGGGTGCGTCGCGCGGATGTTCCGCACGCCCCTGGGCGGCCGTACCGCCGTCGCCTTCACCAGTGAGGAACGCCTGGCCGCCACGCTCGGCCCCGGCCAGGAGTGGATCAGGCTCGGCGAGCCCGCGCTGCGGGCGCTCGCCGAACCGCTGGGGGTCACCACCCTCACCGTGGACCCGCAGTTCGCCGCGCCCGCCGTGGGCGCCACCGCGGACTGGGACCCGCGGGCCGTGCACACCGCCGACCACCTGCCGCTGCGCATCGGCTGAGGAGCGTCCTGCCATGACCATCTCTGAGACCACTGTGTTCACTTCGTTCTCTGCTCCCGCCGCAGAGGGCGTCGACACCGGGCTGTCCGTCTGGCCGGCCTCCACCCGCACCGCGCCGCACGGCGAGCTGTCGGTGGGCGGCGTCGCCCTCACCGAGCTCGCCGAGCGCTTCGGCACCCCGGCGTACGTCCTCGACGAGGGTGAGGTGCGGGCCCGCTGCCGCACCTACCGGGCCGCCTTCCCCGACGCCGACGTGCTGTACGCCGCTAAGGCGTTCCTGTGCCGGGCGATGGCCCACTGGGTCGAGGAGGAGGGCCTGGGCCTGGACGTCTGCTCGGCCGGCGAACTCGAACTCGCCGTCGTCACCGGCTTCCCGCCGGAGCGCATCGTGCTGCACGGCAACGCCAAGAGCCCCGAGGACCTGGCCACCGCGCTGCGCCTGGGCGTGGGCCGCATCGTCATCGACAGCACCGGGGAGATCGCCCGGCTGGCCGCCCAGGTGCCGGCCGGGTCCCGGCAGAAGGTGCTGCTGCGCATCGTGCCCGGCATCGCCGCGGGCGGTCACGCCGCGGTGCGCACCGGCACCGACGACCAGAAGTTCGGGCTGTCGCTCGCCGACGGCTCCGCGCAGCACGCGGTGGCCCGGGTCCTGGACCAGCCGCGGCTCGAACTGGCCGGCCTGCACTGCCACCTCGGCTCGCAGATCTCCAGCGTCAAGCCGTACCTGTCCGCCGTACGGCGACTGGTCGGGCTGCTCGCCGGGATCCGCCGCCAGCACGGCGTCACGCTCCCCGAACTGGACCTCGGCGGCGGCCACGCGGTGGCGTACCGCCCCGGCGAGGCGGCGCTCGACATCACCTCGCTGGCCTCCCGGGTCCGCGCCGAGCTCACCGCGAGCTGCGCGGCGGCCGGGCTGCCGGTCCCGCGGCTGACGGTCGAGCCGGGCCGCGCCATCGCGGGCCCCGCGGGTGTCGCGCTGTACCGGGTGCTGTCGGTCAAGCGCACCGGCGGCCAGGTCTTCGTCGCCGTGGACGGCGGCATGAGCGACAACCCGCGGCCCGCCCTGTACGGGGTGCGCTACGCGCCCCGGCTGATCGGCCGGCACTCCACGGAGGAGCCCGCGCTGGTCACCGTCGTGGGCCGGCACTGCGAGGCCGGCGACGTGCTGGCCTCCGCGGTCCCGCTGCCCGGCGACATCCGGCCGGGCGACCTGCTCGGCGTGCCGGTCGCCGGCGCCTACCACCTGTCGATGGCCTCGACGTACAACATGGTCGGCCGCCCGCCGGTGGTCGCCGTGGACAACGGGCGGGCCCGGCTGCTGGTGCGCCGCGAGTCGATGGAGGACTTCCGCAGGCGCGACATCGGCCTGTGACCGACTCCGGCCGGCCCCGGCGGTGCCCGGCCGGTACCCCCGAGGGGCCGCCCGGGTCACGCCGGATAGGCGTGCACCTGGGCGGCCTTGACGGTGGCCCAGACCTCGGCCCCCGGGTGGAGGCCGAGTTCCGCGGTGGCGGCGGTCGACAGGTCGGCGGCGAGCGGGAGTTCGCCCTCGACGTCGACACGGATGCGGTCGCCGCGGGACTCCAGGCCGGCCACCTTGCCGTGCCACAGATTGCGTGCGCTCGTACCCTCGGGCCGCTCCCGGTACAGCGTGACCGCGTCGGGCGGGAACGCCGCGAAGGCCGGGCCCGTCAACGCGTCGGCCGTGGTGAGCGCCGGCCCGCCGGGGAGCGACACGGCGAGGCCCGCGGCCTCGCCCCGGTAGAGGTTGAGACCCACCAGATGCGCGATGTAGTCCGTGCGGGGGCGGCGGGCGACCTCGGCCGGGGTGCCTTCCTGCACGGAGCGGCCGTCCTCGATGACGACCAGCCGGTCGGCCAGCACCATCGCGTCCAGCGGGTCATGCGTCACCAGCACGGCCACCGCTTCGAACTCCGCCAGATGGCGCCGCAGTTGGGAGCGGACCTCCAGCCGGGTGCGGGCGTCCAGCGCGGCCAGCGGCTCGTCCAGCAGCAGCAGCCGCGGCCGGGTCGCCAGCGCGCGGGCCAGGGCGACGCGCTGCGCCTGCCCCCCGGACAGCCGCCGCGGCCGGGCCGCGGCGTGCTCGGCCAGCCCCATGCGCTCCAGCCACGCGGCGGCCTCGGCGCGCGCCCGCGCCTTCGGCACGCCCCGGCAGCGCGGGCCGAAGGCCACGTTCTCCAGCGCGGACAGGTGCGGGAAGAGCAGGTAGTCCTGGAACACCACGCCGACCGGGCGGGTCTCGGGCGGCATCCCGTCCAGTTCCGTCCCGTCCAGCAGCAGCCGTCCGCCGGTCAGCGGCGTCAGCCCGGCCAGGGCGCGCAGCGCGGTGGTCTTGCCCGCGCCGTTGGGCCCGAGCAGCGCCAGGACCTCGCCGGGGGCGGCGGTCAGGGCGACGTCCAGGCGGAACGTTCCCCGCTCGACGAGCAGTTCGGCCAGCAGCCCATCGGTGCCGCTCATGCGGCCGCCATCCAGCGGTCGCGCAGTCCGGCGAGGACCGCGACGGAGACGGCGAGCAGGACGAGGCTGAGCGCGATGGCCGCCGCCGGGTCGCTCTGCAGGGCCAGGTAGACGGCCAGCGGCATCGTCTGGGTGCGGCCGGGGAAGTTGCCGGCGAAGGTGATGGTGGCGCCGAACTCGCCGAGCGCGCGCGCCCACGCCAGGACCGCGCCCGCGGCGATGCCCGGGGCGATCAGCGGCAGCGTGACGCGGCGGAACGCGGTGAAGCGGGAGGCGCCGAGCGTGGTGGCGGCCTCCTCGTAGCGCGGGTCGGCGGCGCGCAGGGTGCCCTCCACGCTGATCACCAGGAACGGCATGGCCACGAACGCCTCGGCGACGATCACCCCGGTCGTGGTGAACGGCAGCGTGAGCCCGAACCACTGGTCCAGGTACCGCCCCACGACGCCGTTGCGGCCCAGCGCCAGCAGCAGGGCGACACCGCCGACGACCGGGGGCAGCACCAGCGGCAGCGTCACCAGCGCCCGCACCACGCGGCGCCCCGGGAACTCGGTGCGCGCCAGCAGCCAGGCCAGGGGCACGCCCAGCACGAGCGTCACCGCGGTCGCGGCCGTCGCGCAGATCAGCGACAGCCGCAGTGCCTGCCACACCCCGGGGCTGGTCAGCTGGTGCGGGAGCTCGCTCCACGGGGTGCGCACCAGCAGCCCGGCGAGCGGCAGCACCAGGAAGGCGAGGCCGACCAGCGCGGGCAGCAGCAGGGGCAGCGGCACCGGGGAACGGTGACGGCGCGGCCGGGCCTTCACGGGGCCGGCCGCGCCGCCGAGGACGTCGTCCGTCACAGGGTGTCGTCCGTCACGGGTTCAGGAAGCCCGCGGCGCTCAGCACCTTGGCGCCCTCGGGGGATTCCACCAGGGCGATGAAGGCCTTGGCGGCCTCGGCGTTGGGGGCGTCCTTGAGCAGGACGATGGGGTAGTCGTTGATGACCTTGGCGGACTCGGGGAACTCCACGCCCTCCACCTTGCCACCGGCGGCCTTCACATCGGTCTTGTAGACGAGCGAGGCGTCGACCTCCTTGAGCTCGACCTTGGTCAGCGCGCTCTTGACGTCCTGCTCGTAGGAGACCGGCGTGAGCTTCAGGCCGCCCGCGTCCAGCGCCTTCTGGGCGGCGGCGCCGCAGGGCACCTCCTTGGCGCACAGGGCGACCTTGAGGCCGGAGGCGGTGAGGTCCTTGAGGGCGTCGACCTTCTTCGGGTTGCCCGGGACGACCGCGATCTCCAGCTGGTTGCGCACGAAGGTCTGCGGCTCCCCGGAGGCGTCCTTCGCGTCGGTGACGATCTTCATCGTCTTCGGGGAGGCGGCCGCGAAGACGTCGGCCGGGGCGCCGGAGGTGATGCTCGCGGCGAGCGTGTCGCTGCCGCCGAAGTTGAAGGCCACCTTCGCGCCGGGGTGCGCGGCCTCGAACTGCTTGCCCAGCTCGGTGAAGGTCTCCTTGAGCGAGGCCGCGGCGAAGACCGTGACCGTGCCCGTGAGGTTGTCGGCGGGCGAGGCCGAGGTGTCGGCCGAGGACGCCGCCGAGGGCGAGGAGGCCGACGAGGACGCGGAGGCGTCCGACGAGTCGTCGCCGGAGGAACAGGCGCTCAGGGCCAGCAGCACCGCGGTGCCCCCGACGGCCAGCTGCACAGCCCGGGTCCGGCGGTGCACGGAACGGTTCATCACGTGGTCATTCCCCCTCGGTAAGTGGTCGCGCCAGCGACCGATCATATGCCGCAGGTGCGGCTCCGGAGATCCCTGATGCATTGCATTAGCCAGACGATTCGACAACTCATCCCGTACCTGCGTTTCTGCGGGTGGTCCGCGTGGGTACCGTTGAGCGGGAGGTGCATGCCCGTGACCGCGCCCGTTCCCGCGCCACAGCCGCAGCTCGCCGGATTCCTGCTGAGCGGCGACCTCGCCCGCCCCGCCCCGCTCACCGTGCGCGATCTGCGCGCCTGGCCCCAGCACGAGGCCCGGGTCAGCTTCGAGTGCGCCACCAGCGGGACGCAGCACCACCGGTTCGAGGGGCCGCTGCTGCACGAGGTGCTGTGCGCCGCGGGCCCCGCCTTCGACCCGGCCCGGCGCAAGGACCGGCTGCGCTTCCTCATCGTCGTCACCGGTGCCGACGGCCACCACGCACTGCTGTCCTGGGGCGAGATCGACCCCGACTTCGGGCGGGCCGCCGTGCTGCTGGCCACCCGCATCGACGGCACACCGCTGGACGGCTCGGGCCCGCAACTGGTGCTCCCCCAGGACCGGTGCGGGGCACGGCACATCAGCGGTATCACCGGTATCCGGGTGGACGGCGGGTACGCGGGCGCCGCGGCGGCCTGATCCCCGTACGATCGGCCGGATGCACGCCCCTGACGCATCCCCTGCCCCTCCCGTCTCGCCCGCCGGTCTCGTCCGCGCCTTCCACACCGCCTTCGGCCTCGACGTCCGCTCCGCCCCCGCCGAGATCTCCCCCGCGCACGCCGCGCACCGCCAGGACCTGCTGGCGGAGGAGGTGGCCGAGGTCGCGGAGGCCTCCGCCGAGGGCTCGCTGCCCCACCTCGCGCACGAGCTGGCCGACGTCGTCTACATCGCGTACGGCACCGCGCTGGTCCACGGCATCGACCTCGACGCCGTGATCGCCGAGGTGCACCGCGCCAACATGTCCAAACTGGGCCCCGACGGGCGTCCGGCGCTGCGCGCCGACGGCAAGGTCCTCAAGGGCGAGCACTACCGCGCCCCGGACGTCGCCGGGGTACTGCGCGCCCAGGGCTGGACGCCGCCCGGGGCCTAGCGCACGGGCCGCGGCGGCGGGGCGGGCGCGGCCTCCCGTGCCGCGGCCGGGCCCTGGTGTCACGCTGGGATAACCAGGGTCGGACCCCGCCGAAGGGAGCGCCATGATCACCACAGACTTCGTCCCCGGTTCGCCGTGCTGGGTGGACCTCGGGGCGCCGGACGTGGATGCCGCGGCCGCCTTCTACGGCGCGGTCTTCGGCTGGGACTTCGAGCGGTTCGCCCTGGAGGACGCCGATTTCGGCCTCTTCCGGCTGCACGGGCGGACGGTGGGCGCGGTCGGCCGGCTCACCGAGGAGGGCGCCCGCCCCGCGTGGATGATCTACTTCCGCGCCCTCGACGTCGAGGTGACCACTTGGGCCGCGATGCGGGCGGGCGCCTCGGTGCGGCGGGAGCCGCACGACGTACAGGACGCCGGCAGGCTGGCGCAGCTCACCGACCCGCTGGGCGCCGAGTTCGCCGTGTGGCAGCCGCGCGGGACCCAGGGCTTCGGCACCGCCGACCTGCCGGGCTCCCTGTGCTGGACCGAGCTGTACACGACGGACGCGGCGGCCGCGAAGGAGTTCTACGGCTCCCTCTTCGGCTGGAAGACCGACGACATGCCGCTGCCCGGCGGCAGCGGGGCCACGTACACCGTGATCACGCCCGCCGGGGAGAGCCAGGAGCGCATGCAGGGCGGGCTGATGGAGATGGCCCCGGAGTTCCTCACGCTGAACGACGGGCGTCCCTACTGGCACCCGGTCTTCGCCGCCGAGAACTGCGACGACGCCGTCGCCCGCGTCACCGGCAACGGCGGTGCGCTCCAGATGGGCCCCGAGGACGCCGAGGGCGTCGGCCGGCTGGCGGTCTGCCTCGACCCGGCCGGTGCGGACTTCGTCCTGCTGACCCCGGCGCCTCCCGCCTGAGCGGCGTCCGGGGGAGAATCGGGGGCATGACGGAGCGCAAACCACCCGGTGTCCCGTTCGAGTCGTGGGTCGACCACCAGATCCGCGACGCCGCCGAACGCGGCGCGTTCGAGGACCTGCCCGGGGCGGGCAGGCCGCTGCCCTCGCTGGACGAGCCCTACGACGAGCTGTGGTGGATCCGGCAGAAGATGGCCCGCGAGGGCCTGAGCCCGCTGCCGCCCGCGCTCGCCCTGCGCAAGGAGGCCGAGGACGCCCTGGCCAAGGCGCGGGAAGCGCCGTCGGAACGCCTCGTCCGGGCCATTCTCGACGGCGTCAACGACAAGATCCGCGCGGCGCTGCGCATGCCGCCGCCCGGTCCGCCGCTCGGGCTGAGGCCGTTCGACGTCGACCAGGTCGTGGCCGAATGGCGGGAGCGGGAGCAGCGCTGACCCGGGTCATTCCGCGGACCGGGCCCCGTCCTCCCGCGCGCGGCGCACTTCCTGCAGCACCCAGGTGTTGCCGTCGGGGTCCGCGAAGTCGGCGAAGGAGTTGTACGGGGTGCGGTCCGGGTCGGCGCCGTCCACCCAGCCGGCCGGCGTCATGTGCCGCACGGCGCTCACGGTGACGCCGCGGGCGGTCAACTCCGCGTGCGCGGCCTCGATGTCGTCGACGACGAGGTGCAGTCCGCGCACCGAGCCGGGCGCCGCGTCGGTGATGCCCTTGCCCACCGCGACCGAGCACGCGGACCCGGGCGGGTCGAGCTGGACGACCCGGAAGTCGTCGCCCGCCCGGTGGTCGACATGCACGGCGAAGCCGAGCTGCTCGCTGTAGAAGGCCTTGGCACGGTCGACGTCCGCGACCGGCAGCAGTACGAGTTCGAGCCTGAGATCCATGGGGCGTCTCCTTCCGTCGGTGCTACGGATCGTGCCACGCGCGCGGGGGGACCCGCGGCCACATCGCCCAACGTCCGTGCCGGCCCGTCCCGGGGAACGGGGGCGCCGCGACCCCGGCGCCGCCGGTGGCTCCGGGCGTCCGCCCGCGCCCGGGTGGCTTCCGCCGGGGCGGCGTTGCGGCGGGCCCCCGGCGTCCGCTGGGTGCTGCTCCGTACCCCTGGACGGCCCGGTGCCGACGGCCTGTTCCGGGCGTCGCCTCCGCGCCGGAGGCGTGGGCCCGGAGTCCCTGGCGGCTTTGGGCCGGGTCGGTGTTCCGGTGGGCCCGGGCTTTCGCGGGCTGCTGCCTCGCACCCCCGGACGGGACGGTCCTGGCGGCCTGTTCCGGCATCGCCTGCACGCCGGAGGCGTGGACCCGGAGTCCCTGGCGGCTTTCCTCCGGGGCGCGGCGGCTTCGGGCGTTCGCAGGTCGCGGACCCGTGCCCGGACGGCACGGTCTTGACGGCCGGGGACCCGTGGGGCCGGTCCGGTACTGCCCGTGCCGGGCATCCTCCCGCGCCTGAGGAGTGGTGAGGCCCGGGGAATTCCGGGTCGCCTTCCGCTGGGCGGGCCGGTGTTCCGGCGGGCCCGGGCGTCCGCAGGGCACGCTGTCCCACGCCCCTGTCGGCTATCGCCCGCGCGCCGGAGGAGTGGTGTGGTCCCGGGATTTCGGGCGGCTTTACGCCGGAAGTGCCGGAGGCCCCGGGTGTGCGCAGACCCGTACCCCGGGCGGCCATCGCCCGCGCGCGGGCCCGAAATCCCGGGCGGGCGGGTCTGCCCGCTGGAGGAGTGGTGTGGCCCCGGAGTCCCCGGCGGCCATCGCCTGCGCCCGGGTCGAGTGGTGACGGCCCGGAACCCCGGGTGGCCCGTCGGGTCGGCATGCCCGAGGCCTCGGGCGCTTGCGGGGTGTCCCGGGCGGCGGTGCAGGGGGTTGCGGGCCGGTGGCGGCGGTGTGCCGTCCGCTCGGGCGGGGCCGGAGGGCCCCCGGTTGCGGGACGGGGTGGGCTGAAAAATAGTCGGAGGATGACAGACCGGGCGCGGGGCGGGTTCCGGGACGGGCTTCGTGCCGTGCGTGCCGGTCTGCCGCGCCGGGCGCGGGAGCTGCGCGGGGGTGCCGAGCGGCGGTTCCCGGTCATCACCCGGCTGGCCGCGCGGCTGCTGACCGTGAATGTCCTCGACGCCGGGACCCGGTTGGCCGCGCAGGTGTTCCTCACCGCCGTGCCGCTGGTCTTCGTCGTCACCTCCCTCGCGCCCGACGACCTGCGCCGCGAGATCTTCGACTCGCTGCAGGAGCTGCTGGGGCTGGACGGCGCGTCGCAACAGCAGCTGAGCCAGTTGGCGGAGGCCGAGGCGGGCAATCTGCGGGAGACGGTCGGCGCGGTGGGCAGCCTCATGGTGCTGCTGTCCGCGACCGCGTGCAGCCGGTCGATGCAGCGGGTGTGCGAACGGGCCTGGCGGTTGCCGAAGTCCGCTGCCCGGATCGCGGTGTGGCGGTGGTTCGCCTGGGTGGTGACGATGCTGGTCGTCGTCTTCCTGCTGGGTCCCCTGCGGGACGCCTTCGGTGCCGGCGAGTGGCTGGGCGTGCCCCTGTCGCTGGCGTGCGGCATCGCCGTGTGGTGGTGGACGCAGCACCTGCTGCTCGGGGGCCGGGTCGGCTGGCGGCGGCTGTTCCCCGGTGCCGTCCTCACCGCGACGGTCCTGGAGGTCGCGTACCTCGCCGCCCCGCTCTACGTTCCCCTGGCCCTCAACCGCAGCCTGGAGGCCTACGGTTCGCTCGGCTCGGTCTTCACGCTGTTGTCCTGCCTCATCGCCGCCTGCGTCGCCGTCGCGGTCTGCATCACCTTCGGCGCCGTCCTCTCCGCCGACGAGCCGCCCGCGGGCGTCAGTGGCGGAGGGCGGCGTCCACGGTCGCCCTGACGGTGCCGGTGAGGTCGCGGTGGCTGCGGGCGGTGGCGTGGGAGTTGCCGTGGGCGGGGACGCCGGGGACGGTGACGACGACCGCGTCGAGCAGCTTGCCGCCGGCGTCGCGGAAGGAGACCTGGACCGTGTAAGTGGCGGGCTTCGCACCGTTGTTGGTGGCGGTGACGGGGACGGTGGCCCGGCCCTTGCCCTGGGCCGTGGCGACGGTGCCGAGGCGGACGTCGGCCTTGGCGTCGACGCCGCCCTTGACGCGGGCGAGTTCCGAGGCCGCCGCGGCGGTCGCCGACGCCAGGGCCTCCCCTCCGCGCGCGGCCAGGGAGGACGCGGCGGAGGCGGCCCGGGACCCGTCGACGGAGGGGAGGCGGCTGCCGTCCGAGCAGCCGCTCACGGCACCTGCCGTGACGGTCAGTACGGCCGCCGCGCACATCGCGCGCCACTGGTTCGCTGGGGTCATCGCCTGCCTCCGTACCGCTTCTGACGCCTCGTATGGCACATACTGCACAATACGGATTAAATGACCGTGGCGCGTGGTCAGGGAGAGGGGGCGAGGAGATGGCGGGCACGGACCCCGAGGGCGACGACCTCGCCGGACTGCGCGCCCGGCTGGCCGCGCTGGAGGCGCGCGAGGCCCCGGCGCCCGCCGGCCGCCGCCGGCACCACCCGGTCAGGGCCTTCTTCTCCGCGCTGCTGATCGTCCTCGCCTGCGTCCTCGTCCCGCTCAGCGCACTCGCCGTCTGGGTGAACTCGCAGATCGGCGACACCGACCGCTACGTTGCCACCGTGGCGCCGCTCGCCTCCGACCGCGACGTCCAGGACGCCGCGGCGAACCGCATCACCGACGCCGTCATGCAGCACATCGACCTCAAGTCCCTGCTGGACGAGGTCGCCCCCGCCGACCGTCCGCGGCTCGACACCCTCCTGGACCGGCTGTCCGGCCCCCTGACCAGCGGCCTGCAGAGCCTGGTGCACAGCACCGCCGAACGGGTCGTGCGCAGCGAGGCCTTCCGGACGCTGTGGGTGGACGCCAACCGCCGTGTCCACGCCACCGTCGACAAGGCCCTCACCGGCCAGGGCGGCGGCGCGGTACGGCTCACCAACGACACCGTCGCGATCGACCTGGCCCCGGTCGTCGACCGGGTCAAGCAGCGGCTGGTCGACGCGGGCGTCACGATCGCCGCGAAGATCCCGGAAGTCCACACCGACTTCACCGTGGTCCGCTCGGAGAAGATCGGGAAGGTCAGGACCGGCTTCCGGCTGCTGCAACTCGTCGGTTTCTGGCTGCCGATCCTCGCGGTCGTCCTGGCCGCGGTGGGCGTGCTGCTCGCCGCGCGCCGCCGCCGCTCCCTGGTCGCCGCGGCGCTCGGTTTCGCCGGGGCCGCCCTGGTGCTCGGCCTGGCCCTGACCGTGTTCCGGACGCTGTACCTGGACGCGCTGCCCGCGAGCGTGTCCCAGCCCGCGGCCGCGACCGTCTACGACACCCTGATCCGCTTCCTGCGCGGAACCGTCCGCGCGGTGATCGTGCTCGGGGTGGTCGTGGCGCTCGGGGCGTGGCTCAGCGGCCCGGGACGGTACGCCGTCCGGGTGCGCGGGGTGTGGGAGTCCGTGCTCGGCGCCGCGGGGGACGCCGCGGAGGGGGCGGGGATGCGGACCGGACCCGTCGGCCCGTGGCTGGCCCGGCACAAGGTCCTGGTCGCCTGGGTCGTCGTCGCGGCGGCGGGGCTCGCGCTCGCCTTCTGGTCGTACCCGACGGGCTGGGTCGTCGTCGGGCTCGCACTGGCCGTCGTCCTCGTCCTCGCCGCGGTCGAGTTCCTGGCCCGTCCCGTGCGGTCATGACATTCGGGCTGGCCCGCCGTCAGGTACGGCCCAAGGTCCCGCTGCTGCACGGCGAGGGCGACAAGTCGCGGCTGACCAGCCTCCAGGGGCTGGCGGCGCTGTCGCTGGACGCGCTCAGCTCGGTGGCGTACGGCCCGGAGTCGATCGTCGTCGTCCTCATCGCGGCGGGCACGGCGGCGCTGTCCGCGACGCTGCCGGTCATGCTGGTCATCGCAGCGCTGCTGGTCGTGCTGGTGATCTCCTACGGGCAGGTCATCGCCGTCCACCCGGACGGCGGCGGGTCCTACGCGGTCGCCAAGAAGGACCTCGGCCGGGGCGTCAGCCTGCTGGCGGCGGCCAGCCTGGTCGTGGACTACGTACTCACCGTCGCCGTCAGCCTGGCCGCCGGCGCGGCCAGTCTCGCGTCCGCCTTCCCGGCGCTGACGCCGTACCTGCTGGAGATCTGCCTGGGCGCCCTCGGCCTGATCACCCTGGTGAACCTGCGGGGTGTCGCGGACAGCGCCCGGGTGCTGATGCTGCCCGCGGTGCTGTTCGTCCTCAGCATCGGCGCGGTCGTCGTCGTGGGCCTGCTGCGTTCGCACCCGGTGGCGGTCGTCGGTACCGCGCAGCCCGTACACGTCACCGAGGCGCTGAGCGTGCTGCTGCTCCTGAAGGCGTTCTCCTCCGGCTGCTCCGCGCTCACCGGTGTGGAGGCCATCGCCAACGCCGTGCCGGCCTTCCGGCCGCCCAAGGTCCGGCGCGCCCAGCGGACCGAGCTGATGCTCGGCGTGCTGCTGGCGCTGATGCTGATCGGGCTCGGTTTCCTGATCCGACGCGACGAGGTGGCCCCGCGCGGCGGGGTGACGATCCTGGCGCAGCTCACCGCCGGTTCCTTCGGGGACGGCTGGCCCTACTACGCGACGAACCTGATCGTGACGTTCGTGCTGGGCCTGGCCGCGAACACCAGCTTCGGCGGGCTGCCCGTGCTGATGAGCCTGCTGGCCCGCGACAACCGGCTGCCGCACGTCTTCGGGCTGCGCGCCGAACGGCCGGTCTACCGCTACGGGGTGGTGGTCCTCGGGCTGGTGGCGGCGGTGCTGCTGATCGTCGTGGACGCCCAGACGCAGCGGCTGATCCCGCTGTACGCGATCGGCGTGTTCATCGGCTTCACCGTCAGCCAGACCGGCCTGGTGCGGCACTGGACCGGGGCCCGGCCGCGCGGCTGGCTGCCCAGGGTGCTGCTCAACGGCCTGGGCGCGGTGCTCACCGCGCTCGCCGGGGTGATCCTGCTGACCAGCAAGTTCCTGGAGGGCGCCTGGATGGTCGTCATCGCGGTGCCGCTGCTGATGCTGCTGTTCGCCCGCATCGAGCGGTACTACGCCCGGGTCCGTGAGGAGCTCAGGCCCGGGCAGATCCCCGACGCCCCGCGGCGCACCGACAGCCTGGTCATCGTGCCGCTGGGCGAGGTCAGCCGGCTCGCCCGGCACGCGCTGACCGCGGCCATGGCGCTCGGCGACGAGGTGGTGGTCGTCGCCGTGCACTGCGACCCCGAGAAGAGCCGCGCCCTGCTGGAGACCTGGGAGCGCTGGCACCCCGGGGTGCGCCTGGACGTCATCGAGAGCCCGCACCGATCCCTGGTGCAGCCGATCCTCGCGTACGTCAAGCGGGCCGCCGCCGGTGGGCGGCAGGTCGCCGTGCTCATCCCGGAGGTCGAGCCCCGGCACCGCCGCTACCGCATCCTGCAGAACCAGCGCGGCATCCTGCTCGCCACCGTCCTGCGGGCCCGCACCGACGTGGTGGTCTGCCTGGTGCCGTACCGCCTCGACATCTGACGGCGGCGGGTGGCCCCGCCGCCCGGCATCCGTACCGTGCCGGGGTACGGCGGCGTGCCCGAGGTGCTGGGGGGCGCGGCCTTCGGCGCGGCGCCGACGCTGCCGCGGACCGCGCTGCAGCACACGCCTGTCGGGCCCCGCCGTGCCGCAGCCCTCCCGGCGCGACGACCTGGCGGTGCTCCGGGCCCGAGGGCGGGCGCCGCATCCTTCCCGCCGGGCCCCTGCGCCTACCATCACCGCCGTGAGAACCGATGCGCACACCGGCGGCCGCGTCCTGGTCGCCGACGACGACGCCGCCATACGCAGGTCCCTGGAGCGGGGGCTGCGGCTCGGCGGCTTCTCGGTGGCCCTGGCCGACGGCGGGCACGCCGCGCTCGGCGCCGTCCGCGAAGGCGCGCCCGACGTGGTCGTGCTCGACATCTCCATGCCGGACCTCAGCGGGATCGAGGTCTGCCGGACGCTGCGGGCGGAGCACAATGAGGTCCCCGTGCTGATGCTCTCCGCCCTCGACGAGCTCGCCGACCGGGTCGCCGGACTCCAGGCGGGCGGCGACGACTACCTGGTCAAGCCGTTCGCCCTGGAGGAGCTGGTACTGCGGCTGCACGCCCTGCTGCGCCGCCGCCCGCCCGCGCCCTCCGGCACGGTGCGGGCCGGCGGCCTGCTCGTCGACCCGGCGACCCGGCAGGCCCGCCTGGACGGGCAGCCGCTGGCGCTCACCCGGCGCGAGTTCGAACTGCTGGAGGTCCTGGCCCGCAACGCGGGACTGGTGATGACCCGCGACCAGCTGCTCGACCGCGTCTGGGGCTACGACTTCGACGTGCGCACCGACGCCGTCGACACCTTCGTCAGCTACCTGCGGCGCAAGCTCGAGGCCGGCGGCCGCCCGCGCATCCTCCACACGGTGCGGGGCGTCGGCTTCGTCCTGCGTGACGACCGCGAGGGCGGCCGGCCATGAGGCTGTCGACACGGGTCGCCCTCGCCGTGGGCGCGGTGGTGCCGCTGCTCGTGCTGGCCTCCGGCGCGCTGCTCATCCGGCTCGTCGCCTCGGACCTGCACGCCCAGCAGGACGCGCACCTGCGGGAGCGGGCCGCGGCGGTCGCACCGGACGCCCGGGCCCTGCTGCGGGTCGCCGCGGCCGACCGCCCCGCCGCCGAACAGGCCCGCAGCCGACGGCTGTTCGCCTCGGCGCTCGACGTCGGCATCCGGCTCACCGGCCCGGACGGCACCGTCGAGGGCGGCCCGCTGCCCGCCGCGTCGGTCGCGCTGCCCGCCGCCGCGTCCCGCCCCGTCACGGTCGGCGCCGGGGGCGTGCGCTGGCGCGTGCTGTCGCGGCCGGTGGCCGGCTCGCGCAAGGCGGCCGCCGGCACGCTGTGGGTCTTCTCGCCCGACGCGGCGACCGAGGCCCAACTGCGGCGGGTCCGCCTGCGTGTGCTGACCGTCGCCCTGCTCGCCGCGCCCCTGTCCGGACTGCTGGCCTGGGCCGCCGCCGGCCGGGCCGTACGACCGCTGCGCCGGCTCCAGCAGCGCGCGGGCGGACTCGACCCGCGGGTCAGCGCGGCCCGCCTGGAGCACACCCCGACCCGGCTCACCGAGGTCGACGACCTGGCGCGCACCCTGCAGACGGTGCTGTCCCGCTACGACGAGCAGGCCGCCCGGACCGGCGAAGCCCTCGCCACCGCCCGCTCGTTCGCGGCCACCGCCTCCCACGAACTGCGCAACCCGCTGATGAGCATCGGCACCAACCTCGACATCCTGACCCGGTACCCCGACCTGCCCGGCGGCGACCGCGCCGAGGTGCTGGCCGACCTGCGCGCCGAACACGCCCGCGTGCTCGGCCTGCTGGTGATGCTGCGCGCCCTCGCCCAGGGCGACCTGGTCGAGGAGGACACCTTCGTGCCGGTCGACGCGGGCGAACTCGTGGACGCCGCGGTCGCCGGACTGCGCCGCCACCACCCCGAGGCCCGGGTGAGCGTCACCACCGCCCCGGGGCTGCTCGTGCACGGCTGGGAACAGGGGCTGCGCTCCCTCACCGACAACCTGCTGACCAACGCGCTCGTCCACGGCCGCCCGGCGAGCGGCCCGCCCGCCGTCGAGGTCGTCCTGCGGCGCAGCCGCGACAAGCGGGCCCCGGCGGTCGTCCTCACCGTCGACGACCACGGCCCCGGCGTCCCGCCCGGGGCCCGCGCGGCGGTCTTCGAACGCTTCCACCACCGCCCCGGCAGCCCCGGTTCCGGACTCGGACTGACCCTGGTCGCCCAGCAGATCGCCCTCCACCGCGGCACGGTCGCCATCGCGGACCGCCCCGACGGCCGACCCGGCGCGCGCTTCGAGATACGGCTGCCGCTCAGCGGGGTCCGGGGCGGCGAGCCGACGCTGCCGCTGCTGCGCCGCGACTGGCTGTCGGCCCGACGGCCCGAGGAGCCACAAGGTTTCCACAAAGACGCTCCCTAGCTTTCCGGTCCGAGGGGCGTGCTCCGCGTCCCCGCGACCCGAAGGAGGACGTCATGCGACGCCGTACCACCGCCGTGGCCCTCGCCACCGTCGTCACCGTGCTGGGACTCGCCGCCCCGGCCGGCGCCGCCACCGCCGCGCCGGGCCCGAAGGGCGACGGGGCCAAGGCGCTGTGCAAGCGCGCCGACCGGATCGACGCCCGCATCGACCGGGCGCTGAAGCGGCTGAACGGGCCGGTCACGCAGCGCGGTTCGGTCAAGCGCCTCCAGCAGCGCGTCGACAACGCCAAGGCGGCCGGCCACACGGAGATCGAGACCTACCTCAACGACCGGCTCACCTTCCGCACCTCCCTGGTGCCGACGCTGCAGCAGCGGCGCACGGACCTGGCCAAGGTCCAGGACTGGTGCGCCGCGCACCACGACGGCGCCGCCTCGTGACCCGCCGCCGCGCCGCCGCCCTGGCCGTCGCCGCCGCGGCCTGCGCCGCCCTGCTGACGGCCTGCGGGCCGTCCGGCAGCGCCGCGCCCGCCCCGGCCGGCGGCCCCGTCTCCGTCGCCCCGGTCCCCTCCGACCTCAGCCGGATCGTGGACGACGCCGAGAGCGCGGCCGCCCGCGCGGACGCCGACGCGGCCCGCGGGGACGGCTGATCAGGCCGGGTCGAACAGGGCGCTCACCGATTCGCCGTCGTGGATCCGGCGCACGGCCTCGGCCAGCGCCGGCGCCACGGACAGCACCGTCAGCTTCGCCGTGCGCTGCGCCTCGGGCACGGGCACGGTGTCGGTGCACACGATCTCCAGCACGTCCGGCTCGTCCGACAGGCGCTTGAGGGCGCCCGCCGCGAACAGGCCGTGCGTGCAGGCGACGCGAATCGAGCGGGCGCCCAGTTCCCGCAGCCGTTCCAGCAGTTCCAGCACCGTGCTGCCCTTGGCGATCTCGTCGTCCAGGACGATCACGTCCCGCCCGGCGATGTCGCCGATCACCGCGCTGATGCTCACCCGGTCGTCGGCGAAGCGCTGCTTGGCCCCGGCCGCGACCGGCACACCCAGCATCCGGGCGAACGCGGCCGCCTCCTTGGCGTTGCCCAGGTCCGGTGAGACGACCGTGGCACGGGACAGGTCGTACCCGCGGAAGTGCGCGGCCAGTTCGCGCAGCGCGTGCAGATGGTCGACGGGCACGCTGAAGAAGCCGTGCACCTGCGGGGAGTGCAGCGTCATGGCGAGCACGCGGCTCGCGCCCGCCGCGACCAGCAGATCGGCGACCAGACGCCCCCCGATGGAGATGCGGGGGGCGTCCTTCTTGTCGGACCGCGCGTAGGAGTAGTGCGGCATCACCACGGTGATCCGGGCCGCGGACGCGCCCCGCGCGGCGTCGCACATCAACAGCAGCTCCACCAGGTGCTCCTGGACGGGCGCCACCAGCGGCTGGATCAGGAAGACGTCCCGCTCGCGGCAGTTGGCCTGCAACTGCACCTCCAGGCAGTCGTTGGCGAACCGGCTGACCCGCGCCGGGCTGAGCTTCACCCCCAGGTGGGCGCAGAGTTCGGAGGCGAGTTGAGGATGGGCACTGCCGCTGAAGACCGCGATGTCGCGCACGCTGCGCATCCTACGGGCGGTCCTTGCGGAACCGGCGCCTGACGGCCGCCCGCCAGGGGTGAATCGGGGGCGCGAGGGCCGGCTGCGCGCCGGGCGGTCGTCACGGGCACAGCATCGTGCGGGACGGGCGCCTCCGTCATGTGGATTTCGCCCGGGGCCACGGCTGCCGGGCCGGTCGGAGGAGGGGGCACCCCGGCGCCCCCGCCCCGGGGGTCACCTGGGGATTCGCGTAGGCTGCGGCTGCTGTGCCCGCCCGAATCCGCCGAGTTGCGAGGTGTTCCCCGTGATGGACGACGCGTCCGTTCCCGTGGCCGTCGTCGGGGTCGGGGCGGACGGCTGGGACGGGCTGCCCGAGGCCTCGCGGGCGGTGCTGGCCGCGGCCGAGGTCGTGATCGGGGGGCCGCGTCAACTCGCCCTGCTGCCGGCGGACGTCGTGGGCGAGCGGGTCGCGTGGCCGTCGCCGTTGCGGCCGGCCGTGCCGGGGCTGATGGCCGCGCACGCGGGACGCCGGATCGCGGTGCTGGCCAGCGGTGACCCCATGTTCCACGGGATCGGGCGCACGCTCACCGAGGTGCTGGGGGCCGGGCGGCTCCAGGTGCTGCCGCATCCCTCGTCGGTGGCGTACGCGTGCGCCCGGCTGGGCTGGGCCGTGGAGGACACCGAGGTCGTGAGCCTGGTCGGGCGCCCCCTCGCGGCGCTGTCCGCGGTCCTGCACGACGGGCGCCGCGTGCTGGCGCTCAGCGCGGGCGCGGGGACGCCCGCCGAGGTCGCGGGTCTGCTGAGGGAACGCGGCTTCGCCGCCAGCCGGATGCGGGTGCTGGAGCAGCTGGGCTCGGACCGCGAACGCGTCCTGGAGGGCACCGCCGACCGGTGGTCGCACGCCCCGGGCGATCCGCTGAACGTCGTCGCCGTGGAGTGCGCCGCCGATCCCGGTGCGCTCCGGCTGGGCGCGGTGCCCGGGCTGCCGGACGACGCGTACGAGCACGACGGTCAGTTGACGAAGCGTCATATACGGGCGGCCACCCTGGCCGCCCTCGCTCCCGCGCCCGGTGAGTTGCTGTGGGACGTCGGCGGCGGCTCGGGCTCGATCGCCGTCGAGTGGATGCGGGCCCACCGCTCCTGCCGGGCGGTCACGGTGGAGCGCGACCCCGTCCGCGCGGAGCGCATCACCCGCAACGCCGCCGCGCTCGGCGTGCCCGCGCTGCGCGTGGTGACCGGCGGCGCGCCGGAGGCGCTGGCCGGACTCCCCGCCCCCGACGCGGTGTTCGTCGGCGGCGGACTCACCGCCCCCGGCCTGCTGGAAGCCTGCTGGGCGGCGCTGCGGCCGGGCGGCCGGCTGGTCGCCAACACCGTCACGCTGGAGTCCGAGGCCCTGCTCGCGCGGTGGTACGCCCGGCACGGCGGCGACCTCGTCCGCCTCGCCGTCGCCCACGCCGTGCCGGTCGGCGGTTTCACGGGCTGGCGGCAGGCCATGCCCGTCACCCAGTGGTCCGCCGTCAAGCCCGCAGGGGAGCAGAAGCCATGACCGTCCATTTCATCGGTGCCGGACCGGGCGCCGCCGACCTCATCACCGTGCGCGGCCTGCGGGTGCTGGCCCGCAGCCAGGTGTGCCTGTACGCCGGCAGCCTCGTGCCGCCCGAACTGCTCGCCGACTGCCCGCCGGACGCCCGCCTGGTGGACACCGCGCAGCTCACCCTCGACCAGATCACCGAGGAGTTCGTCCGCGCCCACGAGCGGGGCCACGACGTCGCCCGCCTGCACTCCGGCGACCCGTCGGTCTTCAGTGCCGTCGCCGAGCAGATGCGTCGCCTGGACGCGGCAGGCATCCCCTACGACGTCGTGCCCGGCGTCCCCGCGTTCGCGGCGGCCGCCGCCGCGCTCAAGCGGGAGCTGACGGTGCCGACCGTCGGCCAGACGGTGATCCTCACGCGGATCGCCCAGCAGGCCACGCCCATGCCGGAGGGCGAGGACCTGGCGACGCTCGGCCGCGGGGGCGCGCTGATCGTGCTGCACCTGGCCGCCCGCCACATCGACCGGGTGGTCGCCGAACTCACCCCGAACTACGGCGCCGACTGCCCGGCGGCCGTCGTCGCGATGGCCTCGCGCCCCGACGAGCTGGTGCTGCGCGGGACGCTCGGCGACATCGCGGAGCGGGTGGAGGAGGCGGGCGTGGTCCGTACGGCCGTGATCATCGTCGGGCGCACCCTGGGCGCGGAGCAGTTCCGCGACAGCCATCTGTACTCGGCGGAGCGCGTCCACCGGCACGCGGCGGAGTGCGCGGCTCAGCCGCCGAGCGCGTAGTCGAACCAGATGCGGTGCGTGCCGTCGCTGTCGACGGCCAGCCCGCCACTGCCGGTGATCCCGGCCAGCGCGCCGGTGCCGCTGCCCGGCACGACGGTGAAGAACTCCGCCGTGCGGTCCTCGCCCGATGTGGTCGCCGAGTGCGCGAAGTTGAAGGTGCCCTCGCGGCCGTTCAGCGCGCCCTCGAAGGATTCCATCGCGACGTAGGTGCCGATGCCGGTGCCCTGGTCGTACGCGGCGGTGAACAGGGTCGCCGAGCGGCCGGCGACCTCGCCCTCGAAGGTCTTCTCGATGGTGGCGACGCCGACGGGCGTCCCGGTCGTGACGGCGGGCTCCGGCACGAGCGCGGCCGGCACGAAGGCTTTGACGGTGAACGTTCCCTCGGCTCTCATGGCCCGAGCGTAGGGCGTGTCGCCACGGGGGCACCGCCGGCGCGGTGCATCGCATGGCGGGGAGTCGTCCCGCGGCCGGCGTGGTCCGGCCGCCCGGACGATGCGGCAACGCAGCCCGGGGACACCTCCGCGCCGCCGCGCCCGCGTGCGGGCGCGGCGGCCCCGCGGAGCGCCGCCCGGCGATCCCGCGGCCTGGCGCGGTGGCTGCGGGAGCCTTTCGCCGGCACGATGAGTGCCCACGCCGCCGCACCCTTGCGCGGGTCGCTCGCCGCGGCCGGGCGTCACGACCCGCTGGGCGTGCCCCGTACAGTGCGCCCGTGAACGGCACACGGCAGCACGTCCTGATCCTCGGCGGCACCACGGAGGGCCGCGGCCTCGCGGAGGCGCTGGCTGGCGACCCCGCGGCCTGGCGGGTGACCAGTTCGCTCGCGGGGCGGGTGGCGGCGCCCCGGCTGCCGCCGGGCGACGTGCGGACGGGGGGGTTCGGCGGCACCGAGGGGCTGGCGCGGTGGCTGCGGGAGCACGCCGTCGACGCGCTGGTCGACGCCACGCATCCCTTCGCCGGCACGATGAGTGCCCACGCCGCCGCGGCCGCCGCGGCGGCCGGCGTTCCGCTGCTGGGGCTGCGCCGCCCCGGCTGGACGCCCGTGCCGGGCGACCGCTGGCACCCGGTGGACTCGGCGGCCGGGGCCGCGGCCCTGCTGCCCGCGCTCGGCGGGCGGGTGTTCCTGACCACGGGCCGCACGGACCTGGCGGCCTTCGCCGGGGACGCCGCCCGCTGGTTCCTGGTGCGGTCCGTCGACCCCCCGGAACCGCCGTACCCGCCGCGTACGGAAGTCGTCCTGGACCGGGGGCCGTTCACCTACGACGGGGAGCGGGCGCTGATGACCCGCCACCGCGTCGACGTCCTGGTGACCAAGGACAGCGGGGGCGCGGCGACGGCCCCGAAGCTCGCCGTCGCCCGCGACCTCGGGCTGCCCGTGGTGGTCGTGCGCCGTCCTCCCGCCCCGCCGGGCGTCCCGGCCGTCCCGGACGTGGCGGGCGCCTTGGAGTGGCTGCGCGGCGGGGATCAGGCCGGGTAGCGGCGCGGCGTCCAGACCACCGTGGTGCCGTCGCCGCGGCGCACGGCGCGGGTCTGCGAGGAGCCGACGAGCAGGATGCAGCGCATGTCCACGGTCGCCGGGTCCAGGTCCTCCAGCGTGGTGATCCGCACGGCCTGCTCCGGGCCGCCGACGTCGCGCGCGACGACCACCGGGGTGCCGGGCGCGCGGCCTTCCCGCAGCACCTTCAGCGCCTGTTCCAGTTGCTCCCGGCGGCTGCGGGACGCCGGGTTGTAGAGCGCGAGCACCAGATCGGCGGCGGTCGTGGCGCGCAGCCGCTCCTCGATGACCGTCCAGGGCTTGAGCCGGTCGGACAGCGACACCACCGCGTAGTCGTGTCCCAGGGGCGCGCCCGCGAGTGCCGCCGCGGACTGGGCGGCGGTGATGCCGGGTACGACGCGCACCGGCACGTCGAGGTAGGGCTCGGCGGAGGCGGCCTCCAGCACGGCGGTTGCCATCGCGAAGACGCCGGGGTCGCCGGAGGACACGACGGCCACCCGCCGCCCGCGCCGGGCGAGATCGAGGGCGAACTCGGCGCGTTCGGCCTCGACGCGGTTGTCGGAGGCGTGCCGGAGCTGCCCGGGGCGGACCGGGACGCGGTCCATGTACGTGGTGTAGCCGACGAGTTCGTCGGCCTCGGCGAGCGCGGAGCGCGCCTCTGCGGTCAGCCACATCGGGCCGGCCGGGCCGAGGCCGACGACCACGACCTCGCCGGACGGCGCCTGCGGGGCGGGGCGCTCGTCGATCCGGCTGGGCAGCACCGCGACGGCGAAGTACGGCACCGTCCCCGGGTCGACGTCGGCCAGCATCCCGAGGCGTTCGGCGTCCATCGTGGCGCGCTCGACGTAGTGCGCGTCCGCCAGCCGCCCCGCTGTCCCGAGCGCCCGGCGCACGGCGGGGAAGGTGCGGCCGAGCTTCATCACGGCCGCCGCGTCGGTGGCCGCGAGCCGGGCCGCGAGCTCTTCCTCAGGGAGCGTGCCGGGCAGGATGGTCAGCACCTCCTCGCCCTCCACCAGCGGCCGCCCGATGCGTGCGGCGGCGGCGCTCACGGAGGTGACGCCGGGGATCACCTCGGCCGGGTAGCGGTCGGCGAGCCGCTTGTGCATGTGCATGTACGAGCCGTAGAAGAGCGGATCGCCCTCGGCGAGCACGGCGACGGTGCGGCCCGCGTCGAGGTGCGCGGCGAGCAGTTCTGCGGACTCGGCGTAGAAGTCGTCGAGGGCGCCGCGGTAGCCGCCGGGGTGGTCGGTGGTCTCCGTCGTCACGGGGTACATCAGCCGCTCCTCGATCTGCTCGGGGCGGATGTGCGCCGCGGCGATCGAGCGGGCGATGCTGCGGCCGTGCCGGGCGCAGTGGTACGCGATGACGTCGGCGGAGCGGATGACGTCCACGGCCCGCACGGTCATCAGGGAGGGGTCGCCGGGGCCGAGGCCCACTCCGTACAGACGGCCGGTGGTCATACGATGTCGCTTTCCGTGGCGAGGGCGTTGAGGGCGGCGGCCGCGATCGCGCTGCCGCCGCGCCGGCCGCGCACGATCAGGTGCTCCAGGCCGGAGGGGTGTGCGGCGAGGGCGTCCTTGGACTCGGCGGCGCCGACGAAACCGACCGGCACACCGATGACGGCGGCCGGGCGCGGGGCGCCGGCCTCGATCATCTCCAGCAGCCGGAAGAGCGAGGTGGGGGCGTTGCCGACGGCGACGACGGCGCCCTCCAGGCGGTCCCGCCACAGCTCCATCGCGGCGGCGCTGCGGGTGGTGCCGAGCTCGGCCGCGAGCGCCGGGACGGCGGGGTCGGACAGGGTGCAGACGACCTCGTTGTCCGCGGGCAGCCGCTTGCGGGTGACGCCACTGGCGACCATCTGCACGTCGCAGAGGATCGGCGCCCCGGCGCGCAGCGCGGCGCGCGCGTCCGCGACGACGGACGGGCTGAAGGCCAGGTCGCGGACGAGGTCGGTCATGCCGCACGCGTGGATCATGCGGACGGCGACCTGTGCCATGTCCGGCGGCAGGGCGTCGAGTTCCGCCTCGGCGCGGATGATGGCAAAGGACCGGCGGTAGATCTCCGGGCCGTCCTTCTCGTACTCGGTCACGTCGTGGTCCTCGGTGGTGGTGGGGTCGTACGGCGGGCGGCGGCGACGGCGGCGGGCAGGTCCCGGGCGGTAGCGGTGGTGGCTGCGGGGGTGCCGGGCACGGTGACGCGGTAGCGGTCGCCGGCGGTGGCCGTGACGTCGACCCGGGCGCCGTCGGGCCGGCCGCAGTGCCGGTCGCAGCCCGAGAAGTGGACGGGCAGCAGGGGCAGTCCGGGGCCGTCGGCCGCCTCGCGCACCGCGGCGGCGGCGTCCGTCCGCACGTCCGCCAGCGACTTGGCGCAGCCGGGCCGTCCCGCGCACGCGGTGACCCCGTGCCACGGCGAGTCCTCGCCGGTCAGGAAGCCCGCGTCCGCCAGGCGCCGCAGCACCTCGGGCGCCTCTGCCGCCGGGACGCCGGGGACGACCACGCCGCGCCACGGTGTCACCCGTACCTGCCCGCCGGCCGCGGCGGCGGCCCGCGTCAGGACCCGCCAGGCTCCGCTGGTCGCGCGGCCCAGCCGCACCCCGGCCGACAGCGCCCATGCCGCGCCGCCGGGTTGGGGGACGGCACCGAGTCGCGGCCCGGCCGGTCCGCCGTGCGGCTCCTGCGGAGCCGGGAGGGCATTCGTTCCGGGCAGCAGGCCCGCGACGCGGGCGCCCGTGGGGTCGACGTCGGCGAGGCGCCAGGCGCGGGCGGTGTGGCCGGCGGCGAGGGTGAGGAAGGCCTCGGCGGCGAGCAGCGCCCAGCGGGGGGCGTCGGCGGCGGGGACGTGGGCGACGGGTGTGCCCGCGAGGCGGAGTTCGGCGGTGGCTCGGTCGGGCTGTGCGATCACCGTCACATCGGCGCCGAGCGCGGCGACGTCGCCGCGGCCGTCGTCGAGGGCGAAGAGGAAGCGTCCGGACAGCCCGGCGGCCGCGGGGCTCGCGCAGAGCAGGGCGTCCAGTTCCCGTACCCAGCGGGCCACGTCGGCGTGGCCGGTGCCGTCGAGCCCGCCCAGGGGGGAGGCGACGACATTGCGGGCCCGTTCGTGGGCGTACGAGGGGAGCAGTCCGGCGGCGGACAGCCGGTCCGCGAGGGCGGTGGCGGCGTCGGGGGCGCGCAGGCCGCGCAGTTGGAGATTGCCCCGGGAGGTGAGGTCGAGGTTGCCGTCGCCGAGGTCGTCGGCGGCGTCCGCCAGCGCCTGTGCCTGACGGACCGTCAGTATTCCGCCGGGTATGCGGATCCGGGCGAGCGGGCCGTCGTCGGCGGTGTGCAGCCGCAGCGCTCCCGGGCACGCGTCGTCGCGGGCCGTGCGCCCTGCCGCGGGTACGGCGAAGGCGCCGTTCACGGGGGATTCCGGGGCTGCGGGCATGGCCGCGAGCATACCTGTGGGCTCCCGGGAGGTGTACGGCCCATGCAACGTCACCAGCCCTTACTATGCCGGTGGGACGGCCGTCAGGCCGCGCCCACGCCATCGACGGCGCCAGGGGAGGAAACCGGTGCGAATCCGGTGCGGTCCCGCCACTGTCATCGCGGCCCACGGGTAATGCCGGGCCGCGGGAGCCAGGAACTCCCGCCGTCACCCACCGGCCCGGGGCGCGGACCCCGAGGAAGGCACGCCCGACGTGATCCTGCTGCTCTCGACGTCCGACACCGATCTGCTCAGCGCCCGCGCGGCGCAGGGCCCGGTCCCCTACCGCCTCGCCAACCCGGCCCGGCTCACCGCGGCGGAACTGCCCGCGCTCCTCGACGGCACCGACCTGGTCGTGGTCCGTCTGCTCGGCGGGCGCCGGGCCTGGGAGGAGGGCCTGGACGCGCTGCTCGCCGGGCCGCGCCCCGTGGTCGTGCTCACCGGTGAACAGGCCCCCGACGCCCAGCTGATGGAGCTGTCCACCGTCCCGGTCGGCATCGCCGCCGAGGCCCACGCCTACCTCGCGCACGGCGGTCCCGCCAACCTCGCCCAGCTGGCCCGCTTCCTCTCCGACACCGTGCTGCTGTCCGGCCACGGCTTCGAGCCCCCGGCCCCCGCCCCGTCCTGGGGCCGCCTGGAGCGTGCCGAAGCCGTCACCGAGGGCCCGCTGGTCGCCGTCCTCTACTACCGCGCCCACCACATGAGCGGCAACACCGCCTTCGTGGAGGCGCTGTGCGCCGCGATCGAGGGGGCCGGGGGCCGGGCGCTGCCGCTGTACGTGGCCTCGCTGCGCGCCCCCGAGCCGGAGTTGCTGGCCGCGCTGACCGGTGTGGACGCGATCGTCACCACCGTGCTGGCCGCGGGAGGCACCCGCCCCGCCGAGGCTTCCGCGGGCGGCGACGAGGAGGCCTGGGACGCGGGCGCGCTGACCTCGCTCGACGTGCCGGTGCTCCAGGCGCTGTGCCTGACCTCGTCGCGGGCGGTGTGGGAGGAGAGCGACGAGGGGCTGTCCCCGATGGACGCCGCGACGCAGGTCGCCGTGCCCGAGTTCGACGGCCGGCTGATCACCGTCCCGTTCTCCTTCAAGGAGGTCGACGAGGACGGCCTGCCGGTCTACACCCCCGACCCCGAGCGGGCCGCCCGCGTCGCCGGGATCGCCGTGCGCCACGCGCGGCTGCGGCACATACCGCCCGCGGAGCGCCGGCTCGCGCTGGTGCTGTCCGCGTACCCGACCAAACACGCCCGCATCGGCAACGCGGTGGGCCTGGACACCCCGGCCAGCGCGGTCGCGCTGCTGCGCCGACTGCGCGCGGAGGGCTACGACTTCGGGCCCGCCGAGGAGATCCCGGGCCTGTCCTCGGGCGACGGCGACGAACTGATCCGCGCCCTGATCGAGGCGGGCGGCCACGACCAGGACTGGCTGACCGAGGAGCAGCTGGCCCGGAACCCGGTGCGGGTCCCGGCCGCGGACTACCGGCGCTGGTTCGCCGAGCTGCCGCGGGAGCTGCGGGACGCGGTGACGGAGCACTGGGGGCCGCCGCCCGGCTCGATGTTCGTGGACACCAGCGCCAATCCCGAGGGCGACATCGTGCTGGCCGCGCTGCGCCGCGGCAATCTGCTGGTCGTCATCCAGCCGCCGCGCGGCTTCGGCGAGAACCCGATCGCGATCTACCACGACCCGGATCTGCCGCCCTCCCACCACTACCTCGCCGCCTACCGCTGGATCGCCACGGCGCGGGCCGACGGCGGCTTCGGCGCCGACGCGATGATCCACCTGGGCAAGCACGGCAACCTGGAGTGGCTGCCCGGCAAGAACGCGGCCCTGTCCGCCGCCTGCGGCCCCGACGCCGCCCTCGGCGACCTGCCGCTGATCTACCCGTTCCTCGTCAACGACCCGGGCGAGGGCACCCAGGCCAAGCGCCGCGCCCACGCCACGCTCGTGGACCACCTGGTGCCGCCGATGGCCCGCGCCGACTCCTACGGCGACATCGCGCGCCTGGAGCAGCTGCTGGACGAGCACGCGGCGATCGCGTCCATGGACCCGGCGAAGCTGCCCGCCGTCCGCGCCCAGATCTGGACGCTGATCCAGGCGGCCAAGCTCGACCACGACCTGGGTCTGGAGGACCGGCCGCACGACGCCGAGTTCGACGACTTCCTGCTCCATGTCGACGGCTGGCTCTGCGAGATCAAGGACGCCCAGATCCGCGACGGCCTGCATGTGCTCGGCCAGGCGCCCGCCGGCGCCGAGCGGGTCAACCTGGTGCTGGCGATCCTGCGCGCCCGGCAGATCTGGGGCGGCACCGCCGCCCTGCCGGGGCTGCGCGAGGCCCTGGGCCTGGACGAGTCGAAGGCCACGCGCCTGTCGGCCGACGCCGCCGAGGAGCAGGCCCGCGCGCTGGTGCAGGCGATGGAGGACGCCGGCTGGGTGCCGGAGGCCGTCGCCGGGGTCGCCGAGGGACTGCCCGGCGACGTCGCCCGGGTGCTGGACTTCGCGGCCCGGCAGGTCGTGCCGCGGCTGGCCCGGACGACGGACGAGATCGACGCCGTGGTGCACGCGCTGGACGGCGGCTTCGTGCCGGCCGGACCCTCGGGATCCCCGCTGCGCGGTCTGGTCAACGTCCTGCCGACCGGTCGCAACTTCTACTCCGTCGACCCCAAGGCCGTGCCCAGTCGGCTCGCCTGGGAGACCGGGCAGGCGCTGGCGGACTCGCTGCTCACCCGTTACCGCGAGGACAACGACGGCACCTGGCCGCAGTCGGTGGGGCTGTCGCTGTGGGGGACCAGCGCGATGCGCACCTCCGGCGACGACGTTGCCGAGGCGCTGGCGCTGCTGGGCGTGCGCCCGGTGTGGGACGACGCGTCCCGCCGCGTCACCGGCGTGGAGGCGGTGCCCGCCGCGGAGCTGGGCCGTCCGCGGGTCGATGTCACGCTGCGCATCAGCGGCTTCTTCCGCGACGCCTTCCCGCACGTGGTGGGCCTGCTGGACGACGCCGTGCGGCTGGTCGCGGGCCTGGACGAGCCGGACGGGGCCAACTTCGTGCGCGCCCACACCCGCGCGGACCTCGCCGCGCACGGCGACGAACGCCGCGCCACCACGCGGATCTTCGGCTCCCGTCCCGGCACCTACGGCGCGGGCCTGCTCCAGCTCATCGACAGCCGCGACTGGCGCAGCGACGCCGACCTCGCCGAGGTGTACACCGTCTGGGGCGGCTACGCGTACGGCCGCGGCCTCGACGGGCGCCCGGCGCGCGAGGAGATGGAGACGGCCTACCGGCGGATCGCGGTGGCGGCGAAGAACACCGACACCCGCGAGCACGACATCGCCGACTCCGACGACTACTACCAGTACCACGGCGGCATGGTCGCCACTGTCCGCGCGCTGACCGGCCGTTCGCCGGAGGCCTACATCGGTGACTCCACCCGCCCCGAGACCGTCCGCACCCGCTCCCTGGTGGAGGAGACCTCCCGGGTGTTCCGCGCCCGCGTGGTCAACCCCCGCTGGATCGAGGCGATGCGGCGGCACGGCTACAAGGGCGCGTTCGAACTGGCCGCGACCGTCGACTACCTCTTCGGCTACGACGCGACCACCGGTGTCGTCGCCGACTGGATGTACGACAAGCTGGCCCGCACCTATGTCATGGATCCGGAGAACCGCGCCTTCCTCCAGGAGGCCAACCCGTGGGCCCTGCACGGCATGGCGGAGCGGCTGCTGGAGGCCGAGTCCCGGGGGATGTGGGCGGAGCCCGACCCGGAGGTCGTGGCGGCCCTGCGGGAGGCGTTCCTGGAGACCGAGGGCGACCTGGAGGGCGGCGAGTAGGGGGGCGCACGCCGGCTTGTGGCGCGGTGGTCGACTGGGCGTAACGCCCCCGTCGGACGGCGCTGCCATCCTGACGGTATGGACGCCACCGCGCTCGCACGTACGTTGCTGGAACCCGTACCGGCCAACAGGACCGCGGGGATCGAGGTGGTCCGCGCCGAGGACGGTGCCGCGGAAGTGGCACTGGAGACGCCGGACGCGCTGCGGAACGTCATCGGGAGCCTGCACGCCAGCGGGCTTGTCACGCTGATCGACGCCGCAGGGCTCGCCGCGCTCGTCGCGGCCTGCGAGGAGCCCGCCCAGTTCGAGGGCGTCGTGCCGCTGGGCGCGGCGGCCACGATGGAGTTCCTGGCGCCGGCCCGGGGGCGGCTGGTGGCGTCGTGCGTGCTCGGGGCGGACGAACGCGCCGCGCTGCGGCCCCTGCTGGCGGGGGAGAGCGATCGCACGCGGATCGCCACGGTCGCCGAGGTCAGGGACGCGGCGGGCGAGGTGGTGTGCCGGGGCGGTTTCGACTGGAGCGTGCGCCGGCTGCCCGGTGCCCGGTAGCGCGGGTTCCGCGCGCACCGGGGAAACGCCCGGCGAACATCCGACGGCGGGACAGGACATGGGCCGCCCGGGCCCGTTCCCGCTCGTACGGTGACCGGACCTGATCGGACCTGACCGGGCACTACGAGCACCACGGACACGGCTGCTGCACGGGGGATGCGAGAACGCGCATGGACGACTGGCTGAGTGCCGACAACATCGTGGCGGTGCTGACCGCCATCGTCGGTCTGGTGGTTTCCGTCGGGGTGGTCTGGTACGAGCGCCGGGTACTGCGCCGCAAGCGCATCGGCTACCGCGTCCAGATGGACACGCCGATCGGCAGCGACGACCCGGACGGCGAGACCGGCACGACCAATGTGCGGCTCGGTCTCTTCAACGACCTGCCGGACATGGTGGACGCCACCCTCGTCCTGCTGCGCATCGAGAACGACGGCGGCGAGAGCATCGCCGACAGCGACTACACCAACCGCGACCCGCACCGGGCCCTGAACGTGGTCTTCGCCGGCCGCCTGGTCCGGGGCGTGGCCGTCACCCAGGCCGACACCGGCTCGCTGATGGACCACTTCGCCCCGGTCGGCGGCGAGGGCGGGGTCCGCCACGAGGGCAATGTCATCCACCTGCCCCGCGTGCCGCTCAACCGGGGCCAGCACTACAAGCTGCTGGTGCTGCTCACCGGCGGCCACGTCGGGGGCGGCGTCCGGATCACGGGCGGCATCCGCGACGGCGTGGTCGTCCCCAACAAGGCGATGCCCGTCGACGCGGCGCCCCCGCTGTTCAGCCGGGCGACCCGGTGGATCACGATCCTGCTGACCGTCTGCGTCACGGTGCTCGCCACCATCATCGTCGTCCGCGAGGACGCGCCCCCGCCCCTCGACTGCGCCACCGGCCGGCTGACCGTCACCGGGTCCACGGCCTTCGCGCCGGTCATGAAGGAGATCGCCCGCCACTACGCCGCGGACTGCTCCGGTTCCGAGATCAAGGTCGAGGCGGACTCCAGCGACCGGGGCGTCCGCGACCTGGCGAAGGCCGGCGAGGCGGGCCACGGCTCCGCGGTGGTGGCGATGTCCGACGGCCCGCGGCCCGAGTCGGGCCCGTCGAAGCTCCGGGAGAACCGGATCGCGGTGTCGGCCTTCGCGCTCGTCGTGAACGAGGCCATACCGGTCCGCGATCTGACGGTCGATCAGATCCGTGACATCTTCCGCGGCTCCGTCGTCAACTGGAAGGACGTCGGGGGCCCGGACCGCCCGATCTCGCTGGTCAGCCGCAACTCCGAGTCCGGCACCCGCGACATCTTCCGCAGACGGGTCCTCGGCGGCGCGAGCGAGCCCGGGTTCACCTCGCGGGACTGCGTGACCAAGAACTTCGGCGCCGACCCGGTGATCCGCTGCGAACTCGACAGCACCGAGGACGTCCTGTCCGAGGTCGGCCAGGTCCCCGGCGCCATCGGCTACGCCGAACTGGGCGCCGCCAAGGCCTCCCCGCACGTGCACATCCTGGCGATCAACGGCCGGGCCCCCTCGACCGGCGCCGACGGCGACACCCGCTACCCCTTCAACGAGATCGAGTACGCCTACACCTACGGCACCCCCGACGCCGACTCCCTCACCGCCAGCTTCCTCCACTACCTGCGCCTCGGGCCGGGCCAGGCCATCGTCGCCTCCCACGGGCACCTGCCCTGCGACACCCCCGCGGGCTTCCTGCGCTGCGCCCGCTGACCGCCCTTTGCCTGCCCATGACAAGAAGTGCGGACCGGCGTCACACGGTTGTCGCCCGGCGTACGCGTGGAGCCCTTTTCCTCAAGGGGCATGGACCACATCACGTTTCTCGTGGCGGTCGTGATCGTGACCGCGCTGGCCTTCGACTTCACCAACGGCTTCCACGACACCGCGAATGCGATGGCGACGTCCATCGCCACGGGAGCCCTGCGACCGCGCACCGCGGTCCTCATCAGCGGCGTGCTGAACATCGTCGGCGCCTTCCTGTCGACGGAGGTCGCGAAGACGATCTCCGGCGGGATCGTCGACGACACCCTGGTCACCCCCGGCATGATCTTCGCGGGGCTGGTCGGCGCGGTGCTGTGGAACCTCATGACCTGGCTGCTGGGACTGCCGTCGAGCAGCTCGCACGCCCTGTTCGGCGGCCTGATCGGCGCCGTGTGGGTGGGCGCCGGCAGCAAGGGCGTGCACTTCGACAAGGTGGTCGAGAAGGTACTGATCCCCGCGGTGGCGTCCCCCCTGGTGGCGGGGATCGCGGCACTGCTCGCGACGTACCTGGCGTACCGGATCACCGCGCGGGCACGGCAGCAGTCGGTGACCCGCGGCTTCCGGCTCGGGCAGATCGCGTCGGCGTCGCTGGTGTCGCTGGCGCACGGTACGAACGACGCCCAGAAGACGATGGGCGTGATCACCCTCACGCTGATCTCCGCCGGTGCCCTCGGGCACGACGCGGGGCCGCCGGTGTGGGTGATCGCGGCGGCGGGCCTGGCCATCGGGCTCGGCACGTACCTGGGCGGCTGGCGGATCATCCGCACCATGGGCAAGGGCCTCACCGACATCCAGTCGCCGCAGGGCTTCGCGGCGGAGGCGGCCTCCACCACCGTCATCCTGACCTCCGCGCACCTGGGCTTCGCGCTGTCCACGACGCAGGTGTGCTCGGGCGGCATCCTGGGCGCGGGGCTGGGCCGCCGGCTGGCCGAGGTCCGCTGGGGGACCGCGGGCCGCATGGTGATCGCCTGGCTGGTGACGCTTCCCGCGGCCGCGCTGGTCGGCGGGATCTCGGCGAGCGTCGTACAGCACGGCGGTACCGCGGGCACCGTGGTGATCGCCGTGGTGGCGGTCGCCGTGGCGGCGTTCATCGTCGTGCTCTCGCGCCGCAACCCGGTGCACGCCCACAATGTGAACGACACGCATACCGTGGCGCTGCGCCCCTCCGCGACCTCCGCCCCGTCGGCCGCCTGAGCGCGTCCGACCGCGTCAGACAAGGAGAAATGCGATGCACCTGGACTGGAGTGCCCTCGGCGAAGTGGCCGCCGTCAGCACTGGCGTTACGGTGGGTGTGGTTGTCGTCTTCGCACTCGGTGTCCTCGGCCTCTCCCGGGCCGAGGCCTCCCGCGACGGCGCGACCCTGTCGTACGCGACCGCGGGCCTGTGCTTCCTGGCCTGTGCCGCGGTGGTGGCGTACGGCATCTATCTGATCGTTCCCCAGTTCCACTCCTGAGAGGCGAGGCGACATGACGACGCTCCCGCACCCCGCCGATCCGGACCTGCTGGCCGGTATGCAGGTCGACTACACCGACCAGGACGAGCCCGTGCTCATCCGTCCCGACGGCACCCCCGTCGAGACCTGGCGCGAGAACTACCCGTACGACCAGCGCATGGAGCGCAAGGAGTACGAGTGGCACAAGCGGCTCCAGCAGATCGAGTTGCTGAAACTGCAGAGCTGGATCAAGGAGACCGGGCGCCGGCTGGTGATCGTCTTCGAGGGACGTGACGCGGCCGGCAAGGGCGGCACCATCAAGCGGTTCACCGAGCACCTGAACCCGCGTGGCGCCCGGGTCGTCGCCCTGGTCAAGCCGACCGAGCGCGAGCGCGGCCAGTGGTACTTCCAGCGGTACGTCGACCACCTGCCGACGGCCGGCGAGATCGTCATGTTCGACCGCTCCTGGTACAACCGGGCCGGTGTCGAGCGGGTCATGGGCTTCTGCACGGACGACGAGTACCAGCGCTTCATGCGCCAGGCGCCCGCCTTCGAGCGGATGCTCGTGGACGACGGCATCGACCTGGTGAAGTTCTGGTTCTCGGTGTCCCGCGAGGAGCAGCGCACCCGCTTCACCATCCGCCAGGTCGACCCGGTGCGGCAGTGGAAGCTCAGCCCCATGGACCTGGCGTCCCTGGACCGCTGGGACGACTACACCGAGGCCAAGGTCGCGATGTTCCGCGAGACGGACACCGAGCAGGCGCCCTGGACGGTCGTGAAGAGCAACGACAAGAAGCGCGCCCGCGTCGAGGCCATGCGCAGCGTGCTCGCCCGCTTCGACTACCCGGACAAGGACGAGGAGGTCGTCGGCGTCCCCGATCCGCGGATCGTCGGTGCCGCCGCCAACCTGCTGGAGGCGGGCGAGGCCTGACCTCCCGCCCGCACCGAACACGGCCGAGGCCGCCCCGGGAATCCGGGGCGGCCTCGTCGCGTCGTGCGCGGGGGTTACTTGGTGAAGTAGACGTACTTCCAGGGACCGTAGGTGCCGGTGTTCAGGGTGTCGCCCGAGGCGCCCCTGATGTACGACGAGCGGACACGGGCCTGGATGCCGGACTCGCCCGGCGCCCCCAGCTCGACCAGGGACTTGCCGTTGGACGCGATCCCGAAGAACTCCGGGTCGCCGGCCGGGATCCAGCGGCCCCGGATGTAGACCTCGACCTCGAACCGCTGGGCCCGGCCCGGCTGGAAGGTCATGGTCGTGGTGAACAGCGGGCTGGTGTTCTTGTGGAACCAGTAGTAGTTGCCCGATCCGACCTTGCCCGTCTTGTAGTACCGGGAGACGGAGGTGGAGACGTTGACCTGCGTACCGGCGTAGCGCGACACCGACTTCGGCGCCGAGTAGAAGTCACCGTCGAACGTCGCCCAGAAGTTGGTGTTGCGGCTGACCTTGTAGGTCACCTTCAGGTCGCCCGCGGAGTTGACCGTGCCGGTCTTGACCAGCTGCTTCGTGCCGCCCGCCGGCTGCGCCCAGATCGACACCACGCGGCTCTTGCCCGTCTTGCCGAGGTGGCCGGTGACGGTGGCCGTGGCCCCGTAGGAGTAGACCGAGAGGTTGGTCTTGATGCCGACCGACGTGGCCGCGCGGGAGACCGCGACGGTGTCCTTGCCGGTGCCGGAGTTGTGTGTGGCGTCGCCCGCGTAGGTGGCGGTGTAGGTGACGTTGCCGCCGGTGTACGGGACGTCGGTGAAGCTGAACGTGCCGTTGGAGGCGACGGTCTTGGTGCCGAGCGACTTGCCCTTCGGGTCGGTGAGGTCGGTGCGCGTCACCGTGACCTTCGCACCGGCGGGGAGGGCCGTGCCCGAGGTGAGCTTTCCGGTGACCGTGATCTTCGCCGCCCGCTTCGCCGTGGCCGGGGCGTTCACGGTGAGGGTGGTGGTGGCCCGGGCGATGGTGATGTTGCGCTTGGTGGTGGCGGGGGCGTGGTCGGCGTCGCCGGCGTAGCTGACCGTGTAGGTGGCGGTGCCCAGGGTGGACGGGGTGTCCTTGAGGGTGAAGGTGCCGTCGGCGGCGACGGCCGCGGTGCCCAGGGGGGTGCCGTTCTGGTGGGCGCTGTCGGTGCGGGTCACGGTGACCTGGGTGCCGGCGGGCAGGGGCAGGGTCGAGCCGAGGGTGCCGGTGACGGTGACGTCGCGGCCGGGCAGCGCGGTGGCCGGGGCGTTCACCGTGAGGCTGGTGGTGGCCCGGGCGATGGTGATGTTGCGCTTGGTGGTGGCCGCACCGTGCTTGGCGTCGCCGGCGTAGCTGACCGTGTAGGTGGTGGTGCCCAGGGTGGACGGGGTGTCCTTGAGCGAGAACGTGCCGTCGGCGGCGACGGTCGCGGTGCCCAGCGGCGCGTCGGTCGTGGCGGAATCGCTGCGGGTCACGGTGACCGTGGTGCCGTCCGCGAAGGGCACGGCGGAGCCGAGGGTGCCGGTGACCGTGACGTCGCGGCCGGGCAGCGCGGTGGCCGGGGCGTTCACCGTGAGCGTGGTGGCGGCCTTGGTCGGGTCCTGCAGCACGCGCAGGGAGTACACGTCGGCGTCGTTCGAGGACACGGCGAACAGCCGGCTGCCGTCCGGTGTCCAGGCCAGACCGCCCGAGGCCAGGAGGTCGGAGCCGCTGCTGTGGCCGGTGCTGGGGAGGTCGTAGGTGCGGACCGGCTCGTCCACCTGCGACGCGAAGATGTACACGTCCGGCTCGTACGCGCCGTCGATGCCCGCGGCGACGGTGCCGTCGGCGGCCACGGCCACCGCGTTCGGGTACGCGTCGGTCGTGTAGCGGCCGTCACTGGACAGGTCGGAGGTGCGGTAGACCTGGTGGAAGTACGGGGCGCCGCTGGCGGCGAGGATCTGCTTTCCGTCCGGGGTGACGGTCAGGTCCTGCAGGTTCGAGGCGCCGTTGGGGTCGAAGCGGTACGCCTTGGACTCGGCGTGTCCCGAGGAGACGTCGTAGACCGCGAGTTCGGTCGGGCTCTGACCCGGTGCCCCGACCGCCAGCATGTCGGGAGCCCCGGGGGACGAGGCGACCATCGGGGCGGAGTACCACGTGCTCCGCTCGGCCTGGTTGAGCGTGAGCACGGCGCCGCCGGTGGTCACGGTGCCGGTCGGGGGCGGGTCTCCGGCGGGGTCGAGGTCCAGGGAACCGATGTTGCCCTGCGTGGCGCCCCCGTACCCGAACCAGACCGTGTCCCCGTTCATGGCGAGGTACCGGGGGGCGCTGCCCGCGCCGATCGAGTACCGGGCGGTCTCGCGGAGCGTGGCCGTGTCGATCGCGGAGATCGCGTCGGCGTTGGGGACGGCAACGAAGAGCGTCGTGGAGTCCGGCGACAGCACGAGCCCGGCCGCGCCGGGCTCCGACACGATCTGGCCGACCACCTTGCCGTCGTAGTCGGTCACGACGATCTTGCTGTTGCTGCTGCTACTGATGAAGACCCGCTGGTGGAGTCCGTCGACGACCATGTCCGAGTACGAGGCGACGGGCAGAGCGGTCACGCTGTCGGCGGCGGCGGGCGTGGCCGTGACGCCGAGCAGGGAAGCGGTGGCGAGCAGGACGGACAGGGCCGTCCCGCCCGCGAGGTGACGGGTGCGCAAGCTGGTTCCCCCCAGGCAGGCGTGATGGACCGGGAAACGGTCCGGGCTATGGGTGCGCCGCAGGGCGCGGGCGTCCATGGACGTGCCCGGCGCGCCTTCCTCGGCCGCAAAGAGGAACGCTACGACATGCCTATGACAGTGGACCACCGCATTGTCGGCCCCTGCCGATCCGTCACCGAGGTTTTCATCGCTGCTGGCAGTACTGTGCCCGATTCGATGCAGGGATACGTACAACCATTTTGCGGGGCCGGTGTGTTCGGCCCTGGGAGCCGCACGGTGGCGGCCCGCCCCCACGCTCCGGGCGTCCGGCCCGGAGCCTGCAGCCAAGCGGACGAGGCCGCCCCGAACTGGTCGGGACGGCCTCGAACCTGTGCCTCTCGGGAGGGCCTCAGTTGGTGAAGTACAGGTACTTCCAGTCGCCGTACGTCGTGGAGTTCAGGATGTCGCCCGAACCGCCCTTGACGTACGAGATGCGCACCCGGGCCTGGATGCCGGCCTCGCCCGGCCCCGGCAGCGTGACCTGGGCCTTGCCGGCGGTCCCGATCCGGAAGTACTCCGAGTCGAGCGCGTGCCACGTGCCCTGGTAGTAGACCTCCAGCTCGAACCGCTCCTGGCGGTTGGTCGCGTAGGTCATCGTCGTGGTGAACACCGGCGCGGCGTTCTTGCGGAACCAGTAGTAGTTGGTCGAGCCGACCTTGCCCGTCTTGTAGTACCGGGAGACGGAGGTGGAGAGCTTGACCTTCGTACCGGCGTAACGCGACGCCGACTTCGGCGCCGAGTAGAAGTCGCCGTCGAACGACGCCCAGAAGGTGGTGTTGCGGCTGACCTTGTAGGTCACCTTCAGGTCGCCCGCGGAGTTGACCTTGGAGGTCTTGATCAGCTTCTTCGTGCCGCCGGCCGGCTGCGCCCAGATCGACACGACGCGGCTCTTGCCCGTCTTGCCGAGGTGGCCGGTGACGGTGGCCGTGGCCCCGTAGGAGTAGGTCGAGAGGTTGGTCTTGATGCTGACCGACGTGGCCGCGCGGGAGACCGCGACGGTGTCCTTGCCGGTGGCGGGGTTGTGCTGGGTGTTGCCCGCGTAGGCGGCGGTGTAGGTGACGTTGCCGCCGGTGTACGGGACGTCGGTGAAGCTGAACGTGCCGTTGGCCGCGACCGTCTTGGTGCCGAGCGACTTGCCCTTCGGGTCGGTGAGGTCGGTGCGCGTCACCGTGACCTTGGTACCGGCCGGGAAGGACACGCTCGAGGTGAGCTTTCCGGTGACCGTGATCTTCGCGGCCCGCTTCGCGGAGGAGGGGGCGCTCACCGTGAGGGTCGAGGCGACCCGGGCGACGCTGACGGTGTCCTTCGCGGTGGCGGCTGCGTGCTTGGTGTCGCCGGCGTAGCTGACCGTGTAGGTGTTGTTGCCCAGCGCGGACGGGGTGTTCCGGAACGAGAAGGTGCCGTCGGCGGCGACCGTCGCGGTGCCCGCCGGCGTGCCGGCGGGGTGCGTCGAGTCGGTGCGGGTCACGGTGACCTTGGTGCCGGCCGGGAAGGGCACGGGCGAGCCGAGCGTGCCGGTGACGACGATCTCGCGGCCGGGGATGCCCGTGGCGGGGGCGTTCACCGTGAGCGCGGTGGCGGTGCGGGCGACGCTGACGGCGGCGCTGCCGGTGGCGGCGTCGTGGTCGGTGTCGCCGGCGTAGCTGACCGTGTAGGTCGTGGTGCCCAGGGTGGACGGGGTGTTCTTGAGCGAGAACGTGCCGTCGGCGGCGACCGTGGCGGTGCCCAGGGGCGCGTCGGTCGTGGCGGAGTCGGTGCGGGTCACGGTGACCGTGGTGCCGTCCGCGAAGGGCACGGAGGAGGCCAGGGTGCCGGTGAGGGTGATCTCGTCGCCGGGAAGGGCGGTGCTCGGGGCGTTCACCGTGAGCGCGGTGGCGGTGCGGGCGACGCTGACGGCGGCGCTGCCGGTGGCGGCGTCGTGGTCGGTGTCGCCGGCGTAGCTGACCGTGTAGGTCGTGGTGCCCAGGGTGGACGGGGTGTCCGTGAGCGAGAACGTGCCGTCGGCGCCGACGGTCGCGGTGCCCAGGGGCGCGTCGGTGGTGGCGGAGTCGGTGCGGGTCACGGTGACCGTGGTGCCGTCCGCGAAGGGCACGGAGGAGGCCAGGGTGCCGGTGAGGGTGATCTCGTCGCCGGGAAGGGCGGTGGCCGGGGCGTTCACCGTGAGCGCGGTGGCGGCCTGGGCCGACTCCTCCAGGCTGTGCGAGGTCACCGGCGGGACGGCGGTCCCGCCGTCGGTGGCGGCGGCGGGCGTGGCCGTGACGCCGATCAGGGATGCGGTGGCGAGCAGGACGGACAGGGCCGTCCCGCCCGCTATGTGACGGGTGCGCAAGCTGGTTCCCCCCAGACAGGCGTGGGTATGGGTGCGCCGCAGGGCGCGGGCAACCGCGAACGTGCCCGGCGCGCCTTCCTCGGCCGCAAGGAGGAACGCTACGACATGCTGATGACAGTGGGCTACCGCATTGGTGCTCCGGACCGATCCGTTACCACTGTCCCGCCCGCACTGTGGCCGATTCGATGCGGGGATCCGTACAACCATGTGGCGGGGCGGGTGCGGTCAGCCCTGGGAGACCCGCACGGTGACGGTCCACTCCTGCAGTCCCAGACAGGCGACCTGGTCCGGGGCGGTGGGCTGGGCGCACAGGGGGCGGGTGGCGGTGAGGCGGGCCGTGCCGGTGGCGGTGGCGCGGTAGGCGGCGATGGTGTCCCCGCGGGGGGCGCCGATGCCGGCGTTGCCGGCCCGCAGGCCACCGCCCTTGAGCGTGACCGGGGACCAGGGGCGGTCGGCGCTGCCGTCGAGCGCGACGCGGACCGTCGCGCCGGTGCTCACGCACAAGGTGCGGCCGGTGTCGGCGGCGCCGAGGTCGAGCCGGGTGGGGCACGGCTTCACGCCGGTGGCCGGGCCGCCGCCCGGCTGCTGGGCGGTGCCGCCGCAGGCGCTGAGCGCGAACGCCGAGAGGGCCGCCGCGGCGAGGGCTGTCGGCCGGTGCAGTCGCTGCATGGATGAGCCTCCTTTTCTCTGTGACGTGTCCCGGACGCAAAAGGGTCCCGGCCGCCTCGCGGCGACCGGGACCTTGCGCGGGGCGGAAGGGGCTCAGCCCGTGGTCAGGGCGGTGTCGTCGACCACGAAACTCGTCTGCAGGGAGGAGTCCTCGGTGCCGGTGAACTTCAGGGTGACGGTGGAGCCGGCGAAGGAGGACAGGTCGAAGCTCTTCTGGGCGTACCCGGTGGCCTTGTTGAGGTTGGAGTAGGTGGCCAGGGTGGTGGACCCGGCCGTGACCGTGAGCTTGTCGTAGGCCGAGGACGTGGTGGTCTCGGCGGTGTCGATGTGCAGCCAGAAGGTGAGGGTGGCCCGGCAGCCGCTCGGGACGGTCACCGACTGGGTGAGCGTGTCGGTGTGCGTGGACCCGTAGCCGTCCATCCAGGCCTTGTACGAGCCGCCGTGCGCGGCCTCACCGGCGTCATTGGTGATGACACCGCTGGACGCGGTCCAGCCGGTGGCGCCCGACTCGAAGCCGGGGTTGGCGAGCAACTGGCCCGCCGTGCAGGTGCCGCCGCCGGCCGGTGCGATCGTCCAGCCGAAGGAGGCCGAGCCGGAGGCGCCGGTGGAGTCGGAGGCGGTGACGGTGGTCTGGTACGTGCCGGCGGTGGTCGGGGTGCCGGAGACCAGACCGGTCGAGGCGTTCACGGACAGCCCGGCGGGCAGGCCGCTCGCGCTGTAGGTGAGTGCGGCGCCCGCGCTGTCGGTGGCCGAGATCTGCAGGCTGCGGGCGGTGCCGACGGTGCCGGTCTGGCTGCCCGGGTTGGTGACGGTGACCGTGTTGCCGCTGCTGGTGCCGTTCTTGAAGGCGGTGACGCCGTTCGGGGTGCCGAGCCCGGTCGGGCCGTCGTAGCCGGTCTTGGCGGTGCACAGGTAGGAGCTGGAGCAGCTGCCGTTGGCGCCGGTGGTCACGTCCCAGAGGTTGGCGGTGTGGGCGTAGGGGTACGACGCCGGGTTGCTGCCCGCGGCCGGGGCGCCGCCCAGCGCGTAGACGCCCGCGATGAGCGGGGAGGAGGCACTGGTGCCGCCGTAGACGGCCCAGCCGGAGCCGCCGTAGGTGTCGTACACCGCGACGCCGGTGGCGGGGTCGGCCACCGCGGAGACGTCGGCGACCGTGCGCCGGGAGCAGCCGGTGTCGGTCTGCCAGGTCGGCTTGGTGTCGTACGCGGAGCAGCCCGAGCCGGTGCCGTCGCCGCCCGAGGTGGTGCCCCAGACCTTCTCGGTCCAGCCGCGGGTGGTGGCGGAGGTGTTCAGCGAGGTGCCGCCGACGGCGGTCACGTAGCGGGACGCCGCCGGGTACTCGGCCCCGTACCCCTCGTCGCCCGCGGAGACGGTGATGGCGACGCCCGGGTGGTTGAAGTAGGCGCTGTCGTACGACGGGTCGGCGGACTCCTCGCCGCCGCCGTAGCTGTTGGAGACGAACTTCGCGCCGAGCGCGACGGCCTCGTTCACGGCCGTGCCGAGGTCCTGCATGCTCGCGGAGTTCGCCTCGACGAGCAGGATGTTGCAGCTCGGGCAGGCGGCGCTGACCATGTCGAGGTCGAGGGCGATCTCACCGGCCCAACCGCTGTCGGGGCTCGGCAGGTTGGTCGTGCTGCCGGTCTGGCCGACCTTCTTGAAGCAGCCGTTGGCGGTCGTGCAGGCCGACAGCCCGTACTGGGAGCGGTAGGTGGCCAGGTCGGCGGCGGCGTTGGGGTCGTCGTAGGCGTCGACGATGGCGACGGTGAGGCCGGAACCGCCGGTCGAGGGCAGGTTGTAGGCGCTGTGCAGGTTGGCCGGGCCGAGGCCGGACGGGGTGGCCTGGGGCGACAGCGTGTTGTCGCGCAGCATCGCGATGTCGGTGCGGCGCTGGGCCAGGCAGCTTGCGTGGCCCGCCGCGGGGGCGGCGCACAGGTGCCGGGTCGGGACGTGGGCGCCCGCCGTGCCGGTGGAGTGCACCGTCTGGGCCTGCGGGGACTGCAGGGCCCGGGCGTTCTGGGTGTCGCGGGCCGAGGTGGTGTGGGGGGCGGGGTGCGCGGCGGCCTGGGCCGCGGGACCGGCGGCCAGCAGTCCGCCGACGGCCAGGGCGAGCGCGGGCAGGGCCGCGGCGACCGATCGTCTCAGTCGGTGCGTGGAGAGGTGCACGAGGTGCCTCCGTCGAGTGCCGGGAGTGGGGGTGTCACGGCGCGGTGCGGGTGGCGCGTTTCCTGGGCGGCCGCGGGGTGTGCGGTCATGGATCCGATCGTCGTGCTGATCGTCATGCGCATGTCATTTCGACACGCGTAGACCACCCCTGTGCTGCGGCTGCGTACGGTGATGACGGGTGACGCGCCGAAGCTATTGCAGGGCCGCCACCGCCGAACAGCACGGGACGAAGATCTTTACCGCTGCTTGAGGGGCGTTTGCCCGGACCGAGACGGGACCCCTCTACCTCCCTCGGTCCGGCCCGATTTCCGTAGGGTTTCCCCTGTACGCCCCGCTGTGGCCGCGCCTGCCTTGACCTTGTCGCAACGTCAAGGTCTCTACTGGCCCCATGCGCATCGGAGAACTCGCCGCCTTCGCCGGGGTCAGCACCCGCACGGTCCGGCACTACCAACGCATCGGACTGCTCCCCGAGCCCGCGCGCCGCGTCAACGGCTACCGGGACTACGGGCTGCGCGACGCCGTCGAGCTCGCCCGGGTCCGCCGCCTGGCCGAACTCGGCCTGGCCCTGGACGAGATCAGGGACGTGCTCGCCGACGACGCCGGCAAGGACCTCGCCGAAGTCCTCGCCGGACTCGACGCCGACCTCGCCCGCCAGGAGGAGGCCATCCGCGGCCGCCGCGCCCGCCTGGCGGAACTGCTGCGCCGCGCAGGCAGCGGCGGGCTGCCCGCGGAAGGGCCCGTCTCCCCCGAACTCGCCGCGCTCTTCGCCGACATGGCCCGCGTCACCGCGGACCTGCCCGGACCCGAGCCCGCGATGGCGGCGAAGGAACGCGAACTGCTCGCCCTCCTGGAAACGGCGGCCTCCCCGCAGACCCGGGGCTGGCTGACCGGCCTGGTGCGGTCCATGGACACCGGCCCCGACGCGATGCGCCGCGCGTACGCCGTCTACGCGCTCATGGACGAACTGGTCACGGCCCCCGTCGACGACCCCAAGGTGGGCGAGACGGCACGGGCCATCGCCGACGCCGTGCCCGACGAGATCGTCGCGGCGCTGGCCGCGACCGGCGAGGACGACGTGGTGGCCGCCGCCGAGCAGGACGGCTTTGTCGCCGCGTTCCTCGACGACCACGCCCCCGCCCAGGCCGAGGCCGTACGGCAGGCGATCCGGCTGCTGCGCGAGCGTGCCTTGTGAGGGCTGTCCGCGGCTGGGCGCTCGGTTTGCTCGTCGCGGCGGAGGCTGTCCTCGCCGCGTGCCTGCTGGCCGGCGTGCCGGTGCCGCCGCCGGTGCTCCGGGGCACGGAGCTGTGCACCGTCGCCGTGGCCGCGTGGCGGCTGCCACGCCTCGTCCGGGCCCACCGGCAGGCGCGGCGCCGGGGCCTGTCGCGCCCGGCCGCGCTGCGGGCGGCCGTACGGGACGCGGTACCGGTGCCCGTACGGCGACTGGCGCGCCACGAACTCGCCCTGGCGGCAGGCCTCTTGCGGTGGATCACGCGGCGGCCGCGGCACGGCGTGGGCAAGGGCGACACAGCGGTGCCGTACAGCGGGGCGCAGGCGGCGACGATGTACGGCTTCCTCTTCGTCTCCGTCGTCGAGACCGTGCTGCTCGCGCTGATCATCCCCTGGCCCGCCGTGCACGCCGTGACCCTCGTCCTCGACCTGTGGGGCTGCTTCTTCGTCCTGGCCCTGCACGCGGCCTGCGTGGTCCGCCCGCACGTTGTCGGGGCGGACGGCTCGCTGCGTGTGCGGTACGGCGCGCTCGTCGACATCCGCGTGCCCGCGGACCGCATAGCGACCGCCCGCGTCGACCGGCGCTTCCCCGACGGACGGCTGCTGACACTCGCCGGCGACGGCACCGCCGACCTGGTCGTCGGCGGCCAGACCACGGTGACCGTCGAGCTCACCGAACCGGTCGCCTTCCTGCGCCCGCTGGGCGCCCCGGCCCGGGCCCGCGTGCTGCGCTTCCACGCCGACGACCCGCGTGCCGCCGTCGCCGCCCTGGGCTGGGCGGGGCGCGGGGCTTCGGGTAACGTGACGTCGCCAGCAGTGGACGGACCGAGGAGGTGAGACCCATTACCGCCACGTCAGGTTGGGTGCTCCCCCCGTACGGCTCCGCTGCCCTCCCGGCGTAGGAGACCGCGGGAGCGCCCTTCGGCATCCCGAAAGGCCCTCATGCCCGCAGTACCTCCTTCCGTGCCCCCCGCCCCGGTCGACCCCGAGGCCGTTGTCGCCGCGCTGCGCGCCGCCGGCTGCGTCTTCGCCGAGGACGAGGCCCGACTGCTCCTCTCCGCCGCCGGCGGCCCCGCCGAACTCGCCGTCATGGTCGAGCGCCGCGCGGCCGGCTTCCCCATAGAACAGGTCGTCGGCTGGGCCGAGTTCCGCGGTCTGCGCATCGCCGTCGACCCCGGTGTCTTCGTGCCGCGGCGCCGTACCGAGTTCCTCGCCGGCGAGGCCGTCCGGCTGGCCCGCCCCGGCGCGGTCGTCGTCGACCTGTGCTGCGGGTCCGGCGCGGTGGGCGCCGCGCTGGCCGCCGAGGTGGAACGGCCGCGGCTGCACGCCGCCGACATCGACCCCGCCGCGGTGGCCTGCGCCCGCCGCAACCTCGCCGCCGCGGGCGGCACCGTCCACGAGGGCGACCTGTACGAGCCGCTGCCCGCGCGACTGCGCGGCCGCGTCGACGTCCTCGTCGCCAACGCCCCGTACGTGCCCACCGACGCGGTGGGCCTGCTCCCCGCCGAGGCCCGCGACCACGAACCGCGCACCGCCCTCGACGGCGGCCTGGACGGCCTCGACATCCTCCGCCGTGTCATCGCCGGCGCCCCCGACTGGCTGGGACCCGGCGGCCACCTCCTCTTCGAGACCGGGGAGCGGCAGGCCCCGGCGGCGGTCGCCGCCGTGACCGGGGCGGGCCTGCGGGCGCGCGTCGCTTTCTCCGGGGAATGGCACGCCACGGTGATCGTCGGGACCGCCGCCCCGGCATGACAAGGGTTGTCGGAGAAAAGTCCCACGGTGCGACGGGACCAAAGTCCCGTCGGCGCGCTACCGAAAGCCCCGGGTGCTGAAAGGCAGAAAGCAATAACGCGGGAAAGTGTGGAAGGGAGAAAGTCCCGGCCCGTGGAGTGGAAAGTCCTGGCGCCCGGAAGGGAAAGTCTCCCGCCCTGGCGGAGGGGAATCCGCGCCCCCTTCCGGCCGGGTTCCGCGCTTCCTCTTTCTGCCGCGCCCGCGCGCCCGCGCGTACGCGCGTAAGGGGGGTGTACCCGGGTCGGCCACGGCGCCGGCGAGGGGTGATGGCGAGGGGCCGCCGCCCCGGTACCTGGGTGCCGTGGCGGCGGCCTCCGGCACGTTCGCGCACGTCCACGAGGGGTCTCATCCCTGTGTGAGGGCCGCGTCTCCCGCCGCGCGGAGCCTCTGCGTGCCTGTGCCGCTCCGGGGCGGGCCACACAGCGCCACCGTGCGGGCGCACAGCGCGACATCGGGGCGAAATACGTGACCGGGGCCACGTGGCGCCGGTCACTCAAGGGGCGATTTGTGCGGGTTCGCGTGTGACGTAGCAGATATGGCGCACGCCACAGTCCGGGGTTCTTAGTAGTCGGCGGCCCTCAATTCCCGTCCGGTGACTGGGCGGCGGGACTTTGGACCCTGAGACGGCTACTAATCGCGGTCGTAATGGGGGGCATTGACCCCTGTCAGGAATTGGGCCAACAATTCATGGCGTACCCCACGGAAAAGGAAAGAAACGAATGCAGACCTCCGCCATGACGAAGTTCGCCTCCGCCGCCAAGGCCAAGAAGATGTCCCTCGGTGTCGTCGCCGCCAGCGCCGCCGTCGTCGCCGGTGGTGTGGCCATGGCCCCCACCGCTTCCGCCGCTCCGACGCACTCCGGCTCCGTCAGCTCCTGGATCAACCAGAGCCTGGAGGTCATGCGCAAGAACGGCATACCCGGCACGTACAACGGGATCTACAAGAACCTGATGCGTGAGTCCTCCGGCAACCCCCGCGCGATCAACAACTGGGACAGCAACGCCGCCAAGGGCATCCCGTCGAAGGGCCTCATGCAGGTCATCGACCCGACGTTCAACACGTACCACGTGCCCGGAACCTCGCGGGACATCTACGACCCGGTCGCGAACATCACCGCGGCCTGCAACTACGCTGCGCACCGCTACGGCTCGATCGACAACGTCAACTCGGCCTACTGAGGCCGTGCGCGACAGCGCCCACGCAGCGTTCCCGTGAAGAGTGCCCCCGGCAGTGCCACTGCCGGGGGGCGCTCTTTTTTTTGTGCGTCCGCACCGGTCGGCGGGCCCGTGCTTGACACCGTCGCGGGCCCGGCGCATCATCGTTCCACTAATCAAGTAGTGGAATGGTGGTGCTGGGAACGTGGAGTTCCGCATCGACCGGCGGAGCGGCGTCGCCGCCTACCAGCAGATCGTCCAGCAGACCAAGCAGGCGCTGCGGCTCGGTGTGCTGGTGCCCGGGGACCGGCTGCCGACGGCCAAAGAGGTCGCGCAGAGCAGTGCGGTCAACCCCAACACGACGCTGAAGGCCTATCGCGAGCTGGAGCGGGAGGGGCTCGTCGAGCCCCGGCCGGGTCTGGGGACGTTCGTCCGCCGGTCCCTGGCCCGCCCGCAGGCCGGGCCGGACTCGCCGCTGCGCGGTGAGCTCGACGCGTGGATGCTCCGGGCCCGTGCCGCGGGTCTGGAGCGGGACGACGTGACCGCCCTGGTCACCTCGGTACTGGAGCAGCGGTACGCCGAGCCCCTGGCGGCCGCCGCGGGCGCGGAAACGCACGGGAACACGGAAAGCGGGAAGCACGGATGAGTGACGGCATGGACCTTCCGGGACCACCGGAGGAGTCGGCGATCGAGGCCTTCGGCGTCGGGAAGAAGTACCGGCGCGGCTGGGCGCTGCAGGACTGCTCCTTCCGGCTGCCGGCCGGCCGGATCTGCGGTCTGGTCGGGCCCAACGGAGCGGGCAAGACGACGCTGATGAGCATCGCCGCCAACCTGCTGGAGCCGAGCTCCGGCACGCTGCGGGTGTTCGGCGCGGCCCCCGAATCGGCGGAGGCCGGCCGCCGGGTCGCCTTCCTCGCCCAGGAGAAGCCGCTGTACCGGCGCTTCACCGTGGCCGAGACGCTGCGCATGGGCCGTGAGCTGAACCCCGGCTGGGACCAGGCCGCCGCCGAGGGCATCGTGCGTGCCGGGAACGTGCCCATGAGCGCCCGGGTCGGCACCCTGTCGGGCGGCCAGCGCACCCGTGTCGCCTTCGCCGTCGCGTTCGGCAAGCGCCCCGACCTGCTGCTGCTCGACGAGCCGCTGTCCGACCTGGACCCGCTGGTACGTCACGAGATGATGAGCCTGCTGATGGCCGAGGTCGCCGAGCACGGCACGACCGTCCTGATGTCCTCGCACATGCTCGCCGAGCTGGGCAGCATCTGCGACTACCTCATGGTCATCGCGGGCGGCGGGCTGCGCCTCGCCGGCGACGTGGACGAACTGCTGTCCGCCCACGCCCTGCTGACCGGTGTCGCCGAGGGCGGGGCGGGCCTGCCGGCCGGCCTGGAGCGGCACACCTTCGTCGAGTCCCGCGTCAACGGGCGGCAGTTCACCGCCCTCATACGTCCCGACGGTCCGGTCGGCGCCCCGTGGCAGACCGACACCCCGAACCTGGAGGAACTCCTGCTCGCCTACCTGCGCAACCCCGGGGCCCCCGCGCTGATCAGCCCCACGGCCCGCGTGGCGGTGGCGGCATGAGCACCGTGACCGACCCCAGGACCCCCGTCGCGGCCCCGGCCGCGAAGAGCCCGCGCCGCCCGCACCTGAGCGGCATGACCTGGCTGGTGTGGCGGCAGCACCGCGCCGCGTACTGGACCCTGGTCGGCCTGACCCTGGCCTGCCTGGCCGGTGTCGCGTGGCAGCGGTCCCAGCTGACGGACTACCTCGCCAAGTACGGCTGGCCCCATCTCAAGGGCGACGAGTGGGTCCAGGGCTTCACCGCCTACTCCGGGCACCTGAGCCAGGCGGGCCTGGCGCTCACCTGCGTCCCCGTCCTCCTCGCGGTCTTCGTCGGCGCCCCGCTGCTCGCCCCCGACCTGGAGAACGGCACCGCCAAGCTGGTCGCCGCGCAGTCCGTGAGCCGGGTGCGGTGGATCGGCACCAAGCTCGTCATCACCGGGGTCCTCCTGGTGGCCGGCACCGCGCTGATCTCGGCCGCCTACACCTGGTGGTGGGCTCCAGTGAAGAGCCAGGCGGGCTGGACCGAGGCCACCTACTTCAACACCACCGGCCCGGTCGCGGTCGCGCTCACCCTCTTCCTCGTCTCCCTGGGCGTCCTCGTCGGCATGCTGGCGCGGCGCACCCTGACGGCGATGGTGGTGACCTTCTTCCTCTCGATCGCCGTGGAGGTCGTCTGGAGCATGTCCCGGCTGAGCCTGGGCTCCGAGGTCAACGCGACCACCCACCACGCCGCGGGTCTGCCGGGCCAGTCCCCCACGCTGCCCACCGGCGCGTACGAGATCGACTCCAACTACATCACCGGCTCCGGCAAGCTGATGGGCTGGAGCACCTGTGCCCACGAGGCGAGCGAGAAGGCCGTCGAGGTCTGCCTGCGCAAGGCGGACGTGGTCGGCTGGTCGACCAAGTACCTGCCGATCTCGCAGCTGTCGTCGATGCAGTGGCTCGGCGCGGGCATCCTGTTCGGCCTCACCGCCGTCGTCGTCGCGGTCGTCGTCGTCCGGGGCCGCAGGCGACTGGTCTGATCCCGCACGGCGTCCCCCGGACCCGGCCTGCGCCCCTCACCAGGGCGGGGTCCGGGTCCGGGGCGCGTCACGGGTCTTTACAGGCAGACCCGCCTCGGCCACCCTTCTCCTCCATGACATCCGCCGCACCGCAGGTCACCGCCGCCGTCCACGCCACCGCCGGGCGGATCGCCGAACTGCTCCGCGCCGGCGCGGACCCTTCCGTCCGCATCCCCGGTGCGCAGTGGACCGTGGGCGAGGCGGCGGCACACCTGATGCTGGCCAACGAGCTGATGGCGGCGCTCGCGCAGGGCCACGAGCGGCCCTACGGAGACGGCACCGCCGGCAGCCTCGCCGCCGCCAACGAGGCCTCGCTCGAGGTGTTCACCGAGCGCGACCCGGCCGTGCTGGCCGAGGGCATCGTGCGCCACGCCGAGGCGTTCGCCGACGCCGCGGCGGTCCGCCCGGCGGAGCAGCCCGTCGTCACCCCGCTGGGCCCGATGGACCTGGCCACCCTCGGGTCGTACCTGGTGGCGCACATGCTCGGCCACGGCTGGGACATCGCCGCCGCGCTGCGCCGCCCGCACATGATCGACGCGGCGGCCGTGGAGGCGACCGTGCCGTTCGTCATGGCCGCGATGCCACGCGTCCTCAGCGCCGCGGCCGCCGGGCACTCCGCCTGCTACGACCTGCGGGTCCGCGGCGGCTCGCGCTTCGCCGTCACCTTCACCGACGGTGCGGCGCGGGTCACGCCGGAACTCCCGGGCCGCCCCGATGTGACGATCCTCGCCGAACCCGTGACGTTCCTGCTCATCGCGCTCGGCCGCCGCACCGCCACCGGCGCCGTGGCCCGCGGCAAGATCCTCGCCTGGGGGCGCAGGCCGTGGCTTGCGCCGGGCTTCCCGTCGCTGTTCACCGCGCCCTGAGGCGCGGTGCCCCGGGACTGTTCAGCCCGCGTCCGCGGCGACCGACGCGTACACCGACCGCGCCTCCGCGCCGAGGCGCGGGCCGGCGATCCATGTGGCAGCCGGGGGGCCGATGGAGGTGTCGCTGACGAGCGCGAGCGTGCCGTCGGGCCGTTCGGCGAACCAGCCGCCGCCGGAGGCGCCGGCGGTCATGGTGCACCCGATGCGGTAGAGCGACGCCCGGTCGGCGCGGAGCGACAGCCGTCCGGGGCGGTCCTGGCAGGAGAACAGCCGCTCCCCGTCGAAGGGCGCGGCCGCCGGGTAGCCCCAGGCCTTCATCGCGGGGACGGTGGCCGTCGGCGGGGCGTCGAACCAGACGGGAGCGGCCGCGCCGGTCGTCTCCTGGAGGGACGTGCCGCCGCCCGGCATGCTCACGTGCAGCACCGCGTAGTCGCCCGGTGAACCGGCGCCGCCGCTGGCGGCGCCCTCGGCGGTCCACTCCGCGGAGGTCGCGGCCCGGTCCGCCCACCACATCCCGAAGGGCGCGATCCCGTCCGCCCCGGCGGCCGCCCGGTCGCCGCCGTCCAGACCCCGGTCGTTGTACGAGGGCACGAAGACGATGTTGCGGTACCAGGTGCCCCCGGCGCCGCCGTGCACGCAGTGCCCGGCCGTCCACACCAGGCCGGACCGCCCCGGGCGGGCCGGGTCCTCGACCGCGGTGCCGGAGCAGACGGCCGGCCCCTGGGGGGTGTCGAAGAAGATCCTGCCCAGCACGGGAGCGGCGGCGCGGTACGGCGTGCGCTCGGGCACGGCCGCCACGGGCGCCGGTTCCGGGTCGGTCCCGCCCGCGTCGGCGCCGAGGCCGGCGGGCACGCGGGTGTCCGCCGCGGCGGCCCCGGCCATCCGCTCCGTTGTCCACAGGCCGGGGACAACGGGGTTGGAGAAGCCGGGCAGCGCCTGCCGTGCCGGGCCGGAGCAGCCGGTCACGGCGGCCAGGGCGAGCAGGACCGTCAGGCAGACGCCGGTCCACGGACGCCGGGGTGCGGAGCGCATCGTCGTGGTTCCTCGGGTACGGAGGGGCATGTCCGGGGCGGAGGCTTCCGCCCCGAAGGCCTGTGGGCGTCGGTCAGTTGAAGAAGCGGACGGACTTCACGGCCGGGAAGCCGATCGCCGCCAAGTCGTTGACGTTGCCCTGCACGACCAGGGAGTTGCCGGTGCAGTCGGGGCCGTCCCAGATCTTGGCGAAGCCGCTGATCTGCAGGGAGCCGGAGAAGCGGACCGGCCGGCAGCCCGGGCCGGTGATGCCCTCGGCCGGGTCGGCGAAGTTCGCGGTGTCGAAGAACGTGGCGCTGGTCGCGGGCGCGACCGAGGGGTTCCCGCCGTTGTTCTGGCCGCCGTTCTGGCCGCCGTTCTGACCGCCGTTCTGGCCGGTCTGGCCGTTCTGGCCGCCGCCCGCGGTCTGGCCGGCCTTCTGCCCGTCCGGGGTGACGCCGAACCAGGTGCCGCCGGCGCCCTGCCCGTTGGTGTCGCCGGGCTTGGTGTCCTTGCTGAAGAGGTAGACCGGCCAGCCGCCGATCGTCACCTGCAGGGCACCGTCGCGCGGGATGAAGCCGATCGCCGACTTCCGGATGCCGTCGATGAAGACCTTGCCGCCCTTGGCGACCAGGTAGGGCGGCCACGTGCTCGCGCAGGCGTCGAAGCAGGTCGACCTCGACGGATTCGCCGAGTCGTTGTCGAAGCGGTAGAGCGTGAAACCGGCCCCGTTGAGCACCACCGGGTCCAGCGCCCCGGCCCTGCCGGCCGACAACTGCACCCAGGTGCGGGCCACCGGCTTCCGCGCCGCCGCGGCGGGGGCGGCACCCGGCGCGAGGTCGCCGGTGTTCGGCTGTGCGTTGTTCTGCTGAGCCGTGCCGGTGCGGAAGGACAGGTCGGCGGTGCCGGCGGTCGGCGCGCTCGACGGGGTGGTGGCGCCGCTGCTGCTGCTGCAGGCCGACAGCAGGAGCAGGCTCGCGGCGGCGAGGGAGGCGAGCGCGGTGGCGCGAGTGCGGAACATCTGAGTACCCCCGGGGTATCGGTTCGGTCGGGCGCCCCGGCGTCCCCGGGGCGGTTGCACACCCCTGCCACGGACGGCGTTCCCGACCGGTTCGGACGGGATCGCGCCGAGACGCGACCGTGACGATTCCCGGATCGGCCGGATGCAATCGTCAACTCCGGGTTGACGCACGCGATGCGTCAACCTACCGTTGACGCATGACGCAACCCATCCGCCTCGACGACCTGATCGAGGCCATCAAGAAGGCCCACCCCGACGCGCTCGACCAGCTCTCCGACGCGGTCCTCGCCGCGGAGCACCTCGGAGAGGTCGCCGACCACCTCATCGGCCACTTCGTCGACCAGGCCCGCCGCTCCGGAGCCTCCTGGACCGACATCGGCAAGAGCATGGGCGTCACCAAGCAGGCCGCCCAGAAGCGCTTCGTCCCCGACCTCGACCCCAGTCAGGGCTTCAGCCGCTTCACGCCCCGCGCGCGCAGCACCGTCATGGCCGCCCACACCGAGGCCCGCACCGCGGGCCACGCCGAGATCACCCCCGAGCACCTCGCCCTCGGCCTGCTCTCCGAACCGGAGGGCATCGCCGCCCGCGTCTTCACCGCGCAGGGCCACCCCCTCCCCGCCGTCCGCGAACACCTCGCCGCCGCCCTGCCCCCCGCCGCGGGCGAGGCCGTCCCCGAGGTCGTCCCCTACGACCTGCGCTCCCGCAAGGCCCTCGAACTCACCTTCCGCCAGGCGCTGCGCCTCGGCCACAACTACATCGGCACCGAGCACATCCTGCTCGCCCTCCTCGAACTCGAGGACGGCACCGGCCCGCTCACCTCCCTCGGCATCGACAAGTTCACGACGGAGACCGCCGTCACCGAAATGGTCGCGGCCGCGGCCCGCGGCAAATAGCGCCTGCGGCGCGGTGTTTGTGGGTGCCCTTCGGCCCGTACTTCGTATTCCCGGACGTAACGTCGCTGTCCCGGCGCTAGGGTGATCAAGCGGGCGTTGTGTGTCTTGCGTCACACGTCCCGTGGTGCGGTACGCCCGGACAGCGCCGGGCGCTGCGGAGGCAGGGGGGTACGTATGCACGAAATGGCCAAGGGCGCCAACGTGGGTCTGGCGGCGCTCAGTGAGAACACGGGTTCCGTCGTTGTGAGCCTGGCGTGGAGCAGCGCGACGGGGGACGGGGACGCGGACGTCTCCGTGCTCCTGCTCGACGGGAACGGGAAGGTGCGCACCGACGAGGACTTCTTCTTCTACAACAACCCGGCCGCCGCGGACGGCAGCGTCCAACTCCTCGACAAAACACCGGCCGCCGCCGGCAACGAGGACCGGATCGGCCTCGACCTCACGGCGATCGCACCAGGTGTGGAGCGCGTCGTCGTCGCGGCCAGCCGGTACGGCGGTGCGAGCTTCGGTGAACTGGACGATCTCCGGGTGACCCTGAGCGACCAGGCCGGCGAGCCGGTTCTCGCCTTCACCATTGACGATGCGGGCGCCGAGACCGCTTTCATCTTCGCGGAACTCTACCGACGCGGTGAGGAATGGAAGTTCCGCGCTGTCGGGCAGGGTTACGAGACCGGTCTTGCCGGTCTGGCCACGGATTTCGGGATCGACGTGGACGACGACGCCGATGACAACGACGGGGCAGCACCTGAAGCCGCTCCGTCCGGCCCGCCGGCCGGGCTCCCGGCGTCGGTGCCGATCGCCACGGTTCCCGCTCAGCCGGTCCCGCCGGATGCCGCCCAGCCAGTGCGGCGTCCCCGTACGGCGAAGAAGAAGGTCACGCTTCCGAAGTCGCCCAGGAAGTCGCTCGCTGAGAACGACGCCTGGCGGGAAGCCCGCCTCTTCCCTGCCTCGTCGCTCCGAAGTGACCATGAGCGGGAGACACGTGCGACGTCGGTGCTGCTGTCGGTGATGGCCCAGGTACCGGAGTTCGGGCGCAGGCTCACTGCCGCCTTCGGTGCTCCGGCCGGCCGGATGGAGACGTTCGCCGAGGTGTCGCTGCCGCACGGGGACTCGCCCAGGCGTCCCGACGGCGTCATCCGTGTGGAGCGGGCGGGCAAGCTGTGGACGGCCCTGGTGGAGACGAAGACCAATGGCAACGGGCTGAAGTCCCAGCAGGTGCAGGACTACATGGACATCGCGGCGCGTCGCGGGTACGAAGCCGTGATCACCCTGTCCAACGACGTTGCCCTGGAGGGCAGCCCGCTCGTCGACGTGAAGATCGACGGAAGGCGTAAGCACAAGGTCGCGCTGTGGCACCTGTCCTGGGCCGAGGTGACGCATCAGGCGCACATGCTCATCCGCCACGAAGGGGTGGGCAATGCGGCCCACGCATGGCTGCTGCAGGAACTGCTGCACTATCTCCAGCACGAGAACTCGGGGTGCCACGGCTTCCAGAACATGGGTCCGGCCTGGGTGCCCGTGCGCAACGGCATCGACGACGAGACCCTGTGCCAGGGCGACGGCCGTACCGTCGAGGTCGTCGAGAGCTGGGAACGGCTGATCCGGCAGGTGTGCCTCAGGCTCGGGGGCGAGCTGGGAACGAAGGTCCTCCCCGTGCAGCGCAGCCGACGGGGGACGGACCCGCATCTCCGCCGTACCGCTCTCGCCGACCGGTTGTGCGAGGACGGACGACTCACCGCGGAGCTGCTGGTCGACGGCACGCCGGGCATCCTGACGCTTGTCGCGGACCTGCGCACCGGAAAGCTCAGGACTTCTGTCGACATTCCCGCGCCGGAACTGGGATACCCCCTCACCTGGGTCAAGCGCCTGATCCGTCAGCTGGCCGAATCTCCCGCCGATCTGCACATCGAGACGCTTGTGGCCGGTCAGGGCAACGGTCCCCGCGGCACCCTGGAACGGCTGCGGCCGGAGCCGGCCGACCTGCTGCCCAAGGGCGACGCTGTGATCACCGGGTTCCGGTTGTCACTGTTCAAGGGCATGGGGACGACACGGGGCAGCGCCGAGCGGGGCTTCATACGCAGCGTGGACGACGCGGTCGACCTTTTCTACGCCGGTGTTCTCGCCCGCCTGGAACGCGATCCCGCGCCCGGCAGGCGCAGGCCCGCCGCCCGGGGTGAGGAGTGATCGGGCGGGATGGATGAGCCCGAGTACGTGCTGCGGCCCGTCGGCCGGGTCGAGTCACCGCTGCGGCGCAGGCAGGACGCGCCGAAGCAGGCGGACGAGGAGGCACCGGAGGCGTGGCTGGTGTTCGAGCCGGCGGTGGCGGAGGGGCTGCGCGGGCTGCGTACCGGCATGGAGGTGCTGGTGCTGACGTGGCTGGACCGGGCGCGCCGGGACGTACTGGAGGTACGACCGCGTGGGGAGCCGGACCGGCCGCTGACCGGGGTGTTCGGTACGCGGTCGCCGGACCGGCCGAATCCCGTGGGCCTGCACCGGGTGGAGATCGCCGGGATCGACGGCCTGCGCGTGCTGGTGCGCCGGCTGGAGGCCCTGGACGGCACGCCTGTGGTGGACGTCAAGCCCGTTCTCCCGCGGTTCGACGAGCGGTGATCAGGAGGTGCCGGACGGCCGCGGCGCCGCCTTGGATTTCCTGGTCTCAGACCAGGCTCTCGCGCGGGTCGCACGGGAGCGGGGTGAAGGGCAGGAGTTCGTCGCGGCCCGGCTGGACGACGCCGTACGTGCTCTCCGGCATCTCGTGCCAGGCGTCCGGCAGGTCCCCCAGGGGCTCGGAGACGATCAGCCGGGTCGACGGCGAGACGTCGTGCAGCCACCACAGGTCGGGGTGGAGTTCCTCCAGGGACTTCACGCGGCTGCTGTAGAACAGCGAGCGCGAACGGCCCTCGCTGGAGTAGCGGAACGCCCACAGCCGGTGGCCGTCGGTCGTGGCCACGGTCATCTGCATCGGGAACTCCACCCCGTGCCTGTGGCCGACCTCCTCGACGAGCCCCACCATGCGCGCGACGGCGGCCGGCGCCTCCTGGTCCAGGCCCAGGCTGAGGGCGAGCAGGAACATCACCTCGGAGTCGGTGGACCCCTCCAGCCGGGAGAACAGCGCGGGGTCGATCGCGAGCGACAGGTCGCGGCGCAGCCGGTGGAAGTCGGTGATCGCGCCGTTGTGCATCCACAGCCAGCGGCCCACCCGGAAGGGATGGCAGTTGGTCTGCTGGATCGCGGTGCCCGTGGAGGCCCGTACGTGGGCGAAGAAGGTCGGCGAGGTGACGTGGTGCGCGATCTCCCGCAGGTTGCGGTTGTTCCAGGCCGGGCCGGTGTCGCGGATGATCCCCGGGGTCTCCAGCCCGGGGGAGTACCAGCCGATGCCGAAGCCGTCGCCGTTGGTCGTCTCGACACCCATGCGGGAGTGCAGGCTCTGGTCGATCAGAGAGTGCTGGGGCTTGTACAGAATGTTGTCGAGCAGCATCGGCGTGCCCGTGTAGGCCAGCCACCGGCACATCGGCACCACCCTCTTCCCCGGGTGTCCCCTCTTTCCCTCTCCTACCTCTTTACCCCTCCGCGGGCCCCTCCGCAGGCCGAGGGCCCGCGGCGGTTCATCCGGCGACGGCGCAGTCCTCGTCCTTGGTCCCGGTGATCGTGCACAGCGCCACGTCCCACTCCGCCTCGTCCCCTTCCTTCCGGCCGCCCATGAGGACGGTCGCCGTCGCGCGTGTGACGGTGTCGAAGCACGCCGGGTTCTGCGTGACCGCGGTGGACAGGATGCGGATACGGCCCTGCTCGAAGCCGTACCACGGGTTGTAGTCCGATCCGGACGCCTCGTTCTCCCGGCGCTGCGCCGTGCGCACCTGCGCGGTGAGCTTCGTGAACGCCTGCCGCGCGTCGGCGCAGGACGCCGCTCGTTCCTCGGCGGCGCTGTCCTCCGACGCCCCCAGGACCCAGCCGCCCGCGACCAGCGCGACCGCCGCGCCCCCCACCGCACCGCCGAGCAGCACGTTCTGTGTTCTCCCCATGCCGCGGATGGTATGTCAGGGGTCCGGATCCACCCGAGGGGGAGCCCCTGGGGCCGCTCGGTCCGTAGGCTCCGCCACATGCTGTTTCGTCAACTGGAGTACCTGGTCGCGCTCGCCCGCGAACGGCACTTCGCACGCGCCGCGGAGGCCTGCTACGTCTCCCAGCCCTCGCTGTCCGCGGCCATACGGAAACTGGAGCACGAACTCGGGGTGCCGATCGTGATGCGCGGACGCCGCTTCGAGGGCCTGACCCCCGAGGGCGAACGGGTGCTGGCCTGGGGGCACCGCATCCTGGCGGAGCGGGACGCGCTGCGGCAGGAACTGTCGGAGATGCGCGGCGGGTTGAGCGGCACGCTGCGGATGGGCGCGATCCCCACCGCGCTGACCTCCGCGTCGCTGCTGACCACGCCCTTCTGCGCCCGGCACCCGCGGGCGCGGGTGAGCCTGGAGTCGCTGTCCTCGGGGGACATCACACGCCGGCTGGCCGACTTCGAACTCGACGTGGCGATGACGTACCTGGACGACGACACGCTCGTCCACGTCCGCAAGTTCCCGCTGTACGAGGAGCGTTACGTGCTGCTGACGCCCGCGGACGGCGCCGGCGCCGTCCTCGGCCCGGAGCCGGCGGAGAAGGTGAGCTGGGCGCAGGTCGCGGCGCTGCCGCTGTGCCTGCTGGCGCCGCGGATGCGCAACCGGCGGATCATCGACGGGTGTTTCGCCGCCGAGGGGGTGTCGGCGGATCCGGCGGTGGAGTCCGACACGGTGGCCGGCCTGTACGCGCACCTCGCGGGCGGCCGCTGGTCGAGCGTCATCTCGCACGCGTGGCTGCACATGTTCGGGGTGCCCGAGGGCATGCGGGTGCTGCCGCTGCGGGGTCCGGCGCGGGGGCCGCGGGTGGGGCTGGTCGTCGCGGACCACGAGCCGGGGTCCGTGCTCGGCGGGGCGCTGCTGGAGGTGGCGCGTGAGGCGGGGGTGCGGGACGCGCTGGACGAACTGCTCCGCAGCCACCTGCGACGGCCGTGACCGCCGGTGATAGGAGCCGGCTATCCCGGCATAGCCACAATCGCTTTGACCTGCGGAATCTCGGGCGAGGATCGTGAAAGGCACCTTCCGGCAACGGTATTGAGGAGCCGCGATCATGGCCAAGGTGCTCTGCGTCCTGTACGACGACCCGACCGACGGATACCCGACCACGTACGCCCGCGACGACCTGCCGCGCATCGACCACTACCCCGGCGGCCAGACCACGCCCACCCCGCAGGACACCGACTTCACCCCCGGCCATCTGCTCGGCAGCGTCACCGGTGAGCTCGGCCTGCGCCGCTTCCTGGAGAGCCGCGGCCACACGCTGGTGGTCACCTCCGACAAGGACGGCGACGGGTCGGTCTTCGACCGCGAGCTGCCGGACGCCGACGTCGTGATCTCGCAGCCCTTCTGGCCCGCGTACCTCACCCCCGAGCGCATCGCCGCCGCCAAGAACCTCAAGCTGGCGGTCACCGCGGGCATCGGCTCGGACCACGTCGACCTGGACGCGGCGATCGCGCACGGGGTGACCGTCGCCGAGGTGACCTACTGCAACAGCATCAGCGTCGCCGAGCACGTGGTGATGATGACGCTGTCCCTGGTCCGCAACTACCTGCCCTCCTACAAGGTGGTGCTGGACGGCGGCTGGAACATCGCGGACTGCGTGGCCCGCAGCTACGACCTGGAGGGCATGCACGTCGGCACGGTCGCCGCCGGCCGGATCGGGCTCGCGGTGCTGCGCCGGCTGGCGCCCTTCGACGTGAAGCTGCACTACACCGACCGGCACCGGCTCCCCGAGGAGACCGAGCGCGAGCTCGGCCTGACCTGGCACGCGGACACGGCCTCGATGGTGCCGCACTGCGACGTCGTCACCATCAACGCGCCGCTGCACCCGGAGACCGAGGGCCTGTTCGGGGACAAGCTGCTCGGCACCATGAAGCGCGGCGCGTACCTGATCAACACCGCGCGGGCCCGGATCGCCGACCGCGACGCCATCGACCGGGCGCTGCGCAGCGGCCAGCTGGCCGGCTATGCGGGCGACGTCTGGTACCCGCAGCCCGCCCCGGCCGACCACCCCTGGCGGACCATGCCGCACCACGGCATGACCCCGCACATCTCGGGTTCCTCGCTGTCGGCGCAGGCCCGGTACGCCGCCGGCACCCGGGAGATCCTGGAGTCCTGGTTCGACGGCAAGCCGATCCGCGACGAGTACCTGATCGTCGACGGCGGTGCGCTGGCCGGGACCGGCGCGCACTCGTACTCGACGAACGCCTCGGCGGGCAGCGCCTCCTGACAGGGGCCGGCCCGGGCCCGTCAGACCGTGTCGATGTGCACGTTGGTGGACTTCACGCGGGCGGTGGCCTCCATGCCGACCTCCAGGCCGAGTTCCTCCACGGCCTCGCGGGTGAGCAGGGAGACCAGCCGGTGCGGGCCGGCCTGGATCTCCACCTGGGCCGCGACGTCTCCCAGCTTCACGGCGATGACGATGCCGGGGAAGGCGTTGCGGACCGAGGTGTGCCCCACCTCGTCCTCACCGCCTCCCCCGGTGCGGGCGAGTTCCACCGAGAACGCGGCGAGGTCGCGGCCGTCGATGAGCCGGCGGCCGCCCTCGTCGCGGTGCGTGGCGACCCGCCCGGCGTCGGCCCACCGGCGCGCGGTGTCGGGGCTGACGCCGAGCAGCCGGGCTGCCTGGCCGATGGTGTAAGAGGGCATGTCGTCGGATTCCTCTCGCCTCGGCCCGACGATATCCCGCCCTCCGCCCGGGGGCGCGGCGCCGCCGCCGGTGCCTCCGGCGCGTACCGCGGGGTGGATGCCTGCCCGAGCCCGCCGGGGTCGGCGGGCTCGGCGAGCTGCCCGCGGGTCTGGCGGCGCGGTGCGGCCGGGTCTCGCGTGTCGGGCCGTGTCACACCGCTGCCGGTGCCTCCGGTGCGCACCGCGGGGTGGACGCCCGGCACGGGCCGGGCGGCGGGCTCCGCGAGGAACTGCCTGGCGCGGCCCGATCTCGCGGCGCCGCCGCCCGTGCCCCCGGGGCCGTGTCACACCGCAGTGCGTGAGGCGCGTACCGCGGGGTAGACGCTTGCGGCGGCGCCGACGATGACCGCGCCGAGTACGCCCGCGGCGAGCGCGAGCGGCGGGAGGACCGGGGGCCATCGCCCCCAGAGCGCGTAGCCAGCGGTTGCCGCCGGGCCGAGCACGGTGCCGGTCAGGCCGCCGAGGACGGACAGGGCGACGGACTCCGCGAGGAACTGCCCGCGGATCTGGCGGCGGTTGGCGCCCAGGGCCCGGCACAGCCGGATCTCGCGGTGTCGGGCCGGCACGGCACAGTGCCTCCGGCGCGTACCGCGGGGTGGACGCCCGGCACGGGCCGGGCGCCCGGCTCCGCGAGGAGCTGTTTGGCGCGGCCCGATCTCGCGGCGCCGCCGCCCGTGCCCCGGGGGCCGTGTCACACCGCCGCCAGTGCCTCCGGCGCGTATCGCGGGGTGGATGCCCGGCACGGGCCGGGCGGCGGGCTCCGCGAGGAACTGCCCGGCGCAGCCCGATTTCGCGGTGTCGGGCCGTGTCACACCGCTGCCAGTGCCTCCGTCGGGGGGAGCCGTGAGGCGCGTACCGCGGGGTAGACGCCGGCGGCGGCGCCGACGACGACCGCGCCGAGTACGCCCGCGGCGAGCGCGAGCGGTGGCAGGACCGGGGGCCAGGACCGGGAGAGCGCGTAGCCGGCGGTCGCCGCCGCGCCGAGCACGGTGCCGGTCAGGCCGCCCAGGACGGACAGGGCGACGGACTCCGCGAGGAACTGCCCGCGGATCTGGCGGCGGTTGGCGCCCAGGGCCCGGCGCAGCCCGATCTCGCGGCGCCGCTCCAGTACCGAGACCACCATGGTGTTGGCCACGCCGATCCCGCCGACCAGCAGGGCGACCCCGGCCAGGCCCAGGAAGAGGGCCGAGAAGGTGTGTTGGGTGGCGCGCTTGGCGGCCAGCGCGTCCGAGGGGCGGCTGACCTGCACCAGGCCGGGCAGTTCGGGGTTGACGGTGGCGGGCAGCACGTCGCGCACCGCCTCGATCCGTGACTCGACCGCCTTCACGTAGATCACCGTCGGGTGGCCGTCGAAGCCGAGGGTGTCGCGGGCGGCGTCCCAGCCGACCAGGACGGCGGTGTCCAGTTCGGGGGTGAGCGGCATCGACCGGAGCACGCCGATGACGGTGAACGCGTGGCCGTCGACGGACACCAGCGGCTCGCTGCCCGGGACGATCCGGTCGAAGCCCAGCCGGGACGCGGCGCGGTGGCCCAGGACGGCGGTCGGGAAGTGCTCGGTCGCGGGGCTGAGGAACCGGCCGGACCCCATGCTGCCGCCGATCGTGCCGAGCAGATTGGTCCTCGCGGCGAGCACGGTCATGCCGATCGAGTCGTTCGGGTCGGCCAGATCGGAACGCCGCACCGTGGCATGGGTGTTGGCGACGGCGCTCGCGCTGGTGACGGGGCCGATGCGGGCGGCCATCGCGTCGGCCGCCTCGGGGAGCAGCGCCTGCGGCCCGCTGCCCGAGGGCGGCGGCTGTGCGCGCAGCATGTTGGTGCCCAGCGCGGACAGTTCGTTCATCAGCGCCCGCTGGCTGGAGGCGGGGATGCCGGTGACGACGACGAGCGTGGCGATGCCGATGGCGATGCCCAGCGCGGACAGCGCGGCGCGGGTCCTGCGGGTGCGCAGGCCCAGCAGGCCCAGCCGCAGGACGTCCAGGGGGGCGAGCCTGATGCGCTGGTTCATGCGGGGCTCCCGGCGGGGGTGCGGGTGGTGTCGGAGGACACGCGGCCGTCGCGCAGTTCGACCCGGCGCGGCAGCCGGGCGGCGACATCCCGGTCGTGGGTGATGACCGCGATGGTGGTGCCCTCCTGGTTGAGCGCGGTCAGCAGGTCCAGCACGGCCTGCCCGTTGGCGCTGTCCAGGGCCCCGGTCGGCTCGTCCGCGAGGACCAGCGCGGGTTCGTTGACGAGGGCGCGGGCGATGGCGACCCGCTGCCGTTCGCCGCCGGACAGCTGGTGCGGCAGATGGCGGGTGCGGTGCGCCAGGCCCACCCGGGCCAGTGCCTCCTCGGCGCGCGGGCGCCGCAGCCGGCGCGGGACGCCCGCGTACAGCAGGCCGGTGGCGACGTTCTCCGCCGCGTCGAGGCCGTCGGTGAGGTGGAAGTGCTGGAAGACGAAGCCGAGCAGCCGGGCGCGCAGCGCGGACAGCCGCCCGTCGTCCAGCCCGGAGACGGCGTGCCCGGCGATCTCGACGGTGCCGGAGCTCGGCCGGTCGAGGGTGCCCATGATGTGCAGCAGGGTGGACTTGCCGGACCCGGACGGGCCGAGGATGGCGAGCAGTTCGCCCTTCCCGACGGTGAGCGACACCCGGTCCAGGGCCGTGACGCCGCCGGGGTAGGTCTTGGTCACCTCGTGCACGACGAGGACGGGCGTGGCGGGGGGCCGGCTCATGAGGCGGTCACCACGGTCATGCCCTCCGTCACGCCCGGTCCGCTGATCTCGACCGCGCCGTCGGAGAACATCCCGGTCCGCACCGCGACGAGCGCTCCCCCGGGCCGCTGCACCGCGTACCCGCCCTCGCGGAGCGCGACGAGCGCGGTGACGGGCACGGTGAGGACGCCCTTGCGTTCGGTGCCGGTGAACACGACCTGCACGGAGGCCGAGTCCAGCGCCTGCACGTCCGCGGCCCGCCGCGGCACGACGGTGACGGCGACCGTGGGCGGCCCGGCCTGCGTCTGCTCCTCCTCGGAGGAGCCGCCCTGGACGGCGCGGGCGACCACGGTGACCGTGGCCGGGATCTCCCGGTTGTCGGGCAGGAGGACGGTGACGGCCTGGCCGGTGCGGATGGCGCCCACGTCGGTGGCATCCACGGTGACCGACACGGACTTGCCCGTCGCGCTGTACGTCAGCAGGTCCCCCTCCGCGGGGTCGCCGAGGACGGCGGTGACCGTGTTGACCCGTACCGGCCCCGGCAGGACCACGGCGCGGCCGAGGGGGAGGGTGCCGGTCGCCTGCCGGCCGGTGTCGCGCTGCCACCGCTTGAGCGCGGCGCTGAGGGCGGGGGTGAACTCGTCCCCGCCGGTCGCGCCGCCCGCCGTGGCCGCGTCGCGGGACGACCACCCGGTGTCCCCGGTGTCGTACCCCAGGGCCCTGAGGTTGTCGGCCAGCACGGTCACGTCACGGCCGTGCAGGCCGGGCTTGTCCAGTGCGCGGAAGAACGGGGTGTCGCCGAAGAAGGCCGTGACGGGCTGGTCGTCGACCCAGTACAGGGGCTTGCCGCGGGCGGCCCGCGTACCGGGGGACGGCAGCTTGGTGACCGTGCCCGCGCCCTTGCCGCGCAGGGGCAGGGGGCGGCCGTAGCCGAGGGTGCCGGGCATCGTGCGCCGGGTCGACAGGTCGGTCCTGGCCACCTTGGCCGTGTGGACGCGGACCGGGTCCTCGGGCGCGGCCTGGTGGTTGCCGGCCCGTGCGTTCCAGGCGACGGTGCCCGCGCCGGCCGTGCCGGCGGTCAGCAGGACGGCCAGGGTCACCGTGAGTCGGCGCCGCCGCCGGGCGGGCAGGCGGTGCTCAGCTGTTCTTGCCACCGAAGGCCTCCACCTTGCAGCTCAACTCGATCTCTTCCTGCTTCCGCGCGCTCATGGCGGTGCCGTGCGCGCCGTTCTCGTCGTACGTCCAGCCGCCCGCGACGGGATGGATCCTCAGCCCGGCGCGTGCGGCGCAGCGGAAGAAGGCGCGGGAGTCCTCGGCGTAGTGCGGGTTGGTCTCCGGCTGCGTCTCGGGCGGCTGTTCGGGGAGCTTTCCCGCGCAGGCCCTCTCCGCGGCCCTGGCGGTGGGGCTGGTGTCGTTCTGGTCGACGGAGTAGGGGCCGCGGCCGAGGACCATCCGGTGCCCGTGCTCCTTGAGGCACTTCCCGTAGCCGTCCCAGTAGACCTGGGTCTCGGCGTCGGTCATGTCGAGGCGGAGCTGCGGGCGGCCCGTGCCGGGGTTGCCGGGCCGGGCGGTGGCCGAAGGGGAGGGTGCTTCGGCAGGGGCGGCCGGAGTCCGCAGGGAGGCGACGTCGTCCCGGCCGGCGGTGTCGCCGGCCGGTGCGGGGGAGCCTGCGCAGCCGGTGAGCAGCAGCGCGGCGGCGAGGACGGCGGCGGCCCCCAGGGAGCGTGACGTGCGGTGCTCAGCCATTCCCGCCGCCGAACGACTTCACCTTGCAGCTCAGGTCGAGGTCGGCCATCTTCTCGTCGCTCAGGGTGTTCTGGCCCTTGAAGGTCCAGCCGGTGTTGCCGGGGAGCGCCTCGACGTGCAGGCCGCCGTCGTTGAGGCAGGCGACGTAGTCGCGGTAGTCCTCGTCGAAGTGCGGGTTGGTCTCCCGCTCGGTCTCGGGCGGCTGGAGGGGCATCCGCCCCGCGCAGGCCTTCTCCGCGGCCTTGGCGGTGGGGCTGTTGTCGTTCTGGTCGACGGAGTAGGGGCCGCGCTGGAGGATCATCTTGTGCCCGTGCTCCTTGAGGCACTTCCAGTAGCCCTCCCAGTAGACCTGGGTCTCGGCGTCGGTCATGTCGAGGCGGAGCTGCGGGCGGCCGTTGCCGTTCGCGGCCGGGGAGGGGGCGTCGGCCGAGGGAGCGGCGGCCGACGACGAGGAGGGCGCTTCGGCGGCGGGGGCGGACGGGCCCGAGGGGGTCTGCAAAGAGGCGACGTCGTCGTGGCCGGCGGTGTCGCCGGCCGGTGCGGAGGAGCCTCCGCAGCCGGTGAGCAGCAGCGCGGCGGCCAGGACGGCGGCGGCTCCCAGGGGCCGGGGGATACGTGAGCGGGTCATGCCGCCCCATCGTGGGCGGCGAATGTGGGGAACCTGTCAGGAAGCGTTCGCGGTCCCTTGGTCCCGTCCCGGAAGCGCCCGCGACCAGGGAAACGCGTCATTTGTCATACCTATACTCCCGGCATGAGCGCACGCATCCTGGTCGCCGAGGACGACACCAAGCAGGCCCAGCTGGTCCGCCTCTACCTGGAGCACGAGGGCCACACGGTCACCGTCGTCCACGACGGCCGCGCCGCGCTGGAGGAACTGCGCCGCGACCCGCCCGACCTGCTCGTCCTGGACGTGATGATGCCCAAGGTCGACGGCCTCGACGTCTGCCGCATCCTGCGCCGCGAGTCCGACCTGCCGGTGCTCATGCTGACCGCCCGCTGCACCGAGGACGACCTGCTGCTCGGCCTGGACCTGGGCGCCGACGACTACATGGCCAAGCCCTACAGCCCGCGTGAGCTGGTCGCCCGGGTAAGGACCCTGCTGCGGCGGGCCCGCCCCGCGCCGGCCGCCGCCCCCCGCCCCGACCCCGTGCTGACCGTGGGCGGCCTCGCCGTCGACCCGGTGCGCCACGAGGTGAGCTGCGAGGGCGAGCCGGTCGACTGCACGCCGGGGGAGTTCCGGCTGCTGGAGACGCTCGCCGAGCAGCCGGGCCGGGTCTTCACCCGCGAGCAGATTCTCGCCCAACTGCACGGCACCGGCCGCTACTTCACCGTACGCACGGTGGACACGCACGTGATGAACCTGCGCCGCAAGATCGAGCCGGACCCCGCCCGCCCGATACGCCTGCTCACCGTCTACGGCGTGGGCTACAAGCTCGCGGGGGACGTGTGAGGCGGCCGGGCCGGCGCGGCAGCCTGGTCCTGCGGCTGCTCGTGCTGTCCGTGCTGATATCCGTCTGCTCGATCGGCGCGACCGCCTGGCTGGCCGTCCGCACCACCGCGCGGGCGATCCACCAGGAGCAGGGCCAGGTCTTCGCCGACGACGCGCGGATCTACGACACCCTGCTGGGACTCGCGGCGCGGCAGGACGACTGGCGCGGGGCGCAGCAACTGGTCGACCGGCTGGCCCGCGAGACCGGGCACCGCATCGCCCTCACCGACCAGGACCGCCGCCCGTTCGCGGACTCCGCCGCCCCGGCCCCCTCCGCCGGTGCGTCCGGCAGCCGTTCCGTGCCGCTGCCGGAGCGGGCGTCGGCGACCGTGGACCCGCTCGCGGTCGACTCCGTCTTCGTGCCCGGCGCGGGCGACTCCGACCGCATCGACCCGCGCGCGGTCGGCCCGTTCCGGCTGCCGCCCGGCGAACGCGACCACCTGAGGGAACTGGCCCAGCGGGAGGCGGCCTGCCTGCACGACCTCCTCGGTATCGACTCCACCGTCACCACCGCGCCCAGCGGGCGGCCGCGGCTGCAGACCTACCTCGTCCAGCCGCCCACCGGCTCCCGCTGCGAGGCGGCCGCTCTGGACGAGCCCACCGCCACCGAGGCCCGTGCGCTCGCCCGGCTCAACACCCTGGCCGACACCTGCCTCGCCCGCCGCGACGCCCCGCCCCTGCAACTGGCCCTCGACCTGACCTGGACGACCACCGGGTCCCGGAGCCCGGCGGCCCGGCGCACGCAGGCGCAGTGCCTGGCCACCGCCCGCCGCGAGCAGCTGACCCCGTACGTCGCGCCGCCCGCGCTGCTCTTCGTCGGCGCCCCCGACCCGGAGGCCGCCGTCCCCTCCTCCCCCTTCGACCTGTCCGCGCCCAACCGGGTGCGCATCGCGGGCGTCGTCGGGGGTGTCCTGCTGCTCACGGTCGCGGTCACCGTCGTGCTGGGCCTGCGCCTCGTGCGGCCGCTGCGGGCGCTGACCGGGGCGGCCCGGCGGTTCAAGGACGGTGACGTCTCGGTGCGGGTGGCGGTCACCGGCCGCGACGAGATCAGCCGGCTCGCGGAGGTCTTCAACGAGATGTCCCGGCGGCGGGCCGAACTGGAGCGGCTGCGCACCGCCATGGTCGGCGACGTCGCCCATGAGCTGCGGACCCCGCTCAGCACCATCCGCGGCTGGCTGGAGGCCGCCGAGGACGGCATCGTCCCGGCCGACGGGCCGCTGATCTCCTCACTGCTGGAGGAGGCGCTGCTGCTCCAGCACGTCGTGGACGACCTCCAGGACCTCGCCGCCGCGGACGCCGGTGAACTGCGGCTCCACAAGGGCCCGGTGGATCTCGCCGACCTGCTGCGCCAGGTCGCCACCGCGCACCGCGGCCGCGCCGACAAGGCCGGGGTGGTCCTCGCCGTGGACGCCGCCGACGGCCTCGGCGACCTGCACGCCGACCCGGTGCGGCTGCGTCAGGCGGTCGGCAACCTGGTCTCCAACGCCGTCCGCCACACCCCGCCCGGCGGCAGCGTCACCCTGCGCGGCCGGCGCGACGGGGACACCGTGCTCGTCGCGGTCGCCGACACCGGCACCGGCATCGGCCCCGAGGACCTGCCGCACGTCTTCGACCGGTTCTGGCGCGCCGAGAAGTCCCGCAGCCGCAGCACCGGTGGCAGCGGCCTCGGCCTCGCCATCGTCCGCAACCTCGCGCACGCCCACGGCGGCACGGTCACTGCCGGGAGCACCCTCGGCGCCGGCTCGGTCTTCACCCTGCGGCTGCCGGTCAGTGGGGGAACGTCCGGGGCGGACGCTGACGGGGAAGCCCGTCGCGGAACTCCTCGATGACCGAGCTGATCTGCCGGGTGAGCTGCGTTCCCTCCAGCCGGTCCAGGTAGAGGTTGCGGCGGGCCAGGCCGACGGCGTCCACGCAGAAGTACAGCGCCATCAGCGGATTGACGAACAACTCGCTGTTCCTGGTGCGCTCGGTGAACCGGACGTTCCCGAACTCGCCCCGCACGGCGGCCGCCACCGAGCCGTTGACGATGCTCGGGTGGTCGGGCGTCGCGGCCTGCGCGTGCGCGACCGCGTCCAGGTAGAGCGCGCCCTCCCGGCTGTCGCGCGGCAGGGAGAAGGCGCCGAGGTAGGCGCCGTCCCGTTCGAGGGCGGCCAGGTTCTCCAGCACCAGGGCGTGGTTGACGCCGTGGTACGCGTCCACGCCGAAACCCAGGCACAGCACGAGGCGTTCGGCCACGCCGGTCAGCCCGTCGACGGCGGCGAGGCTCGCCATGTCCTCCTCGGGGGTGCCGAGGCCGTTCTCGTCGCCGCGCATCAGGATGTCGGTGCCGCCGTCGGCCAGCACGATCGCGTCGACCCCGCCCACGTGCTCGATCAGCGCCCGGTAGGCCGCGCGCAGCGGCTCCACGCCCGCCCGCTCCAGCGCGTAGACCGTGGACGGCATCCTGTGCAGCTCCAGCCAGCGCGCCAGGGTGCGTTCCGGGAAGTACGTGCCGCGCGCCGCGGTGTCCGGGCGGACCGCGGCCACTCCGGGCTCCACCCACACGTCCGTGTCCAGGCCGTACAGGTCCGCGAACGACAGGTTGGCCAGCACCACCTCCTTGCCGGCCGCGCGCAGCGCCAGGGCCGGCGCGAGTCCCGCGTACACGTCGAATCCGCCGCCCGCCCCGGCCACGAGCACCCGCCGGGCGTCCCGCAGCCGGGTGAAGAGGGCCGGCTCGTCAAGGGAGAACACCGGGGGACGGTAACAGCTCCTCCGGAGCGGCCGCCCGGGGGAAACGTTGGGCCGTTCGGGGGAAAACCGCGGCGGGTTGCGGACGGCTGCCCCGGAGCGGGCGGCGGACCGCCGGACGGGACGGGACAAGCGGTGTATAACCGCCGTGTCGGAGTCGTACGACAAGGGCCCGGCGGGACCGAGGGGCCGAGGGATTCGGGGAACGGTGAACAGGATCGCCCAAGTGGGAGCCGTCGTCGCGGGAGCCCTCGGTGTGCTGGGCACCGCGCCCGGGGAGGCCGCCGCCCAGGGGGTGCACCCCGAACCGTCGCTGCTGCACGCGGTGGCGGGCGCGGACGTCGGCACGGTGCTCCAGGCCGGACCCGCCGTGGTCTGCGGGCCGCTGATCGGCTTCACCTACCACGGTCCTGTGACCTGCGTGAACGGGCCGGTCCGCAGCGGCAACAGCCGCAACAGCGGGAATTTCGTCAACCGCGGCAACCCCAACAACAGCGGCAACCTGTCCAGCTCCAACGGCTCCACCGGCTCCAACAACGAGGTCAACGGCGACGCCGTGGACAGTTCCAACTCCACCCAGGTCATCCGGGGGCACGGCGGCCGCAGCCGCTAGCCGCCCGTCCGCCCCGCCGTCCGCGGCGCCGGGTGGTCGGGTACGGGGGTCCGTCGGACAATGGTGGCGCATGTGCTGATTCCGCCCACGGGGGGCGTGAGGATCGAGAGGTCTGCGATGACACAAGCCGTGCGATACGCCCTGGTGACCGCCGGCGCCGGGACCCTGCTGCTGTGCGGCACAGCCCCCGCGCTCGCCGCTCCCGCCGACATCCGCGCCCGCTGCACACCCGACGCGCGGTTCTGCGCGAACGGTCCGGTCAACAGCGGAAATCTGCACAACAGCCAGAACGTCACGATCAACGGGACCACGAACAACAGCGGCAACCCCAACAACGTCATCGGCTCACCGAACAGCGCCAACACGTACGAGGGCCCGGGCAACAACAGCTGGAACAACGTCCAGCAGATCACCCGGGCCCTCGTCGGCTGAGTTCCGCGAAGGCCGCGCTACGGCGCGGTCTTCGCCCCGTACGTGCTCAGGAAGCGGTTGCGGAAGGTGTCCATGCGCCACACCGGCGCGTCCGGATGCGGCTGGAGCCCGTCCTGCCAGCCCCAGCCCGACATGCGGTCGAGCACGTCCTTGTCGTGGGCGACGATGGCGATCGGCACGTCGTGGCTGGCGTGCTGCCCGCTGACCATGGGGGTGGGCTGGTGGTCGCCGAGGAAGACGAGCACGGTGTTGTCGTTGCCGTACCTCTCCACCCATGACACCAGGCTGTTGACCGAGTACTCGATCGACCGTGCGTACTCCTGGCGCACGGAGTGCGAGTTCTTCCACACGTCGTCGGGGTTCTTGCCCTCCTTGTTGATGGCGTTGAAGATCGAGCCGTCGCCGAGCTCGTTCCAGCCGACGGTCCGCGGGATCGGCGCCCAGGGACGGTGGCTGGAGACCAGGATGATCTCGCTCATCAGCGGCTTGTCGTACTTCTTGCCGTGCTCCAGCCGCTGGAACGCCTCCAGGCTGAACTGGTCCGGTACCGGCGACCAGCTGAAGTTGGGGCCCTTGTAGCCGAGGTGATCGGAGTCGTAGATGTTGTCCAGGCCGTAGAACTTCCCCTCCGGCCAGGACCGGATGACGCCCGGCATGATGCCGACCGTGCGCCAGGCGTCCGCGCGCTGGAAGGCGCCGGTGAGGGTGAGCCGGTCGCTGGAGGTGACGGTGCGGTAGCGCTGCTGGTTGTCGATCCACAGCCCCGACAGGAACGTCGAGTGCGCCAGCCAGCTCCCGCCGCCGAACGTCGGCGACGTGAGGAACGCGCTCCGTGAGGAGAAACCGGCCGCCTGGAGCCGGCGCGTCCCGTCCGCGAGCATCGCGTTCACCTGGGGCGCCATCTCGGGGGACTCGACCGCGCTGCGGCCGTAGCTCTCCACGAAGGCGAAGATGACGTCCTTTCCGCGCAGCCCGCTCAGCAACTGGTCCGGCGGAACGTCGGCGAACGGGTCGACGGCCGCCTCCTTCGCGAACTTCTGCCCGTCTTCCAGGCTCGCGCGCAACTGCTCGACGTGCGAGGCCGCCTGCTCGGCCGTGGTCTTCGCGGCCAGCGGATCGCCGGAGATCCGGACCCCGAATGCCGCCAGCGCGATCCACAGCGTCCCCAGCACGAGCGTGGTGCGGGTGGCCACGACGTTGTGGCGGGTGACGACGTTGCTCATCCGTACGACGGCCAGCGTCATCAGGACGAGCAGGACCAGGACCAGCAGTACGGCCCCGATGAGGGCGGCGACGGCGAGAGCCTGGCCCGAGGTCTCCTTCAGGTACTCCTCACCGTCGTTGACCAGGACCCAGTCCAGCACCGGGTCGAAGGGGCGGTTGAGCACCGAGTAGAAGCCCATGTCGAGGCACTTCAGGACGGTGAGCAGGCCGAGGACGGCGCCGCCCGCGAAGGCGGCGATCCGCCGCGGCCGCGGCGGGAGCAGCAGCACCAGCCCCGTGCCGATGAGGGCCTCTGCCGGGATCCGTACGAACTGCGTGACCGTCAGCTCGTTCAGCGCGTCCGGGAGCAGCACGGCACCCAGCACGAGTACGGCCGCCATCCCCGTCGTCGCCCGCGCCACGTTCCGCGCGGCGCGCGGATACCGGGCCCGCCGGCCGGCGGCGGTTTCGGTGGGCTCCGGGGCGGGCTCGTCGTGTTCGGCCGCCTGGGTGTCCTGCGCTTCGGCGGGGTCGGGCCCGGCGGGTTCGGGGGGCTCCGCGTCGGGCTGGTCCCGTTCGCCCCGGGCTTCGGGACCCGTACCGGGGTCGGGGTCCGCGGGGACGCCGGCTGTGTCCGCGGGCACGTCCTTGTCCGTGCCCGGCGTCTGTTGAGAGCGCGTGAAGAGCGACAACCCGAAGGTCCTTCCGTGCGAGGCCCCGCTGACGGCGTGGCGGGCCGGAGTGCTGGACCGCCGCTTCTACGGTGCTGTACGACCTCACGGGGCGCCAGGTTCAACGCCCCGGCGGGTTTTGCCTCCCCATTGCCACACGCGGCCCCATATGTCCGCGACGGCGGTCGGCCGGCCCGCCGGATACGTGTCCTGATCACCCCGCCGACGGCTCCTGGGCGTTCTCCGAGGTCGCGGTCGCGGTCGCGTTCGCCCGCGAGTCCCCGCCCTCCGCCACCGGCAGGCGCAGCACGAAGAGCGCGCCGCCCGACGGTGCCTCGCCCGCGGTGAGCGTGCCGCCGTGCCGGCGTGCCACGTCACGGGCGATGGCCAGACCCAGGCCCGCGCCGCCGTCGTCGCGGGCGCGCGCGTCGTCCAGCCGTACGAACCGCTCGAAGATCCGCTCCCGTTCGGCCGCCGGCACACCCGCACCGTCGTCCGCGACGGTGAGGACGATCCGCTCGTCCTGCCGCCGTACGGACACGGCGACCCGGGTGCGCGCGTGCCGCTGGGCGTTGTCCACGAGGTTGCCGATCACCCGGGCCAGCTGGCTCCGTGATCCGGTCACCTCGCAGCGTCCGCCGCCGCCGACCTCGACGGACACCGGGGTGCGGTCCGCGGGCCGGCGGCCCACCTCCTCGCGGAGCAGCGCCCCCAGGTCGACGCGCCCCTGCCCGGGACGCTCCCCCGCGTCGAGCCGGGCCAGCAGCAGCAGGTCGGCCGCGAGGTGCTGCAGCCGCTCGGTGTCCTTGACCGCGCCGGGCACGTCCAGCAACTGGGGATGCGCCGATCCCACTTCCAGCTGGGTGCGCAACGAGGCGATGGGGCTGCGCAGTTCGTGGGAGGCGTCGGCGACGAAGCGGCGCTGCCGGTCGACCGCCGCCTCCAGCGCGGTCAGCGTCTCGTTGGTGGTGCGCGCCAGGCGGGCGACCTCGTCGCGCGAGGCGGGTTCCGGCACACGCCGGGAGAGGTCCTCGGAGGTCGTGATCGCCGCCATCTCCCTGCGGATGCCCTCCACCGGGGCCAGCGCGCGCCGCGTCACCAGCCAGGTGACGCCGCCGACGACCAGCAGCACCAGCGGCAGTCCCGCCAGCATCGCCAGCCCGGTGCTGCGGACGGCGGTCTCGCGCGCGGCCAGTGAGGCGCCGGCGTGGACGAGAACCGTCCGGCCGCCGAGGTCCGTGGCCTCGACCGTGGCGAACCGGTAAGGGGCGCTGCGCCCGTCGATCACCGCCCGCCCGGAGCTCTCCCGGGCCTTGCCGTCGATGGTCCCGACGGCCGGGTCGCTCGCCCGGGGCGTCGCGCGGTCGTCCGTTTGGTGGTCGTCCGATCCGCTGTCGCCGCCCCGGCCCCGGCCTCTGCCGTGGCCGCCGCCGTGGTTGTCGGCGGGCTCGGCGTTCCGGCCGGCCACGGGGGTCGGTGACGGTGACGGGGACGGTGAAGCGGCGGGCCGCGACACCCGCACGGCGCTCACACCGGTGCCGCTGATGCTCTCCAGCCCCGGGCCGACCGCCAGCAACTGGTCGTGCTCGTCCGTCACCTGCACGGGCACACCCTCGGGCAGGCTCAGCCTCGCGCCGCCCCCGCGCCAGGTGGCGACCCCGAGAGCGACGCTGCGGGCGGTGTCGTTGGCCTGGTTCTGCGCCTGCTCCGTGAGGTTCGCGCGCAGCGACATCAGCACCGCGAGCCCCGCGGCCACCAGAACGACCGCCACCACGGCCGTCGCCCCCATCACCATCGTGGCCTGGACGGAACCGAACAGCCGCCGCCTCACGGCGCCACCATCCGGTAACCGGCGCCGCGCACCGTCAGGATGGCGTCCGCGCCGAGCTTGCGGCGCAGCGTGCTGACGTAGACCTCGACGATGTTCGGGTCGCCGTCATAGGCGAAGTCCCATACGTGCTCCAGGATCTCGGGCTTGCCGACCACCTGCCCGGCGCGTGTCGCGAGCTGTTCCAGCACGGCGAACTCCTTCGCGGTGAGGGTCACTTCCGTCTCGTCCCGGCACACCCGGCGGGCCGCCGTGTCGATCACGAGCCCCCCGGCGCGCAGCACCGGGGACGCGCCGGCGGAGCCGCGGCGGCGCAGCAGCGCCTTCACGCGCGCGACGAGCACGACGTACGAGAACGGCTTCGTCAGGTAGTCGTCGGCCCCGGTGTCCAGGCCCTCCGCCTCGTCGTACTCGCCGTCCTTGGCCGTCAGCATCAGGATCGGCACGTCGTGGCCCGCGGCGCGCAGGGCGGCGCAGACGCGGTAGCCGTTGAGGCCCGGCAGCATGATGTCGAGCACCACGAGGTCGTGGACGCCCTCGGCGGCGAGGCGGAGACCCTCGTCGCCGTCGTGGACGACGTCCACGGCGAACCCCTCGGCCCGCAGCCCCTTCGCCAGCGACAGCGCGAGCCGCTTCTCGTCCTCCACGATCAACAAGCGCATGAGCCAAGCCTCCCAAAGAGAACCTGAAGGACTCTTCAGGTGCCTTCAGGTCCCCTTCAGCCTCTCCCCGGCACATTGGCGGCACGGCACGAACAGGACACAGACTCGACACAGGCCGGCGCCGTCCGGCCGGGGAGGCTTCCGTCATGAAGCGCACCACCACCATCGCCACCGCCCTCGCGGCCGCCGTGCTCATCGGCGGCGGCAGTTACTCCGCGCTCGCCACCACGGGCGGCGGTCACCGGCACGGGACCGGCGCCGAGGACCGGCCCACGGTGACGGCGTCCGCGTCGGCCCCGTCGGCTTCCTCGGCCCCGGCGGCCCCGTCGACCTCATCGGCTCCGGTGTCCATGACGGCCGCGCAGGCCGCCGCCGCCGCGCGGAAGGCGTTCCCGGGCACCGTCACCGAGGTCGAGCCCGACCGCCACCACCCGGGTTCGTGGAAGGTGCACCTCGTCGGCGCCGACAACGTCCGCCGCGAAGTGCGCGTCGACCCCCGCACGGGCGCCGTCACCCTGGACCGGCGCGGCGGCGGCGACGACCGCCCCGGCGACGACCACGGCCGCGGCCGCGGCCGGGGCGGTCACGGCGGCGACGACCACTGACGGAGCGCCGGCCGGCTCGCCTCCGGAGGGGGCCGGGTGATGGGGTGGCGGCGGGCGCACCCGCCCGCCGCCTCCCCGCGCGACCCATGAAAGGCCTCCTCACCCATGACCTTCCGTGAGCTGCACTTCGCGGGCGAACTGCCCCTCCTCCTCCCCAACGCCTGGGACGTCGCCTCGGCCCTCGCCTTCGCCGAGGCGGGGTTCCCCGCGGTCGGCACGACCAGCTTCGGGGTCGGCGCCGCCGCGGGGCACGCCGACGGCGGCCGGGCCACGAAGGACGCGACCCTCGCGCTCGCCCGCGCCCTCGCTCCGCTGCCCGTCCACGTCACCGCGGACATCGAGGACGGCTACGCCGAGGACCCCGAGGAGGTCGCGGCCTGCGCCGCGGCCCTCGGGGCGCTCGGCGTCGCCGGCGTGAACATCGAGGACAGCACGGCCGGCCGGCTGATCGCGCCGGAGGACCACGCCCGCAAGATCCGCGCGGTGAAACGGCACGCCCCGGAACTGTTCGTCAACGCCCGTGTGGACACGTACTGGCTGGGCCAGGACGCCGGCCTCACCGGGACGCTGCGCCGGGCGGCGGCGTACGTCGAGGCGGGCGCGGACGGCGTCTTCGTGCCCGGCGCGACCGGCCCCGAGGAGCTGCGGCGGCTGGCCGCGGAGATCCCGGTGCCGGTCAACGTCCTGGTGGTGGCGGGGCTTTCCCTCGCCGACCTGGGCGCCCTGGGCATCCGCCGTGTCAGCACCGGTTCGTTGCCGTACCGGGCCGCGATCGACGCGGCGGTCGGAACGGCGACCGCCGTCCGTGACGGCGGCCCGGTCCCCGCGGCGACGCCGTACCCGCGGATGCAGCAGCGGCTCCGGCGGTACGAGGAATCCGCCCGCTGACGCGGCGGCTGGCCGCGGGGATCCCGGTGCCGGTCAACGTCCTGGTGGTGGCGGGGCTTTCCCTCGCCGACCTGGGGGCTCTGGGTATCCGCCGTGTCAGCACCGGTTCCCTGCCGTACCGCGCCGCGATCGACGCGGCGGTCGGCACGGCGACCGCCGTCCGCGACGGCGGCCCGCTCCCCGCGGCGACGCCGTACCCGCGGATGCAGCAACGGCTCCTGCGGTACGAGGAATCCGCCCGCTGACCGCGATGCGTGGGCCGGACGGGTGAAGCCGGGTCCGGGAGCGCAACCGGGGCTTCCCCGGCGGCAGTCGTGTACGGCAAGTCCGGTCGATTCCGTCCGGGATCCGAGGGGAAACACCATGAGCCTTCTCGACACTCCGCTGCGGTCGCACGACACCACCCCCGCCCTCTCCGCCGTCGACGCCCGCTGGGTCGACCTGCACGCCGCCCTCATCGCGGCGGGCGTCCCCCCGCTCCCGGGCGACAGTTCCGCCGTCCGCGCGCTCGCCCGGAGTCTCGACGACGCCACGGTCGGCGCCGTCGTCGCCTGGATCGACAGCGCCGCCGCCACGCGGCAGGGCGGCGTGCGGAGCTGCGGGTCCCGGTAGCCGGCTCCGCGGCGGCGGCCGCGTAGAGTCGCCGCCGTGGACGCGACGTTGCCCGGTTTCGACGTGGCCGCCGCCCTGCGCGGAGGCATCACCGGCCGGCAGCAGGCGTGGCGATTCGCCCGCGACTTCGCCGCCGCGTGGACGGACCGCCCGCTGCTGCCGGAGGACGGCGTCCCCGGCGCCGAACTGCACGCCGCGGAAAAGGAACTCGGCTTCCTGCTCCCGGCCGTCCTGCGCGAGGGATACGCGCTCTTCGGGAGACGCGCGGACCTCACGTGCGGACAGGACCCCCTGCTCCCGCCGGGTGGGCTGTTCGTCGACGACGGCGTGCTGATCTTCCGCGTCGAGAACCAGAGCTGCGCGTTCTGGGGCATCCCCCTCGGCCAGGTGGAGCGCGACGATCCCCCCGTGGTCGTGGACTCGGACGGCCGATGGCTCCCGTTCCTGGACCGGATGTCGCAGGCCTGGGTCGAACTCCTCCTCAGCGAGACGTTGTTCGTCCACGACTCCAGGTATGACGCGTGCGAGCTCCCGCCGGAGCTCCTCGCGGAGTTCCACGGCCGCTACGAGCGCGTCGACCTGCCCGACCACCCGATGTGGGTGGGCCCCGACGACTCGCCCCTGCGCTGGTACGCGGCCCCCGGGCTGCTGCTGCGCCGCGACGGCGTGCAGGACCACGCCTGGGTGCACGCCGGGGGCCGGACGGCCGCCGACCTCGACGCCGTCCGCGCCGCCCTGCCCGCCCGCTGGGTCGTGGGCTGACAACGGTGCGGCCCGCTCTGTGACGAGGGTGTTACCGGAACTGTGGCCTCCACCACGGCCGAGGCAGCACCCGCCCTGATGGGCTGGGCCGATGCGTACCCTTCGCCTCACCCCTCTGACCGTGCCCGCCGTGCTCGCGGGTGTCCTGGCCCTCGCGGCGTGCGGCACCGAGGGGGCCGGCGCCCCGCGGGCCGGGGGGCCGTCGTGCGGACCCGAGACGGCCGCCGCCGCCACCGGCGGGACGGACCCGGCCGGGGACGAGGGGACGGGCGACGTCGACATCGTCGACATCGTCGGCTCGGACGTGGCGTCGCCGGCCTGCGCCCCGGCGATCCGGATCACCAGCCACGAGCGGGAACCGTTCACCTACACCGTCACCCTCAGCTTCCTCTCCGACTCCGGGGCGGCGATGTTGAACACCGAGCAGACCGTTCCGGCCGTCGGTCCCGGTCAGACGGTGCGGCGGCCGGTGGACCTCGCCGCCGCGGAGGCCGCCGGGGCCGGCTCGGGACCGGGCGCCGGCACCCCCCGGCACGTCAAAGTCCTCAAGGTCCGGAGCGTCCCGGTGGACGAGGCGCCCGTGCCGTCCGGCGCCTGCCCGCCCTCGGGGGTGCGCCTCACCGCCGACCAGGGGGACGCGGCCATGGGGCTGCGCGTCGTGGGCCTCCACCTGGAGAACTGCTCGGCCGCGCCCTACCACCTCGACGGATATCCGCAGCTCCAGCTCTTCGACGCCGCTCACCGGCCCGTCACCGGCATCAAGATCCGCCACGGCAGCTCCGGTTCCGTCGGCGCGGAGTTCGACGCCCCGCCCCGGCCCCTGACCCTCCAGCCGGGCGAGACCGCCTCCTCCGGTCTGACCTGGCGCAACACCGTCACCGACGGCACGCCTGTCGACGCGCCCTACGTCCGGGTCCGCGCCAGGCCCGGCGCGGACCCCGTGATGGTGACGCCGGAGCTCGACCTCGGCACGACCGGGAAGCTCGGCGTGAGCGCCTGGCACAAGTCCGAGGCGGACACGGCACGTTGAGCACCGGGCCCGGCCGGGCCGTCAGGGGGTGTACAGCGACTGGAGCCGCACGACGGCGCCGTTCGCGTCGAAACTGAGGTCGAAGCCGAGCCCTTCACGGAAGGACGGCGACTCGGCCTTCAGCCGGTTGATGAATTCGGTCGCCGAGTAGGCATAGGGGAAGGAGTCGTCCCCCAGCGGGACGGACAGCAGGATGCGGCCGTCCCGGGCCAGCGGGACGGTGGCGTAGGTACCGTGGCCGGGGATGATCTCCCACGCCTCGATCGGCCCGGTGGCGGACTGCTTGCGGGCGGACCGCACGGCCAGGTAGGTGCGCCCGCCGCTCATCCAGGCGTCCTTGATCTGCACGAACTGCTTGGTGCCGGCCCAGCGCGCACCGGCCGGCGTCGCGGACGCCGCCGGGGAGACGGAGGCGGACGTCACCTGCGGCGCGGACGCCGCCGGGGAGGCGGGCGCGGACGACGGCGGGTGCGCCGGGCTCGACGCCGGGGCGGGGACCGCGGCCGGTACGGAGGCAGCCGTGCGCCCCTCGTCGCCGCCGCCCCCGCCGGAACAGGAACTGAGGGCAAGGCAGGCGAGGGCGGCCAGGGCGGCGGTCCGGCGGCGTGAGGTGAGCATCGTGCGGGGTCCCATCGGTCGGTGGGCGATCGGGCAGCAGTACACGGCCTCTACGCACCCGCCCGCCCCGGCGGTTACACCCCGAAGGTCACGACACCGTAAAGCCGTTCCGCCGGGCGGTCATGCCTCCGCCTCCCGCAGCGACTCGACCCGGCCCTCGCCGTCGTAGTCGATCTCGAACGTCCACCGCGGACCGCCGGCCAGCCGGCCGACGAGCTCGGACAGGCGCAGGTCCGCACGGTGTCCGCCGGAGAGCAGACGTGTCTCGACCAGGGTCGCGCCGGGCAGTGTCAGGGTGTGCACGACCCCCGTGGGCTCGGCGCCGCCCGGGGCGGCCCGCAGCTGCTGGACCGTGACGCGGACGAAGTCGCCCTGGGCCACCGCGCCGTAGACGCGGCCGAGTTCGCCGGCGTACTCCTCGTCCGGGGCCGGCGAGGGAGGGGTGAAGGGCGGGGCAACGGGTGCCGGGCCGGCCGTGGCGGGCTCGGGTCCGCGCGGGGACGCGGCGAGCGTCAGGCCGCCCGCGACCAGCGCGCACGCCAGCAGCGCGACGCCGCCCGCCGCGGCCGCCCGCCTGCGGCGCGTCCGCCGTTCGCCGCGGGCCCGCACCTGGTGCGCGGCGAGCGGCACGACGTGGCCCTGCCCGGATTCGGCCAGCCCGGCGAGGCGTCTGCCCAGTTCGGTCTCGTCAGCCACGTCTCGCCTCCGGCAGCCGGTCCGTCGCGGGATCCACGTCCGTGTGCTCCAGCAGGCGGGCGAGTGCCGCCCGCCCCCGGCTCAGGTGCGCCTTGACGGTGCCGACGGGCGACCCGGTCTCGGCCGCCACCTGTTCCACCGACAGGTCGCACAGGTGGTGCAGGACCACCGCCCGCCGCTGCGCCTCGGGAATCCGCCGCAGCGCCTCGACCAGCAGCACGTGGTGCGGCTCCGGGGGTGGCACCGCGGCCGGCGGACCCTGACGGCGGGCGAGCGCCAGCGCGCCCCGCATCCGCCGCCACCGGCTGACCGCGAGCCGCCACGCCACGGTCCGCACCCACGCCTCGGGCGCGCCGTCGAGGTCCAGCTCGGCCCGGCGCTCCCAGGCCCGGACGAAGGCCTCCTGCACGACGTCCTGTGCCTCCGCGAGGTCGCCCGTCATCGCGTACAGCTGCCCGATCAGACGGCCCACGCTCGCGCTGTAGAAGGCATCGAAGTCGGCCTCCTCCGCGCCGCGCCCCGGCGGGTTCTCGGGCAGTCGCATGCCTCGGCCCGCGCCCCTCCGCACGATCGACAAAGCGGCGCCCATTGTGCTGGCCGGGCCCGCCGGTATCAAGCGGCCCAGGACCGGCCACCGGCCGGCCGCGACGCCCGGGGCGGTACGGCGAAGGCCCCGGCCGGTCCGGGGACTCGGTCGGGGCCTTCGGTGCGCGGGGTCAGTTCGGCGCGGGCTCCCCGCCGATCGCGCAGGCCTGGCAGGGCGGCCGCCCGCAGGTGCACTGGGTGATCGCCGCCAGCACACCGTGATCGTGGTAGAGGCACTCGTCCCGGCAGGTGTGGCGGGGGATGAAGCCGGCCTGGATCTCGCCGGGCCACGGCTCGTGCCCCTCGCGGCAGCGGGCGAACCGCTCCGGGTCGGTGGCGTGCAGCTCGCGCATCGCGGTGCGGGCCTCCTGCTCGAGCTCGCGCACCCGCGTCACCAGGGTCTTGAGCTCGGCGGCGATGCCGGCGTAGTGGTCGGCCCCGGTCCGTACATGGGCCGCCCGCAGCGCCATCGCGGCGTTGCCGAGGAAGCGGCCGGCGTCCTGGAGGTCGGTCACGTGGTGCAGCTGAATGCCCGTCACGCCCCGGACCCACACGGCGTCCATCGTCACGTCTCCACCTTTCCGGCGTTCATCGGTGATCCGCACGCCGTAGTCACCGCGTTTCTCGGGAAAGCGGCCGGATATCGACGCTAAATGCGGGGGCGGAACGCGTCCAGGAAAAGCTCAGTGAATCGCCTCACAAGGCTGCGAAGCGCAGGCGCAACGGCTCCCGGTGCCGGGGTCCGCGGAATGTGCGGTGGTGGTCACGCGGAGCCACGGCCGACCGTGGCGAACAGGGCCGAAAGTCCCTGAAAACAGGGGCAAAGGGCGTCGCAGAATCCTCATGCGTCACCTTGACAACGGTGTTGCCGTGACGTCTCCTGGAATGAGGGATCGTTCCCCGGCGGACGTCGTGGAAATGGGCGACGACGCCGAGGTCGGCCGAAGTGCGCCGTTTCACGGAGGCAACTGCATGGCGACCTATGAATACGTTTGCGACCACTGCGGTCCTTTCGAGGTGAGGCTCGCGATCGGCACCGCGCCCGACGGGCACGGCTGCCCCGCGTGCGCGGGCCCGGCGCGGCGGGTCTTCTCCGCGCCCTCGCTCGCCGCGACGCCGCCGTCGGCCCGTTCCCTCAGGGAACGGGAGGAGCGGTCCCGCGAAGCCCCGGACGTCGTGTCCGCCGTGCCGTCCCGCCCGCGCCGCCGGCCGGAGCCGGCGCCGCATCCCGCGCTCTCGCGGCTGCCCCGCCCCTGACGGGGGCGGTTCCCGTCCCCACACGTACCTGGGAGGTGCGTCCCCGTGTCGAACGTGGGACTGCTCTTCGTCGGTGCGGTCCTGTTCATGAACGGCCTGCTGCTCCTGGGAAAAGCCGACCCCAGGTCCGCGGGGGTGTTCAACCTCTTCATCGGCGCACTGCAGGTCCTCACCCCGACCTATCTCATCTTCACGGCCGGCAATGACCCGGACAAGATTCTCGCGGCGTCCGGCATCTATCTGTTCGGATTCACCTACCTCTACGTGGGCATCGTCCTGCTCACCGGCATGGACAACATCTGCGTCGGCCATTACTCGCTGTTCGTCGCGGTGGTGGCCCTGGGGTACTCGTTCGCCAATTTCCACCTTCTGAAGGACTACCCCTTCGGGGTGATCTGGCTGTACTGGTCATTCCTGTGGGGGCTGTTCTTCCTGCTGTTCGCTCTCCGGCGGACGGAACTCACCTCCTATGTGGGCTGGGTGACGGCCATCGAGGGCTGGATCACCGGAGTGATCCCCGCGGCACTGCTGCTGTCCGGCTACTGGAAGCACACCACGGAGATCGCCATCGCCCTGGGCGTGTTCGCCGTCGTGGTGTTCGGCGCGCTGTGGCCGCTCACCCGGAAATCGCGGCAGGCCGGCCGGATCGCCCGCGAGGCGTCCTGACCGGCCCTGTCCGGCCCGTCCGGCCCGACCGGACCTGGAGAAAGAAGAAAGACGAGGAGGGGCAGTCATGCCCGACGTAGTTTTCAGCGTCGACCAGACCAAGTCGATGCGGGAGCAGGCCACGCCAGGACACAACAGGTGGCACCCCGACATCCCGAACGTCGCCATGGTGAAGCCCGGGTCCGAGTTCCGGATGGAGTGCCGTGACTGGACCGACTGCCAGATCGGCAACAACGACTCCGCCAACGACGTCCGCGACATCGACCTGAGCCTCACGCACATGCTCAGCGGCCCGATCGGCGTGGAGGGCGCGGAACCCGGCGACCTGCTGGTCGTCGACATCCTCGACCTGGGTCCCGTACCGCAGCAGACCGGGGACGCGGCCGGGCAGGGCTGGGGCTACACCGGGATCTTCGCCAAGGTCAACGGCGGCGGTTTCCTGACCGACTACTTCCCGGACGCCTACAAGGCCGTGTGGGACTTCCACGGACAGCAGGCGGTCTCCCGGCACCTGCCCGGCATCCGCTTCACCGGCATCACCCATCCCGGGCTCTTCGGCACCGCACCCTCGGCCGACCTGCTCGCCCGGTGGAACGCCCGCGAGCAGGCGCTGATCGAGACCGACCCGCAGCGCGTCCCGCCGCTCGCCTACCCCCCGGAAACCCTCAACGCCCTCACCGGCACGGCCACCGGCAGCCTCGCCGCACGCATCGCGGCGGAGGGCGCCCGCACAGTTCCGGCGCGTGAGAACGGCGGCAACCACGACATCAAGAACTTCACGCGCGGCTCGCGGGTCTTCTTCCCCGTGCACGTGAAGGACGCCAAGCTCTCCGGCGGCGACCTGCACTTCAGCCAGGGCGACGGGGAGATCACCTTCTGCGGCGCCATCGAGATGGGCGGTTTCGTCGACTTCCACGTCGACCTGATCAAGGGCGGCATGGAGACGTACGGGATCTCCACCAACCCCGTCTTCATGCCCGGCAACGTCGAGCCGCGCTACTCGGACTTCCTGACCTTCATCGGGATCTCCGTCGACCAGGACACCGACACCAACTACTACCTCGACGCGACGATGGCGTACCGCCGTGCCTGCCTCAACGCCGTCGAGTACCTCAAGCGCTTCGGCTACAGCGGCGAGCAGGCCTACCTCCTGCTCGGCTCCGCCCCCATCGAGGGACGCATCAGCGGCATCGTCGACATCCCCAACGCGTGCTGCTCCCTGTACCTGCCGACCGCCATGTTCGACTTCGACGTCCGTCCGTCGGCCTCGGGCCCCGTGCGCGTCGACCGCGGCCGGGCGGCGCTGACGAGCACCTGACCCCGTCACCCCCGTCACCCCTTGCCGCACCGACGGCCCATTGCCCCGGGGGCGTGGGCCGTCGGTGTTAACGGTGCGCGCGTCCGCCGGTGCCTGCCGCCGGATCGGCCGTGCCGGGCCGAGGATTCGCCGTGGTCGAGACGTTCGCCGGGGCCCGGCGGCGGTGAGAGTTGAGGGGACGAGGATGGACAGCGCAGGACAGCCGCAGCGCAGGACGCTGCTCGCCGGCGGCCTCGTGGCCGCTGCGGGCGCGCTCACCGCGTGCTCGTCGAGCAGCAGTATCGCGCCGAGCGCGATGACGTCGTCACCCGGCGGCCAGTCCCGGCCGGCCGGCCCGTCGGAGGCCTTCCGGCGGCTGATGGACGGCAACGAGCGCTGGGTGAACGGGAACCTCCAGCACCCCGACCGCGATCCCAGCCGGCGGCAGTTCGTCGCCATGAAGCAGGAGCCCTTCGGCTCCGTCCTGTCCTGCATCGACTCCCGTGTGCCGCCCGAGCTGCTCTTCGACACCGGCCTCGGCGACCTGTTCGTGATGCGGACCGGCGGGCAGGCTGTCGGCCCCGTGGTCACCGGCTCCGTGGAGTACGGGCCGATGACCGGCGGGACCCCGCTGGTCGTCGTCCTCGGCCATCAGCGGTGCGGTGCGATCGAGGCGGCGTACAAGGCCATGCACGACGGGAAGTCGCTGCCCGGCAATCTGGAGGCGATCTCCCGGGCCCTGCGTCCCGCGTACGAGCAGACGGTCAAGGAGGGCGGTTCCGATCCGGTCGAGGCGATGACCCGGGCCCAGATCAGGATCACCGCGGATGGCCTGCGGACCAATCGCGACCTGGCGCCCCTGGTGAAGAAGGGCTCCCTCGCCGTGGTCGGCGCGTACTACTCGCTCGACACCGGGAAGGTGCAGGTCCTCACCGGCGCACCGTCCTGACCGCGACCGGGTGCGGGGTCAACCGCCCTGCGGGAACGCCGTCTCCAGGGCCTTGGTGACGGCGGCGAGCGTGCCGTCCGAGGGGGCGCGCATGCAGACGGAGACCGACACCTCGAAGGGCTTGTCGAAGGGGGCCGAACGGCCGTGGCCCCAGCCGGTGGTCCCCGTAGTGCCCCTCAGTACGCGGCAGCCCTTCCCGGCGGGGGCGGCGCCTCCCATCCGGAGCGGCGTCGTGTCGCTCGTCCCGCCCGCCCCGTCGTACCGGAAGAGCATCAGGACGCCGCCCTCGTCCAGTGACGCCAAGGGCGCGCAGTCGGCGAGCACTTGGTCCGCGGAACCGCCGCATACGGCGTGCGCCGGCGCGGTCAGGGGCTGCGAGGAGACGTAACCGACCCGGTTCCCCTTCGGGTCGGTGACGTCCAGCGCCCGCCAGCCGCGCGGCACCCGCAGCGTCAGCCCGGACAGCACCGGCAGGCGGACGGTCGTGAGCCCGGGGTCACGGGTCGCCGAGGGGGACAGCGCGGGCGCCGAGGACGCCGGAGGGGGCGGCCCCGCGGGTGTCGCGCGGTCCGTCACGACCTGCGGCGAACCCGGTCCCGGCAGGACGACGGCCAGGGCCGCGGCGGCGGCCAGCGAGGCGGCCGCTCCGATCGCCGCGCCGCGCCGCCGCCGGCGCCGCCGGATCCGCAGCCGGACCCGGACCAGCCGGTCGGCGGGCGTGGCCGGCTGCGGCACCGTGTCCCTCAGGAGGAGCCGTACGGCCCGTTCCGCCTCGTTCCACCGCTTGTCGTCGGCCGTGGCCCGCATCCGCCTCACTCCCCTCCGCCGCTCGCAAGTGCCCACGCTCGCCTCAACCGGGCGGAACCCCTTTTCGGTTGCCCTGCGGACTCCGCGGCGCATTCAGGGGCGTTCACGCCCGCGCGTGCTGTGATGTGCGCCACATCGGCGGCGGAGGCTACGCCCCGCCCGGCGGTCCACCCGGTTCAGAGAGCGACGGGGTCGACCACCCCGCGCCGAGCGTCTCCGAACGAAGTGATGGAACGACATGGCTCTCATGCTCAGGACCCGCGGCGTCTGGCCGACGGTGGCCGCGGCCGCCGCGCTGGCGCTGTCCGGATGCTCCCAGGGCGACGGCGACCCCGCCTCCGCCGCTGCCTCCGCGGGAGCGGCGTCCTCCGCCACCACGCCGGCCGCCGCGTCGACGGCCCCTGCCGGCGGCCAGTTGGAGATCCCCGCGGACGCGGACGAGGACACCAAGCGCTCGTACATCGCGCAGAACGCCACCGCCGCCTGCATGCGCGCCAAGGGATTCACCTACACCCCGCACGTGACGGACTACGGTGCCGACGCCCTCAGCGCCGTCGACGGCCAGGACTACGCCCTGGCGAAGACGTTCCGCGAGAAGTACGGCTTCGGCATCTACGCCGGAGCCGTCTACCGGGACGACCCGGACGTGTGGGGCAGCAAGGCGTACAACGACCAGCAGGAGACCAGCCCGGACGAGGCCTACCTGAACGCGCTCACCCCCACGCAGCGGAAGGCCTACGACCAGGCGATGGGCGGCGCGCGCATGGCCTCGGGCGGCAAGAAGGAGATGAGCCCGGGGTGCGTCAAGGACGCGTACCTCAAGGCGTACGGGCCCGACAAGTCCCAGGCCGAGATCGACCGGCAGACCGCCGCCGACCAGGAGCAGGACCGGCAGGCGCACCAGGCCCTCGACGGCGACCCCCAACTGGTGTCGCTGGCGCAGAAGTTCGCCGGCTGCCTGCGCGGAGAGGGCATCCCGGTCACCACGACGCAGCCGACCTCCATCGGGGACATGGTGAAGTTCCAGGTGAGCGCCCAGATGCCGATGGACGGCGTGCTGAGCCTGGACAAGGGCACCGCCCTCACCAGGCTCACCCGTGAGATCGACCTCGCCAAGAAGGACCTGGCCTGCGGCAAGGATTTCCGGGCCGCGTACTTCCCCGCGCTCGCCCGGCACCCCCTCTCCGGGGTCACCGGATGAGCCTCTTCCGCGGGGGCCCGGCGAACCGCGGCAGGACCGTGGCGCTGATCGTCGGGGTGGTGACGTTCGTGGGGGCGGGCGGCTGGTTCGCGGGTTCGCAGATGCAGTCGCCCGCCGACGCGGCCGCCGCGCACCAGGTGCCGAAGGCCGGTCCGGTCACCATCGCCGTGGTGCGGCAGAAACTGACCGCCAGTGTGGTGACCCAGGGCAGCGTGGAGTTCGGCGCGCCGCACGCCATCTCGCTCTCCGGGCCCGTCGGTTCCCCCGACGCCTCCGGGGACGCGCAGGCCACGGCACAGCTGGTCACCAAGCTGCCGACGGAGGGCGCCACGCTGCGCGAGGGCAGTGTGCTGATGCAGGTCAGCGGCCGTCCGGTGTTCGTACTGCGCGGCCCGGTGCCGATGTACCGCACCCTGGGCCCGGGCATGTCGGGCGACGACGTACGCCAGTTGCAGGGCGCCCTGCGCAGGCTCGGCCACGACCCGGGGGCCGTCAGCGGCAACTACCGGCAGGGCACGGCGGCGGCGGTGAACCACTGGTACGAGAGCAAGGGGTACACGCCGCTGGAGCCCGGGGCGGCCGACGCGTCGCGGCTCGGCGACCTTCAGGCGGCGGTGTCGCAGGCGCAACTGGCCCTGCTGTCCGCGCGGAACGGCGGCGGCACGGGTTCCGGGTCCGGGTCCGGGGCCGGGTCGGGGTCCGACGCCGCGACCCGCGCCCTGGAACTGCACGCCGCGCAGCAGCAGTTGAACCAGGCGAACGCGGCGCTCAGCGCGTTCACCGCCGGCTACGGCACGAAGGTGCCGGCGGGCGAGGTCGTCTTCCTGCCGGACCTGCCGGTACGGGTCGACAAGGTCAAGGCGCGTCTCGGGGCCGCCCCGGACGGCGAGGTCGCCACCGTGACGAGCGCCGACGTGGTGGTGCAGGCGGTGGTGCCGGGAACGGACGGTGCCGCGCTGCGCAAGGGCATGGCGGCGCGGATCGAGACGGGCGACGGCACGCGCGTGAACGGGGTCGTGTCCCGGGTCGGCGGCCCGGGCGCCCCGGCGGGCGACACAACCGGCGACGCCGAGAAGGGCGCCGGCGGCGAGGCGGACGCGGGCGACGGTGGCGGAAGCGCCCCCGGCGACCCGTCCGCCCCGGTCCCGGTGGTGATCTCGGTACCCGATCCCGGGACGCTGCGGAACCAGGCGGGCCTCTCCGCCAAGGTGACCGTCGACGTGGGCGCCTCCAAGGGGGCCGTGCTGGTCGTGCCCCTGGCCGCGGTCCGCACGTCCGCCGACGGGCAGGCCAGGGTCGGGGTGCTGCGGGCCGGCAAGGTCGTCGACGTGCGCGTGACCGTGGGGCTGTCCGCGGCCGGGCTGGTCGCGGTGACGGCCGACGGCGGCTCGCTGGACGAGGGCGACCAAGTGGTGGTCGGCACGTGAGGCGCGAGCCCGCAGCAACGGACGTACCGGACGCACCGGACGTACCGGACTCGGACACCGTGATCCGGCTGGACGCGCTCAGCCGGGTCTTCGACTCCGAACCGCCCGTGCACGCCCTGCGCGAGGTGGAACTGACGGTCCGCCGCGGTGAGCACCTGTCGATCGTCGGCCCCTCGGGGTCGGGGAAGTCCACGCTGCTCAACACCCTCGGGCTGCTGGACCGGCCGACGTCGGGGAACTACTGGCTCGACGGCGTCCTCACAGGCGGCCTCGGCGACCGCGAGCGGACCGCGCTGCGCGGCAGCCGCATCGGTTTCGTCTTCCAGTCCTTCCACCTGCTGCCCTACCGGACCGTGGACGAGAACGTCATGCTCGCCGAGACCTACCGGGCCCCCCGGCCGGGCCGCGAGCGCCGCACCCGGGCCGACCGCGCCCGGCAGGCCCTCACCCGGGTCGGCCTCGGGCACCGCACCGGCTTCCTGCCCGGGAGGCTGTCCGGCGGCGAACGGCAACGGGTGGCCATCGCCCGCGCCCTGATGGGCGAGCCCGCCCTGCTGCTGTGCGACGAGCCGACGGGCAACCTCGACAGCGAGAACACCGAGTCGGTGCTGGAGCTGTTCGCCGAACTCCAGGCGCAGGGCATGACGCTGCTGGTGATCACGCACGACGAGTCCGTGAGCCGGCGCGCCGGGCGGCGGGTGCGGATCCACGACGGCCGGCTGAGTCAGGAGAGCACATGACGACCGGCACGGGAGCGGACACCGCTCAGCCCCGCCCCCGCGGCCGTCGCCGCGCGCGCCGCGCGGAGCGCCCCTGGATCGACCCGCGGGACCTGTGGTCGGAGTCGCTGGCCGGCGTGCTCGCCCGCCCGGTCCGCTCCGCCCTCACCACGCTGGGCACGGTGCTCGGCATCGGCACGCTGGTGATCACGATCGGTGTGGCGTCGACGGCGGCGAACCAGATCGTCGGCCGCTTCGACGCCCTGACCGCCACCTCGGTGAGCGTTGTCGTACCCGCCCCGGCGCCGGGCTCGACCGACCCCGCGCTGGTGGGGTGGCGGGGCGTCGACGCGGTGGAGCGCCTCGCCGGGGTGGAGTCGGCCGCCGCCCTGTCGGACTCCCAGAGCACCGCGAACGTCCAGGTACGGGCGAACGACGTGGTCGCCCCGGGCGAACTGAGCGGGCAGACCCTCGCCGTAGTCGCCGCCGGCCCGTCGCTGCCCGCGGCGGTGCGCGGCACCATGGCCACCGGCCGGTTCTACGACGCGGGGGACATCGCCCGCCACGAGCGGGTGGCGGTCCTCGGCGACCAGGCGGCCCGGCTGCTCGGCATCGGCGACGTCCGGCACGCCCCCGCGGTCTTCTTCGAGGGCCAGTCGTTCACCGTGATCGGTGTCCTCGGCGGCTTCCGCCGCGAGCAGCGGCTGTCCACCTCGGTGATCCTGCCGCCCACCACGGCGGCCGACCGCATGGGCCTGAAGGACGTGACCCGCGTCCTGGTGAACACCTCGCTCGGCGCGGCCCGGCAGGTCGCCCGGCAGGCGCCGATCGCCCTCGCGCCCGGTCACGAGGACGCCCTCACGGTGGTCGCCCCGCCCGATCTGTCGAAGGCCCGCAAGGGCGTGCAGGGCGACGTCGACGGCCTGTTCCTGGTGCTCGGGCTCGTCTCGCTGGTCGTCGGCGCCATCGGCATCGCCAATGTGACCCTGGTCACGGTGATGGAACGCGTCGGCGAGATCGGCCTGCGCCGCGCCCTGGGGGCCTCCCGGCGCCAGGTGGCCGGGCAGTTCCTGGCGGAGTCGACCACCATCGGGCTGCTCGGCGGTGTGGTCGGGGCCGCCCTGGGCGTGGTCGTTGTGGTCGTCGTGGCGGCCGTGAAGCACTGGACCCCGGTGCTCGACCTGCGCCTCGCGCTCGGCGCCCCGGTCGCCGGCGCCCTCGTCGGGCTCCTCGCGGGTCTCTACCCGTCGCTGCGGGCGGCCCGGATGGAACCCGTGGACGCCCTGCGCGCGCCCTCCTGAGCGGTGTGCGCCGGGCCGGGCCGCCGACCCGGCGTGGGTCTGTCGCTCACAGCCGGTCGGTGAGGCCGAGCAGGGCCGACGCCTCCTCCAGGGGACTTGGGGCGCTCTCGGCCTCGGGGGCCGTCCGGCAGGTGAAACCGAGACGGGTCATGGCCCGGGTCACCTCGGCGGCCGTGAAGTCGCGGCGGTCCTGCCGGGTGACGATCTCGCCCACCTGCTTCACGGGGTACTGCCGACGGCCGATGATCACGGACTCGCCCGTGACCGGTTCGGGCTTGACGCCCTTCATCGACGCCAGCACTCCGCTCTTGGTCAGTTCGAACGGGAAACGGGCGATGACGCAGCGCATGGTGCCTCTCAGGGGGAGGGAACGGGTCCGGACGGAAGGGGAATGCCCGCGGCGGCGCACCGCACGGAGAATCGCCGCAACGGGCCGGAAAGGCGGCGGAGGCGGCCGGCGCGATCCCCGGGAGAAAGCGGTCCGGGCACCGCGCGGAAAATCCCGGCGGCGCGCGTACGCGATGCCGGGGGAGAAATCCTTCGTACGGCGGGTCTGCCGGGCCGGTGAATTGCCGCTGCCCCGGCCGGGCCCCGGCAGGCAACACGCCGGGGCCCGCACCCCTCGGTGCGGGCCCCGGCGGCGGACTGCGGCGCGGTGATCAGGCCGGAACGATGTTCTCGGCCGTCGGGCCCTTCTGGCCCTGCGCGATGTCGAAGCTCACCTTCTGGCCTTCCAGCAGCTCGCGGAAACCCTGGGCGGAGATGTTCGAGTAGTGGGCGAACACGTCCGGCCCGCCGCCGTCCTGCTCGATGAACCCGAAGCCCTTTTCCGCGTTGAACCACTTGACGGTGCCAGTAGTCATGTGACCGATCTCCTTCGGGCGGTGCCCGGAATCCGCACTGTGCGGACCCCACGTCGCGGTGATGAGACCCCGCCCGGGAAATGACCGAAATTCTCGGCACTTCCACCGGCGTGGAGACCGGTGAAGGCACCGGAAGTTCTCGGGTATCACAACGGCAACTGCATTCGACGGTAGCACGGAGCGACCGGTCGTGCGCGGTGGGTGAATGCGCGCCGCCCGGTGCCGCGGAAACCCCCTCCACCGCGCGCCGGATCAATTTCTCGTTCCCGGGCAGCGGATTCGGGGCGGCCCGCGGGCCCCGCCGGGGCCGTCGCGCCAGGTCGGCGGGGCAGGGGGACGTCGTCCGGACGTCTGTGCCCCGTCAGGGTGCGGGCCCGAGCCTATGCACCGGGCGTCCGCACCACGCATACTGGCGGCAATGACGAAGAGATCCGCGCCCCCGCGCCACCTGCCCACGAGTCCCTTCAAGGCGCCCGCCGAACCGGTCGTCAAGCACTTCGCCGTGGGGGACCGCGTCTCCCACGACCAGCACGGCCTGGGAAAGGTCATGGCCGAGGAAGCCGCGGGCGGGGCACTGCTCGTCGACTTCGGTTCCCAGCTGACCCGCATCGTCAGCCCCTACCAGGGCATGCACAAGCTCTGACCGACGCGACCCCTCTTTGGTGGCCCCGAGTGCCGTGGGGCCACCTTTTCGCGTGCCCCGCGGCGCCGCGCCCGGCGGTGAAACATTTCCGGGACCCCACCGCATCAATGAGGTGACAGCGGAGCCGGAGACACAGGGGCGGGCGATGGGGCAGGGGCGGGACGACGACTACGCGCAGTTCGCCGAGGCGCGCGCGGGGCACCTCTACCGTTCCGCCTGTCTGCTCACCGGCGGGGACACCCATCTCGCCGAGGACCTGGTCCAGGAAACGCTCGGCCGCCTGTACGCCGGCTGGCGACGGGTCTCCCGCGTCGGCAACCCGGCCGGTTACGCCCAGACCACCCTCACCCGCGTCTTCCTCACCCATCAGCGGCGTCGCAGCAGCAAGGAACGGGCCACCGACGTCCTTCCCGAGCTCCCCGACGCGCGGGGCGCCCACCCGGACCCGCTGCTGCGGATGACGCTGATCGAGGCCCTCGGCCAACTGCCCCCCAAGGACCGGGCCGTGGTCTTCCTGCGGTACTGGGAGGACCGCAGCATCGAGGAGACCGCCGACGTGATGGACGTCAGCTCGGCCGCGGTGCGCACGCGCTGTGTCCGCGCCCTGGCCCGCCTTCGTGTGCTGCTCGGTGACGGCATCGGCGAGTACGCCTCGCCCTGACCGGCCCGCACACCCCTCGCTTCACCGTCCGACAGCCCGACATCCCTGACATTCCGACACCCGTGCAGAAACGGCGGTTTTGCCATGCCCGTTGAAGACCCCCAGGAATCCGGCGACCACTTCGAGGAGCGGCTCGGCGCGGCCCTCTTCACTGCCAGCGGAGCCTTCGAGGCCGACCGGAGCGCCCTGACCGCCGCCGGCAGGGCGCGCGGTCGCACGCTGCTGCGGCGGCGCAGGGCCGCCGTCGCGGCCGGTGTGGCGGCGGTCGCCGTCGTCGGCGTGGGCGGGTCGCTGCTCGTGCCCACGGCCGGTGACGGGCACGGACAGCAGACCGCGGCCGCCCAGCGGACGGTCCCCTCCCCGCCCTCGAAGAGCGACGGCGAGTTCTCCGCCGCCGACATGGTGCGCACCCTCAAGGGACTGCTCCCCGCGGGGAAGGTCCGCGACGAGCAGGGGCGGGGCGTGGACGTGCGGCTCATGGCGTACGCCCAGGTCGTGTACGACGACGGCAAGGGCGGTGGCGCGGTCTCCGTCGGGCTGAACCGCGTCACCGTGGGAAGCGAGCGCCCCTCCTGCCCGGACCGGCTGCAGGTCCCTTACGACCTGTGCACCATCACGAAACTGGCCGACGGCTCCACGCTCATGCTCTACAAGGGGTACGAGTACCCGGACCGCCGGGAGGACACCAAGTACTGGCAGGCGGACCTCTTCACCCCCCAGGGCCACCACATCACCGCGATGGAGTGGAACGCCGAGGCCGAGAAGGGCGCACCGGTCTCCCGGCCCGAACCGCCCCTGACCCTGGCCCAGCTGACGAAGGTCGCCACCGCCCCGGCCTGGCGCAAGGCCGTCGACTCCGCTCCCGAGCCGTCCAAGCCCTCGCGGACCCCCGTCGCCCCGCCCGCGGAGGCGGACGGCGCCGCGGTCCGGCACACCCTGATCTCCCTGGTGCCCAAGGGGGTCGAGGTGGTCGAGAAGGGCAGCCCGCAGGACGGGTTCGCGGACCTCGTGCTCGACGACGGGAAGGGAAGGAGCCTCGTCCAGATCAACGTCCAGTCGAACATGTCGGACGTCGAGGACCAGCTCTTCGGTGCCGGCGCCGAGACCCTGCCCGACGGCACGAAGGTCGCGACGCATCAGGGGCCCGGCGAGAAGGGCGGCTCGGGGGTCGTCATGTGGACCGTCGACACGATCAGGCCCGACGGCCGGCGGGTGGTGATCAGCGCCTTCAACTCCGAGCGCCAGTCCTCCGCCGCCACCCGGGCCACCCCCGCGCTCACGATCAAGCAGCTCAAGGCGATCGCCACCAGCCCCCAGTGGAACCGGTTCGACTGAACGCCCGAGGGCGCGACCACGGCCGCGGCGGCCGTTCCGGCGGGAATCCGGGACGGCCGCTCGCCGGCACGCGGAGACCCGAGGAAGGTTCCGGCTCAGTCCCTCGCGGTGGCCGCCCGCTCCCGGGCGGCGTCCGTGCCCCAGCTCGCCAGCAGGCCCAGTGCCTCCCGCGACGCGGAGCCGGGCTCGGCGTGGTAGGCCGACAGCGATTGCTCCTGATCGTCCGGGAGCGCGAACGACTCGTAGCGCAGGGTGAGTTCACCCGCCAGCGGATGCAGCAGCCGCATACTGCCGTGCGACTTCCGCTTGACGTCGTGGGCCGCCCACAGCCTCCGGAAGTCCTCGCTCCGCAGGGAGAGCTCCCCGATCAGCGCCGCGAGCAGCGGATCGTCCGCGTGCAGGCCGGCGTCGAGTCTCAGCTGCCCGACCACGTCCGAGGCCTTGGACTCCCAGTCGGCGAAGAGCCGCCTGGCCGCCGGGTCGAGGAAGGTGATCCGGGCCCAGTTCCGCTCCTGCGGCGCCCGTGCCGCCCAGTCGCCGAAGAGGGCGGACGCCGTACCGTTCCAGGCCAGCACGTCGGTGCGGCGGCCCCAGACGTACGCGGGGACGCCCTCCAGCGCCGACACCAACTGCACCAGCGCGGGCCGCACCTGCTGGCGCCGGGCCGCGGGCGTCCGGCCGCGGTGCCTGGGTTTGGCGAGGTGCAGCAGATGGTCGTGCTCCGCGTCGGAGAGCCGCAGCGCACGGGAGATCGCGTCCAGCACCTCCACCGAGACGTTGTGGCCGTTGCCCTGTTCCAGTCGCGTGTAGTAGGCCACGGAGACCCCCGCGAGCTGCGCCAGCTCCTCCCGCCGCAGGCCCGGCACCCGGCGCCGGCCGTACTCGGCGAGCCCCACGTCGGCCGGCTTCAGCCGGGCCCTGCGGGTGCGCAGGAACTCGTTGAGCTCCGCCCGCGGGTCGAGCCGCGACTCCCCACCGCCGCGCGCGTACCCGGCGCCCGGCGCGGCTGCCGGGTCGGTGCGGGGTTCGGGGCGGGTGGCCATGCCCCCCAGTATCGCGCCGGCGCCAGGGCGGAGCCTGTCCCTGCCGGTGGTAGGCACACGAGACGTAGGCGGAGCGGGGATCTGGGTAAGCCCGCACGTCCGGAGCAGCCTGAACGCGTTCCCGGGGAAACGCCCGGGGCCACCGGGCCGGGCACCGGAGGTCCGCGAGGACCGCCGCCGCCCCGGGCCGTGTGCCGCCGCCGACCCGTACGTCCACCGCGGGCCGTACCGGGTCACCCACAGTTCATGGACACCACGAATGACGCAGACGACCACCCCCTCAGCCACGCCCGTCCGCGGGCGGGACCGCCTTCCGGGCGCGGCCCTGTTCGGCCTCTTCCTCAGCGGTTTCGTCGGCATCCTCACCGAGTGCCTGCCCGCCGGCCTGCTGCCGGAGATCAGCGGCACGCTGCACACGAGCGTCTCGCTCACCGGCCAGACCGTGACGATCTACGCCGCCGCCACCGCGATCGGCGCGATCCCGCTGACGCGGGCCACGTCGCACTGGCCGCGCAAGAACGTGCTGCTGCTCGCGCTCGCCACCGTCGCCGTCACCAACGCCCTCACCGCCGTGTCCGGCGACTACGCGCTGACCCTGGTGATCCGGTTCGTCGCCGGCCTGGGCACCGGGCTCATCTGGCCGCTCCTCGGCGGCTACGCCGCCCGGCTCGCGCCCGACGGGCGGCAGGGCCGGGCCATCGCCATCGCCCTGGCCGGGACCCCGGTGTCGCTGGCCCTGGGCATCCCTCTGGGAACCTGGCTGGGCGGCCTCGGCGGCTGGCAGATCGCCTTCCACGCGTCCGCCGCGCTCACCGCGCTGACCATGGTGTGGATCCTGGCGACACTGCCCAACCTGGACGGCCGCCCGGCGGACGAACGGCTGAGGATCTCCCGGGTCCTGGTCATCCCCGGGCTGCGCGTCATCCTGTTCGCGCTCGCCGCGTACATGATCGCGCACAACATCCTCTACACCTACATCACCGACTTCCTCCGGCACTTGGGCATGAGCGGACAGACGGGCTGGGTGCTGTTCGCCTTCGGCCTCACATCGATCCTGACCGTGGTTGTGGTCGGCACCCACATCGACCGCCACCTGCGCAGGCTCGTCGTGGGCAGCACCGCGCTCCTCGGGGCCGCCGTGCTCGTGCTGGCCGTGTTCTCCGGTCTGCCCGTGCTGGTCTACGCGGCCGCCGCGGCATGGGGCCTGGCGTTCGGCAGTTCCCCGAGCCTGTTCATCGGGGCCGTGATCAACGCGACCGGGGAGGCCGCGGACGTCGCCCAGTCGATCGCCATCACGGTCTTCTCCGCGTCCATCGCGCTCGGCGGCCTCATCGGCGGCCTCCTGGTCGCGAACCTGGGCGCCGCCTCGATCACCTGGGCGTCGCTGGCGCTCCTGATCGCCGCCGCGGCGGCCGTCGTCGGCGGCAAGCGGCACGCCTTCCCCGCGGCCGCCTGACCACGCTCGGACCTCGGTCCGGGCGCAGAGAACCCCTGTGCGGTCGCCCCAGGGGTTCTCGCGGGACCGCCATCGCCGCTAAACGGTCGCAGCCGGTTCCGCGGCTATGGCGAGTTCGACGAGCGGGGCGTCCTTCTTCGGAAGGGTCAACTCGTGAGTGCCGTCAGCCGTGGAAAGCTCGAAGAACCCCATCCTGTTGTTGAGGGGCACCTTCTTCTCGAGCGGCATGAGCCGGAAGGGACCGTTGAGCAGGGTCTCGTTCCCGGTGCGGCGCTCCCGCCAGATCATGGGCTGACCCTGGGCGACGAACAGGCTGCCGATCTTCAGGCGCTCGATCTGCTTCCCCTTGCCCACCGAGATGAGCGCCACCCCGCCGATGGTCTTGCTCAGCGAGGCCAGCTCGAAGACCTGGCCCTTGGCGAGGTCCGCGGCGTCCTTTTCCGGAGTGCGGCGCCTGACAAAGGTCAAAGCGAGGAGAAAGTCGGAGGAGTTCTTGGTGCCCGAAGCCCTGCGGGCACTCCTGGTCGTGATCACCGCGCCGATTTTGGCAGTGCGGACCCTGGCGAACAAGCCCTTCGCCGACAGCTCCGCGGACCCGTCGGGGCCCGCCCCCCCCGGGGGGGGGGGCCCCCGGGGCGGGGGGGGGGGGGGGGCCGGGGTGTTTGGCCGGGTGCCCACAACGCAAAATGGGGGGGGGGTTCCGACCAGGGGTGGGCGCCGGG